>JAGNZI010000017.1 GCA_017984495.1 Flavobacterium sp.
GCATCGCTTGAAGCCACGGTATAGATAAAGAAATCTCCTGCTCCTGATATCAGTGCATCCAAACTAAAGTTTAAGGCCACATCACTACACGTAGTAACAGTTTGGTTGGATACTACAGGTTCTGGGTTAACGGTAACAGCAACTGTAAAAGCACTTCCTACACAACCATTTGAGCTTATAGGTGTAACGGTGTACGAAATAATTACCGGAGCAGTTGTTATGTTGGTATACACATCCGTAATATTTGTTGCAGAAGCTGTCGTTCTAGGACTTGCAGGTGGAACGTTTGTAGCATCGCTTGAAGCTACGGTATAGCTAAAGGTATCTCCAGATCCTGTGATCAAAGCATCCAAATCAAAGTTTAAGGCTGCATCACTACAGGTTATAACCGTTTGGTTGGACACTACAGGTTCTGGGTTAACGGTAACGGCAATGATAAATGCACTTCCAATACAGCCCGTTGAACTTATAGGTGTAACGGTATACGAAATAATTACGGGTGCAGTTGTTGTGTTGGTATACACATCCGTAATATTTGTTGCAGAAGCTGTCGTTCTCGGACTTGAAGGTGGAACGTTTGTAGCATCGCTTGAAGCTACGGTATAGATAAAAGTATCTCCTGTTCCTGATATCAATGCGTCCAAATCATAGTTTAGGGCTACATCGCTACAAGTGGTAATCGTTTGATTGCTCACAGCAGGTAGCGGATTATTGGTCACTACAATACTTGAAGAAACACTAGGACATGTTGTGCTTGCGGGGATGGTATAGGTATACGTACCACTAACATCAACGGCTGGGTTATACACACCGGTTCCAGAAGCCAATGCCGGCAGCCAGTTACCTCCAGTAGTAATGCCCGTTCCTAAAATTGTAAATAAATCTACAGGACTTGCATTACGACAAATTGATAAGGTATTATTGGATCCAACAAATGGGGCTTGTTGAACGGTTACTGAAACGGTAATATTAATTACTAAATTAGAGTTGTCACAATTTTTCGTAAACGAATAAATATAATCACCAGGAGTGTTTACAGCGCCATTAAAATTGTTTCCGCTTAAAGGGGGCGCACCTACAGGAGTCGTCCATGTGCCATTGGCTTCTGGATTACCGGTAATTGCATTGAATAAATTTACCGTTTGATTGGAACACAATGTAATTTCGGTATCTTGGGGTAAACTCCCAAATCCGGAATAATAACCACCAAATCCTGCTACATTTACAGCGCCAAAAACGCCAGCTGCCAATGCGCCTGTTGAGTCAATACGTACATTTCCAGAAAGTCCGGTGATGCGATAGGTTACCCAATTTGTATTGCCCGTTACGGCTTGAGGAATTGCAGTGGTAGGTACACCGTTAATGGATACAGTTGATCCAGTTTCTGTTACAACAATAATTTCGCTGTTAGGATAATTTGAAGACCCAATAGAATTGAAATTCGGTATCATGTCTACACTTTTTTGCCAAAAACAACTCAAAGGAGGAATAAAATTTAAGCCGGAAGTCGCATCAGAAAAGGCCCCTGCAATAATTTGATACAAATATACAGGGCGATCACTTGAAATGAACATGTTCTGATTAGCATTTCCGGTGTAGAATGAAGAAGGTGCTAAATAGTAGTCTCCAGCATTAATGGTAGCTACGGGTGTTGCATTCCCGTTAATAAATATTTGTGTATTGTTTTGCGTAGCGATTACAATCGGTCTTTCGGTATTAGCACTTCCATTTCCCTTTACTACGATGTATTCATCACCAACAATATCAATTGGCACAATTTGGTCCAAATTGAAATCCTGTCCACTATTTTCTCCAAGCATACCTCCAGTGGCATTACCCGTGTTTACTACTATAGGCTTATTGGATGTTAGTAAGGCTCCCACAAATCCAGAGAGGTTCGCGGCAAAATCTGTATATCCGGAAACGGTTACGGATTGGCCCGCATTCAAATTAAAAGTTTGCGTATCGTTGGTAATATTTCCAGTGCCTGACGCAAATACAACTCCGGTATCATAATCACTTAAAGTTACTACAGTATTATTCTCGGTAGCCATAAAGCTGGCTACAAAATTTCGGAGACTACCAGGACTTGTCATGGGTAAACTTCCTAAGCGAAAAGACGTCCCCGCTCCAGTAGTTCCTTTACAAACTAAAATTTCAGCATGATTTTGTGCTCGTAATCTAAAACTTGCATAAAATTCACCTGTCCCTTCAGCAATCAATCCTTTGTCTGTTTTTGGGATATTCAAATCGGCAAGCGACAACATCATTACGGAAGGTTGGGTGTTACCAATAACTACCGATTGCGGATTGCCTTGTGAAATGGTAAATGGAGATCCAGCTATTGGTGTACCACTTCCATCAGTAACCGTTACCTGAAATGGTGTAGGCTCAGGTGTTGAAAGGTAGAGCAAATGTTCTTGAACATATGTTTCTCCGCTTCTAGCATGTATGGGTGGAATCCAATGTTTGTTACTCAATTGAGCGTAGTTTACATTAGAAATTAATATAAAAAATAGAATTATTTTCTTTAACATCATATTTGATTTTGGGCACTTTGTAAAAATAAGGAGAAATTTAGAATTAGACTTTCAAAATTGAAAAAAGTTTAACTTTAAAAAAACGCTCTCAGTTGGATATTTCCTGTATGAATGGTTCTGCTTGTTTCGCTATTTCTTCCTTGATAATTGACATTGATGTCCAAAAATTGCGTTAAATTTTTTTGGAGGAGCAAACGCCAAGTCTGATTTTTACCGGGTTGTAGCCCTTCTAACATTTGAAATCCTACGGCCGAAACTGCATTTCCTTTAAAGGCATTTGTATACATAGAAAATTCCCCATTTATACTATATCCTTTGTCGCTGTTATAAATAAAAAGTGACCCAATTCGGGTTTGTTTTAATTCCTCAAAAAATCCCATTTGATTTTCTTTTTGTTGGAATTCATAAAACAATGACCAATTCGCATTTTTTGAAAACAAATACCCAATTTTTAATTCGATTTTTTGACTTTCAATGTTAAAATTTCGATCGGTATAATTGGCTATATTTGAGGTGGTTCGGACCTGTATTAAGGACAGATTTATCAACCAACTTTTTTGGACTAAATGCTGGTATTGCAATTGATGGGATTGGTTTTTTGTTCGAATACTTCCCATGGCCAATTCATTTTTATTTTCATTCAGCACATGCGAATAGGTAGTAGAATGGAGTTGTTTCCCTCGGTTATAAAAGAGACTGTTTCTAAAATTAGTATTCAGTCCTATTGTTTCTTCTTTGTTTTTTGTCCAGGGATTCCACTCAAAATCAGTACCAGATCTTCTAAATTTTTGCTCCATTAATAATGAAGTTTGATGGTAAAAATGAGAGAGCCATTTCTTCCAACCCGTTTCGTTTTGCCATTGGTTAAAATTGATATTCAAGGCTTGTGAAAATTTATATTGATGCGTTCTGATGAAAATTTGGTTGGGCAGATAAACGCGCACATAAAGTGCTAAATCGGGATACGGTGCGACTTCAAATTCTTGTAATTCTTGAATGCCATTGCCATTGTAATCGTTCCACTGGTAAATGCCTTGGCCTGGGGCGACTTCTAAATACGTAAATTCTTGTTGGGCTAAGGTTCCAGAACTGGTTTCATAGGCTGATGTGGTTTGAATGAGTTGTCCAAAATAGCGATCTGAATATACTATTCGGCTGTTCAATGAGGGTTCATCTTCTTGCAATGAATCGTCATATTTTAAGGTTCTATAATTTAAAAACATACTTAAATTGCTTTTTTCGGTTTTAATCAACTGCGATTTTACGTAATAGGCCATGGAGTGGTTAACGCGCTCAATGCGTTGGTTTTTCAAACTATCATTCTGTCGTTGCAAGACGCCAAATTCAACAAAAACCTTTGTAGAATCACCACTTCCAACAAATGCACCATATTCAACAAATCGTTGGCTCAAGGCAGAAAATGCATTAGTAAGCTTTAGCTTTTCGGTATTATTTTCCATTTTTACAGCAGTACCGATCCAATTTTTACCCGAGGAATAGGTTGCGCGATTTTGACTGCGCGAAAATGTCGATTCGGAAAGTTCGGAATCACTTTTCATTACGCTCGAATGGCTCCAAACATTCCATTTTTTTGTGTTATATCTTCCCGATAAAGTATGTTTGTTTCCCAAAAAGGCATCACCAAAGGTTACGTTTTCAAAGTGGTAATTGGCTTTTCCTTTGTTGTTGAAGTTAAATTCCAATCCGGAGGTCAAAAAACTTTGATTGCCTAATTGTGTTGCAGTAATGTTCCAATCTCGATTGAATTCGATGTTGTATAATCGCTCAATAGTTTTGAAATTTTCTTGGACCCATTGAAAATTAGAAAAAGCATCCAGTGTGGTTTTTCCATTCAAAAGCCGTTGCTTAACATTGAATTTTCCTGCAAAACCTTTGTTGTTTGCATCATCACTATTTGAATATAAATTTTGATCGTTATTGCTTACAGCCCATTCAAAATCTAAGTTTGTTTTTTCGTTTGGTTGGTATTTTCCAATAATGGTCGCGATTTGAATTTTTGTAGGAGCTATCAAACGAATAATGGGTTCGTAATTTCCTTGTGGCATTCCGGCTATTGGGGCTCTGTATTCATAGATTTTACCTACCGCTTGGTTATTGATCAAAACATAGTTTCCTTGAAGATTCCCCACTAACGTGAAACGTACGTTGTACAATTCATCCTCCGGATTGTTGGAATATTCAAATACTTCGACGCCATTTACAAGTACTTTTTTGTACAAAACTTTATTTTCAGAATAGGTGTCTACATAGGCTGATGGTCCGTTCATTTGAGAAAGATCGTCCCCTGCGTTTTGCAACAGTACAATTTGTTCTGAAGATAAATTTTGTTGTAAGGGTTGGTTTTTTACATCCCCTTCTGAATAGACATAACCGCCAATTTGCCAATTTTTTCGCTCGTGTGAAATCCCACCATAGGTTATAAATCGGGTAAAATTTCGATCGGTATACTGGTATTCCACCGTGATTCGCATTTCAGATGTAATTGGAAATAACGATGTAAAAATGATTTCACCCGCGTTGTAATCGATAAGGTAATCCTTGTTTTCACCTCGGGTTTTCAAAATTCCGTTTACATAAACACGTTCCGATCCAGAAATCACTAAAACATACAATTCGTTATTGTTGCCTCGCAATTTATAAGGTCCTTGATTGCCTTCTTGGCCCACAAAATTACTGCGTGCATATTGCCCTCGAACCAAGGCACCTGCTGCTACTACTTCTGTTTTTTTTGTAGGAGTACCAAAGGTAAATTTAGTAGCTAATCCTTGCATCTTTTTGTTGAAATTAAGAAAAGACGATTTCCTGTTTTCAATGAATAAATCACCCGCACGGATGTTCCACTTCTCGGAAAATAATTCAATAAATAATTGATCAAATTCGTCTAGTTTTTGTGAATAACCGCCTTCTTGTAAAGGGATGTTACTGTCTTGAATGGAGGCACGTAAGCTAACGTTCTCCGAAATTTTCCCTGAGATTTGAAGGTCTAAATTGGAATTTACCACTGCATTTTGATTGTTTCCAATCGTGACGCCGCGGGTAATGCTTCCGGACGTGTTTAAGCCGTCAAAGGGTTTGTATTTTGGAGTCGGGTTTTTTTTGAAAATGATGTATTTGCCTGCTTCGTTTGAAACCACTTTAGCATCATCGTAAATGGAATAGGTTTTGGTTAAAAAGTCAGGATATTTAGCATAACGAACTACTAAAGAATCAGAAACAGGAATGTCTTTGGTAAAAATTAAAGTCCCTTTTTGAAAATCAACCTGGTAAAAACGAGGGTCAATAGTATTCCCTTTTTTGTCTTTTATTTCAAAATAAGAAGTGTTGATGCTGAATTTTTCGATCGCAATAGTATCCTTCGAAAAGGCAATTTTTTTTGTGGAATAGGCGGTCAACGTCTCTTGGGCAAAACCACCCAAAACACAGAAGATAAATCCCATTAAAAAAACAAATTTTTGCATAAACACTATAACTCCGAATCTTCAAAAGTAGTATTTATTGTTGGAAAAAAAGGGCTATTTTGTTTTTGCCACAGATTCACGAATTTGTAAGTTGAAAAACCGGTTAATCTGTGGTAAAATTACTCCTTTGTAATAACTTGCATGGTTTCTCTCGAAATCTGGCGAAGTACTATTTTTTTATCGGTTTCAACAACTTTTGCCGCGTTTTCATCAAAATGTCTAATGGTGTAAAGCGATACGTTTTCGTTGTAGGATACTTTAAATTTTTTCGCCAATATTTTCCGTAAGCCTTCAAAATTATTGTATTTGTCTTCGATGCAAACCGAGAAACTAATGGCTGTGTTTTGAATCAAATTGACTTTGATTTTGTGTTTTGAAAACAAAGCAAAGATTTCACTAATATTGTTTTCCATAATAAAATCAAAATCTATGGAAGATAAGGAGAGTAATAATTGATTTTTCTTTAAGATGAAACAAGCTGTTTTTGGTTCTAAATCGGCACCTTTAGAAACGCAAGTTCCAGGCAGGGTTGGATTGATAAACGATTTTACATACAGTGGAATTTCTTTTTTTTGTAGGGGTTGTAGTGTTTTTGGATGGATGACCGATGCGCCATAAAAGGCCAATTCGATAGCTTCTCGATATGAAATTTGATGCAACAATATGGCATTTTCAAAATACCTAGGATCGGCATTTAACACGCCTGGTACATCTTTCCAAATGGTCACGCTTTCGGCCCCTAAACAATAGGCAAAAATAGCGGCAGTATAATCAGAACCCTCCCGACCCAAAGTCGTAGTGAAATTATTTTCATCGGAACCTAAAAATCCTTGTGTAATGTTCAGTGATTTTTTCTTAATTCCTTTCGTAATTAATTTTTGAGTCGCATCCCAGTCGACTTGTCCATCGCGGTAATTGTTGTCGGTTTTTATTAACGGACGCACATCAATCCAGTTATTTTTTAATCCTCTAAAATTGAAATAATGACTGACAATCGTGGTAGAAACCAATTCGCCTACACTCACCACTTGGTCGTAAACAAAACTATGATTGGGTGATTTTGTACTGCGGATAAAATATTCCAAATCATCAAAATGAGCATTGACATCAAAAAATACCTCATGATCTTCATCTTCAAACAAGTCCAAAAGTATTTGATTGTGGTATTTTCGTACTTCTTGAAGCGATGCATTCAATTCTTTTGACTTTTCAAAATAATTTGCAATAACAACTTCTAATGCATTTGTAGTTTTTCCCATAGCGGAGATGACCAATAACACATCTTCAGATCCTACGGTTTGTAATACTTGAAATACATTTTTTACACCATCGGCATCTTTTACGGAGGCACCTCCAAATTTGAATATTTTCATGAGTTCAGTTCGTATTAACTTCAAAATTAGTATTCTTCTTTCAAAAATCGTTCAATTCCATTTTCGTCCATGTGCACCACACGCCAGTCGGCTAAAACTTTAGCACCCGACTTTTCATAAAAGGCAATTGCGGGGGTGTTCCAGTCCAAAACATTCCACTCGATACGTCGCACATTATCCTTTTTTCCTTGCTTAATGATTTCTTGGTACAAGGCAAAACCAGCTCCTGTTCCTCTTTGATTGGCTTGTACAATTAAATCTTCCAAATGTATGGTTTTTCCTTTCCATGTGGAATAGCGATAGTAAAATAATGCCATTCCAATAATGGCGTTTTCTTTTTCGGCAACCAAACAATGAAAAAGAGGCGAATCTGAAAACCCATCGCGAATCAAATCGTCTACAGTCACCACAACCGCTTCCGGTTCTTTTTCAAAAGCAGCCAATTCTTGGATCAACTCCAATACAAAAGGCATGTCTTTTTGGGTCGCTTTTCGAATCTTCATGTTCTAATTTTTTACAAAAATAAAATTTACTTGAACATCTTTTTAATTTAATATGTTCTTTTCACAAAATTCACGATATTTGTGCCACTAACACAACTACAACGTTTTCGTAATGGAAGAAAGAAACAGAACCTTAGGCGAATTTATCATTGAACACCAAAATTCGTTTCAATACTCAACAGGCGAATTGTCGCGCATTATTAACTCCATTCGATTGGCTGCAAAAGTAGTAAATTACAAAGTAAATAAAGCGGGATTAGTAGATATTGTAGGTGCTGCCGGCGAGCAAAATATTCAAGGGGAAGACCAACAAAAATTAGATGTTTATGCTAATGAGGTGTTCATTCAAACCTTAATCAATCGCGAAATAGTTTGTGGCATCGGTTCCGAAGAAAACGATGACTTTATTACCGTTGCCGGTTCAGACAACAGTCATAACAATAAATACGTGGTGTTGATGGATCCGCTGGACGGCTCTTCCAATATTGATGTAAATGTTTCGGTAGGAACTATTTTTTCTGTTTTTAGAAGAATTACGCCAGTAAGTACGCCGGTTACTATAGAAGATTTTCTACAACCTGGCATCAATCAAGTGGCGGCAGGATACGTTATTTATGGAACCTCCACAATGTTGGTCTACACTACCGGTCATGGTGTGAATGGGTTTACCCTAAACCCCGCGATTGGAACGTTCTATTTGTCACATCCAAACATGAAATATCCCGAAAAAGGCAATATCTATTCTATCAATGAAGGAAATTATGTGCATTTTCCACAAGGAGTAAAAGATTATATTAAATATTGTCAGTCGGAAGAAGGCGATCGCCCCTATACTTCGCGCTACATTGGAAGTTTGGTTTCTGATTTTCACCGCAACATGATCAAAGGAGGTATTTATTTATATCCTACAACGTCTAAGACCCCTAGCGGAAAGCTGCGTTTGTTGTATGAATGCAATCCTATGGCATTTATTGCTGAACAAGCCGGAGGTAAGGCATCAGATGGGTATAAAAGGATTATGGAGATTCAGCCCTCCGCTTTGCACCAGCGTGTTCCATTTTTCTGCGGCAATAAGGAAATGGTAGAAAAAGCAGAAGAATGCATGACAAAAGCCCAATAATTTTTTTGAAAAGGCATAAAAAAGCACAAACGCAATACGTTTGTGCTTTACTTTTTTACCTGCGATTGACTATTTATACATGTGTTGCATTTCGTAGGTAAAGGTGTCTAAATCGACCTTGTGAGCTACTAATTTTAACGCTTTGTCAACGATGTAATTTACGTTGCCAGGTGTGAAACCTAAGGCCAAAGCAAATCGAGTTAATAATGTCTGTTCTTTTTCAGCCATTACATGTTCGTCGGTATATACCATGCGCGCCAAATCATACAAACGTTCCAAACGATGGGTGTGTAATAAAGGTGGATTCACCGGATATTTTAATGGATTTGCTAAAATCTCTTCATATTCTGCTGGAGAAATTTCTAATTTGATGGCTAATTTATCTAAGAATTTTTTTTCTTCTTGCGATAGCGTTCCATCGGATAAAGCTACTCTCACTATTGCTGAAAAGTGACCTTTGTTTCTGTTTCTAAAACCGCTATCGTATAAATCTGAAATGGACATAATACTTGTTTTTATTTAGCCACAAAATTACACATTTTTTCGATTTTTAGAAAGAAATTAATAAGCTTTTCTGTATACTTCTTACCAACATAATAAAATAAATTGTAAGTTTGAATGTTTCTTTAAAAGGATTAGTATGTCAGATTTTTTATTGTATTTCAATATTGGACTTAAGCATGTTTTGGATAGTGCGGCCTATGACCATGTATTGTTTTTAATGGCTCTAGTGGTGCCATATGCTTTTAAAGATTGGAAAAAAGTATTGATTTTGGTCACAATTTTTACCTTAGGCCACACGCTAGCCTTGTTGCTTTCGGTATATGAAGTGGTGCAAATTAAAGCTCAATTCGTTGAATTTTTAATTCCAATCACCATTCTCATTACGGCTGCTTATCATCTTATTACCGCCGGAAAGCCCATCAAAAAAGAACGGATTTCATTTGAAGCGATCGTGACCGTTTTCTTTGGAATTATTCACGGACTCGGATTTTCTAACTATTTTAAAACCATACTTCCGGGGAATGCCACCGATAAATTATTGCCATTGATGGAATTTGCACTCGGAATTGAGGGCGCTCAACTCATCGTGGTGCTCGTGGTTTTGGTTGCTTCCTACCTAACGCAATCTTTTTTTAAATTTTCAAAAAGAGATTGGGCCTTAGTATTGTCAGCATTTATAATTGGTGTAGTTTTGCCAATGCTAATCGAAAATGAAATTTGGAACCACTAATGAAGAAAGAAAAAAAGGAAAAATACGACAAAGCGTATCTCCGAATTGCAAAAGAATGGGGTAATTTGTCCTATTGTCAACGCAAAAAAGTAGGAGCGATTATAGTAAAAAATAAAATGATTATTTCCGACGGTTATAATGGCACGCCATCGGGTTTTGAAAATTGTTGTGAAGACGATAACAATACTACAAAATGGTATGTACTTCATGCCGAAGCCAATGCGATACTAAAAGTAGCTCGTTCGACACAATCCTGTGAAGATGCTACCTTATACATAACCCTTTCTCCATGTAAAGATTGCAGTAAATTAATCCACCAATCAGGAATCAAAAGAGTGGTGTATCACAACGAGTATAAAGATACATCGGGAGTCGATTTTTTAAGAAAAGCAGGAGTTGAGGTAGAATGGATTGCGGACTTGAGTTAGTATATGAAAATTAACAAAGTATATGTTCCGTTACTCATTTCCATCCTCCTAGCGATTGGCTTTGTACTGGGAAGTGCGTTGCATAACCCATCTGGAAAAGGCTTTTTTTCGCGAAATACCCCAACGACTAAACTCCATAAACTTATTGATTTTATAGAACGGGAATATGTAGACAGTCTCGATACCGATTCTATTGTCGATTTAACGGTAACGGAAATTTTAGCCAAACTAGACCCACATTCGGTATACATTCCAAAAAATGATTTAGAAGCCGTTTCTCAAAGTATGCGGGGCGATTTTGTTGGAATTGGCGTAAATTTTTACATGTATAACGATACCGTTTCAGTCATTAAACCCATTGCTTACGGTCCCTCAGAAAAAGCAGGAATAAAAGCAGGGGATCGACTTTTGTATGCCAATTCTATCCAATTGTTCCAAAAGAACATGGCTACCGACTCTCTCTTTTCTATATTAAAAGGCAAACAGGGTACGCCAGTAAAATTAGTAGTTTACCGAAAGTCGGAACGTAAAAAATGGACGGTTACGTTACAACGAGGGCTGATTCCAATTAAAAGCGTGGATGCTGCTCTTATGCTGTCTAAAACTGTAGGCTATATTAAGATTAATCGCTTTGCAGAAACCACTTATGATGAATTCATAACGGGACTAACCCAATTGAAAAAACAAGGGGCCAACGCATTAATTATCGATTTAAGAGACAATGGTGGGGGCTATTTAGAATCGGCAGTAGCAATAGCAGACGAGTTTTTGAAAAAGGACGAACTCATCGTTAAAACCAAAAATAAAAAAGGAAAAGAAGCCTTTACTCGAGCTACTGAAAAAGGAATTTTTGAATCAGGAAAAGTAACACTATTGATCAACGAAGAAACCGCATCGGCCAGTGAAATATTGGCGGGAGCCATCCAAGATAACGATCGCGGAACTATTGTGGGCAGACGCTCTTTTGGTAAAGGTTTAGTCCAACGCGAAATGCCTTTGGGCGACGGTTCAGCGGTTCGATTAACTGTGGCGCGCTATTACACGCCTTCAGGACGCTCCATACAGAAACCCTATGAAGATAAAGGTGAAAGCTATTTCAACGAATTTCAAAAACGCTTTGAAACCGGGGAATTGTATGAAAAAGATAAAATTAAAATTTCGGATAGCTTAAAATTCAAAACCAAAAAAGGACGAATTGTGTATGGTGGCGGCGGTATCATTCCGGATGTTTTTGTTCCTTTAGAAGGAAAACACGGCGAAGAAATGACTATGCTACTTTTGCAATCGGGATTGATGAATTACTTTGTTTTTGAACAATTGGATCAAAACAGAAAACGATTCACAACGATGTCGGTTTCAGAAATTAGAGACGAGTTACTGCAAAATTCCATCTATTTCAATGCTTTTAAAAAGCGAATCAAAGAAAGCGGATTAGGTCTAAATTTGGAACAACAAAAAGGAAAAGTAATTCATTATATGCATGCCGAATTTGTGCAACAATTGTTTACCGATCAAGCGTATTATCAATTGTTGTTGAAGGAAGATAAAATGGTGAATAAGGTACTAAAACGCTAATTTTTATTTCCCTAAAGCATCGTGAACCACTGTATGATTTCCCTCATTCCACAACGTTAAAATGTCGGTGGCAACGGCAGCGCCACTTCCGGCGGCAATACTTAATTGACTTCTATGTCCGGCTAAAACACCCGCTACATAGATTCCTTCACATACCAAATGATCGGTGTTTTGTAATTGGATTCTGTTTTTTAGTGCAGGAATTTTCTGATGCGGCTCGATGAATCCCTCCAAACCTTCTATAGTAAATGGATTGCCGGCTCCAATAGCAATAACTATGATTTTGGCTTGCTGTATAGCTTTCGTTGTTGTTATGGTAAAATTTCCTGCCTCACCTGAGATAGCAAGTACTTTTTCACCACTGATTTGCTGAACATGGGGGTATGATATTGACAAATGTGCTAAACTTTCATCCAGTAATTCACTGCCTAATTTTCCTGCTGAAATCCCGTATGCATTATTAAAAATAGCATTTTGTAGTGATGAGGCTTTTTGATGGGCAATTAATCCTATTTTTTTGTCGGTGGCAAAGGGTTTGTGTTGGGCAGATCCCAATACCAACGCACATGAAACTCCAGACACCCCAGCGCCAATAATGAGAACATCAAACATTCTTATTCTTTGGTTTTTTCTACTACCATTTTAGAAAAACGCAAAAGCAGTAATAATAATATCGCGCAAATCCCAGCAACAACTCCAATGATTGCAATGGTACTGTTTCCTTCAAAGGGTTGACTGTAATCAATTTGAAATAAGTTGAAACCAATCAATCCTAAAGCAATAGCAACCGCTATGTAAGTAAAAATTTTCATATATAGTTTTCTAAATAAATAATCCTTTAACGTTAGATGCAAATAATTTTACGGCTATGGCTAGCAAAATTACACCAAATATTTTACGAATCACACCCAATCCATTATTTCCTAATATTCTTTCGATTTTCCCGGATGATTTTAATACCCCATAGACTACAATAACGTTGAAAATGATAGCAATAATGATATTAATGTTAGCATACACGGCTCGTAAGGATAAGATGGTTGTCATGGTGCCCGCGCCAGCTATTAATGGAAACGCAATAGGAACGATGGAAGCGGTACTCGGATTGTCTTCTTTGTACAATCGAATGCCTAAAATCATTTCTAAAGCTAGAAAAAACAAAACAAAAGAACCGGCTACGGCAAACGAATTGGCGTCGATACCGATGAGTTTTAAAATTTCATCGCCTACAAATAAAAAGGCAATCATAATTATCGCTGCTACAATCGTTGCTTTTTCCGATTGTATGTGTCCCATCTTACTGCGTAAATCTACTATTATAGGAATACTTCCCACAATATCGATTACCGCAAATAGAATCATACCAATGGTAAAAACGTCTTTCCAAATAATTCCTGTTTCCATTTCTTTGATTTTGTGCAAATATAAGGATATTGGCTAAAGAACTTTTTTAATTTAACGAGACATTATCAATGCAAGAGCGCATGCAATACTAAATACTACAGATTAAAAAAACAAATTTCTAAAATCGTCAATCGTTAATCCGCAATCCTAAATCATTTCTTATCTTTGCTTTTTAATTCATTCACTATGTTTCAGCTCCATAAAACCATCGTTTCCGAAGAAATCCTAGAAAAAGAATTTGTGTGCAATTTATCAGCTTGTCAAGGGGCATGCTGTGTAGACGGTGATGCCGGCGCACCATTAGAGGAGTCAGAAACTAAAATTTTAGCTGAAATTTTTGAGAAAGTAAAACCATTCCTTCGTCCGGAAGGCATAAAAGCCATTGAAGCACAAGGCACTCACGTGACGTCAGAATTTGGAGAATTAGAAACTCCGTTAATTGACGGAAAAGATTGTGCGTATGTAATTTTTGATGGAAAAACAGCACTTTGTGGAATAGAACAAGCGTATAATGAAGGCATCGTTGATTGGAAAAAACCGGTTTCCTGCCATTTATATCCGATTCGCGTAAAAGAATATTCCGATTTTGCAGCGGTCAATTACCACAAATGGCATATCTGTTCCGATGCCTGCGCCTTGGGTGAAGAATTAGGAGTACCGGTGTACCAATTTGTCAAAGAAGCATTGGTTCGAAAATTTGGTCAGCCATGGTATGACGAGTTGGAAAAAGTAGCCCAAGACTTGAAAAAATAATTCTTTTTTATTCGATATAATTCGATCTAAATGGCCTATTTTATTGCCGCTCACGAGGTTTTAACGCTTGTTTAATTTGTTTTTAAACAATTGAAAATCAAATAGTTATAATTTCCGTTTTACAAGAAAGGGAAATTCGCACTTTGTTAAAAACTTACTCCAATTGTGAATAAGTTTGCCTTTCTTTTTTCATTTCAAATGACAAACTTTGTAGTTCCCTAATAAATGCATTTTTTCACAATTATTTTTTTAAAAAAAATCAAATAGCTATGTCTGTAGTAGAGCCTATTTTGCAAGAAAACAAAGATCGATTTGTCATTTTTCCAATCAAGCACCAAGATATTTGGGAATGGTATAAAAAACAAGAAGCCTGTATTTGGACGGCGGAAGAGATCGATTTGCATACCGATTTAAACGATTGGAACAATAAGCTATCAGATGATGAAAAATTCTTTATCAAGCATATTTTGGCATTTTTTGCCGCTTCTGATGGAATTGTAAATGAAAATTTAGCTGAAAATTTTGTATCGGAAGTGCAATATCCCGAAGCTAAATTTTTCTACGGCTTTCAATTAATGATGGAAAACATCCACAGCGAAACCTATTCATTATTAATTGATACGTATGTAAAAGATGAAGCAGAAAAACACCAGTTATTTCATGCCATTGAAACCTTTCCTGCTATCAAAGAAAAAGCAGAATGGGCATTAAAATGGATTGAGTCGCCAAGTTTTGCCGAACGATTAATTGCATTTGCAGCCGTAGAAGGAATTTTCTTCTCAGGATCGTTTTGTTCAATTTATTGGTTGAAAAAACGTGGATTAATGCCAGGACTTACCTTTTCAAACGAATTGATATCACGTGATGAAGGAATGCATTGTGATTTTGCAGTGCATTTACATACCCATCACATTGTAAATAAAGTGCCAAAAGCTAGAATCACGGAAATCATCACGAATGCATTGGATATTGAAAGAAAATTCATCACCGAATCGTTACCGGTAAGTTTAATTGGTATGAACGCTACCTTGATGACGCAATATCTCGAATTTGTGACCGATCGATTGTTAGTAGAATTAGGTTGTGAAAGAGTGTATAATTCATCCAACCCGTTTGATTTTATGGACATGATTTCGTTGCAAGGAAAAACCAATTTCTTCGAAAAACGTGTGGGAGAATACCAAAAAGCTGGGGTTATGAATTCAGATGCTGAATCTAGTAAAATTAGCTTCGACGCAGATTTTTAAAAAATAAATTCATGAAAAGAATCTTCTTACTTTTTGTCTTTTTAATTGGTCTAACAGCAAACGCAAAATTTGTTGAGGGAATTGTTAAATTTAATGATGGACATGAAGAAAAAGGATTAATCAAATCATTTATAGAAGACAAATGGTTTTTTGCTCAAACATCAAAATCATTAGAAACAAATTTGAATTTAGATGACAAGTTTTTGATTTTTAAAATTGATGAGCAATCGGATACGAGAAAGATATTGATTGATGAGATAAGTCAGGTTACATTAATAAACGAAGACAAAAATTTTCAGCATTTTAAAGTTATTTTCTTAAGAGAAATTAATAAGGATGGAACAATTTCAGCCGAAGGAAGAAAAGTTTATTTGCCATTATTAAAAGAAGGAAAAATAAATATTTATGGATTAAAATATGTAGAAAAAGCGGCTGGAACTACAGATTATTCTGTCACAACAACCAAAAATGAAATTTTTTACTACCAAAATTCCAAAGAAAATTATGCGATAAACTATGGGAATATGGATGATTTTATTTCTGAAATTATTTTTGAAAATAACGTGAGAGAAAAAATAGCCAAAAGAATGGGTAATCCATTAAAATATTTATTCAATGATTGTCCAGAAATTGCAAATAATATTGATGCTTTGATAGCACCCTATGTTCAACAAGACAGGGCATATGAAGCCGAAGAAAAAAGATTGCATAAAGAGTTTAAAAAATTGCCTAAAGAAAAACAAAACGAACTTCTTACGATTCATTATTACGACTTTAACTTTATTGACAAGTTAATCAAAGAGTATCAGAATTGTAAGTAAAAAATCACAAATAACCCGAAATAAGAGAAGGGATTTTCTATTTCACAAAACCTAAAAATATGTATGTAGTAAAAAGAGATGGCCACAAGGAGCCAGTAATGTTTGACAAAATCACGGACAGAATTAAAAAATTATGTTATGGATTAAATGACATGGTAGACGCTGTAAAAGTGGCCATGCGTGTAATTGAAGGATTATACGATGGAGTAACCACTTCTGAATTGGACAATTTAGCAGCAGAAACCGCAGCATCTATGACCGTTTCACACCCTGATTATGCGCAACTAGCCGCTCGTATTGCCATTTCCAATCTACACAAAAATACCAACAAATCATTCTCGGAAACGATGAGTGAAATGTATCATTATGTAAACCCAAGAACGAATCAAGAAGCACCATTAATTTCAGATGAAGTACATCAAGTTATTCAAGAAAATGCTGCTTTTTTAGATTCTCACATCATCTATACCCGAGATTTCAATTACGATTATTTCGGATTCAAAACACTAGAACGTTCTTATTTATTAAGGATCAATGGAAAAATTGTAGAGCGCCCTCAGCATATGTTAATGCGTGTAGCTGTTGGAATTCACTTGAACGACATGGATGCAGCCATAGAGACCTATGAACTGATGTCTAAAAAATTCTTTACACACGCTACGCCAACATTATTCAACGCGGGTACGCCCAAACCTCAAATGTCATCGTGTTTCTTGTTGACCATGAAAGACGATAGTATTGATGGTATTTATGACACGTTAAAACAAACCGCAAAAATATCACAATCTGCCGGAGGAATCGGTTTGGCTATCCACAACGTAAGAGCTACGGGTTCTTATATTCGTGGAACCAACGGAACTTCAAACGGAATTGTTCCCATGTTGCGTGTTTTTAATGATACCGCTCGTTATGTAGATCAAGGAGGAGGAAAGCGTAAAGGAAGTTTTGCTATTTATTTAGAAACTTGGCACGCCGATATTTTCGAATTCTTAGATTTGAAAAAAAATACAGGGAAAGAAGAAATGCGCGCAAGAGACTTGTTTTTTGCGATGTGGACTTCCGATTTGTTCATGAAACGTGTGGAAGAAGACACTACTTGGACCTTGATGTGTCCAAATGAATGCCCAGGATTGGATAATTTATACGGGGAAGAGTTCGAAGCACTTTACACGTCTTATGAGGCACAAGGTAAAGGAAGAAAAACCATCAAAGCCCGTGAACTTTGGGAAAAAATACTAGAATCTCAAATTGAAACCGGAACGCCTTATATGTTGTATAAAGATGCAGCAAATAGAAAATCCAACCAAAAGAATTTGGGAACCATTCGTTCGTCAAATTTATGTACTGAAATCATGGAGTATACTTCAGCAGACGAAATTGCTGTATGTAATTTAGCGTCGATTTCGTTACCAATGTTTGTTGAAAATGGAGCGTTCAATCACGAATTGTTATACAATGTAACCAAACGAGTAACCCGCAACTTAAACAAGGTAATTGATAGAAATTATTATCCTGTTATTGAAGCAGAAAACTCTAATATGCGTCACCGTCCCGTAGGGCTTGGAGTGCAAGGTTTAGCCGATGCTTTCATCATGTTGCGCTTGCCGTTTACAAGTGACGAGGCAAAAAAATTAAACCAAGAAATTTTTGAAACCTTATATTTTGCTGCCGTTACAGCTTCTATGGAAATGGCAAAAGAAGAAGGACCCTATTCTTCTTACGAAGGGTCGCCTATATCTAAAGGGGAATTCCAACACAACCTTTGGGGATTAAAAGACGAAGAGTTGTCTGGACGCTGGGATTGGGCCGGTTTGCGAAAAGAAGTAAAGAAAAATGGGGTTAGAAACTCATTATTAGTGGCACCAATGCCTACCGCTTCTACTTCTCAAATTTTAGGAAATAATGAGGCTTTTGAACCATATACTTCAAACATATATACCCGTCGGGTATTGTCGGGAGAATTCATTGTAGTGAACAAGCACTTATTGAATGATTTAGTAGAAAGAGGTTTGTGGAACGAAACATTAAAGCAAGAAATCATGCGCCACAACGGTTCGGTTCAAAACATCGAAAGAATTCCTTCCGATTTGAAAGAATTGTACAAAACCGTTTGGGAAATGTCGATGAAAGACATTATCGATATGAGTCGTCACAGAGGCTATTTTATTGACCAATCCCAATCGTTAAACTTGTTCATGCAAGATGCCAATTATGCAAAATTAACCTCGATGCATTTCTATGCATGGAAATCAGGATTGAAAACAGGAATGTATTATTTACGAACAAAATCGGCAGTAGACGCGATTAAGTTTACCTTAAATAATGACAAACAAGCCGAACCTATCGAAGTACAAGAACAACCCGTTGCTCAAAAATTAGAAACCATAGCCGTATTAGACGAGCCTGCAGAAATGACTGCCGAAGAATACAAAGCAATGATTGAAAGAGCTCGAAACTCGGGCCCTGAAGATTGTGAAATGTGTGGTTCATAGATTACAACGCGTATTCAAAAAATAAATCGTAAAAAACAGCTGTCTTTGGATGGCTGTTTTTGTTATTATAAATTCCGATGCAATTCGTACATTTGAAAAAAATACACAAATCATGTCAAAAGATAAAAAAGGAGTATATACAGGACACATTGAAAAAGACGCCGATGGAAATTATTTCTGTGGTGAATATTTATTGGATTATCAATATACCGAGAAAAATTTCAAAATAGGCGATGAGGTAAATATCAAATCAGTGATTGTAAACCCTAGTGATAAGAGTTATAACCAATATCCAAAAAAATCAAGAAACTTCTTTTTGGCCAACGAAAAAGAGTAAATTCTAAAGCCAAAATCTGAAATCTTCAATATAGAATCACATGATGCAATGGGAACAATTATTGTCCTTAAAACGACAAGGCGACACCAGTAAACGCTTACGAAAAGAACAAGACGATACACGCTTGGGATTTGAAGTCGATTATGATCGAATTATATTTTCTTCGGCATTTAGAAGTTTACAAGATAAAACACAGGTCATTCCACTCTCCAAAACCGATTTTGTGCACAACCGCTTGACGCACAGTTTGGAGGTTTCTGTAGTAGGCCGCTCGTTAGGTCGTTTGGTAGGAAAACAAATTATTGCCAATTACCCGCACTTGCAAGAAGTATACGGCTACCAAGCCAATGATTTTGGAGCCATAGTTGCTGCGGCTGCCTTATCGCATGATATTGGCAACCCTCCGTTTGGACATTCGGGCGAAAAAGCCATTGGTGAATATTTCAAAACTGGAAATGGCGCACAATATAAAGACCAATTAACCGAAAAGGAATGGCAAGATTTGATTGACTTTGAAGGCAATGCAAACGGGTTTTCTGTATTGACCTCTTCACGGGAAGGAATTGAAGGAGGATTGCGAATTTCCTATGCTACCCTTGGCGCTTTTATGAAATACCCAAAAGAAAGTTTACCTAAAAAACCAACATCAAAAATTTGTGATAAAAAATATGGTTTTTTCCAATCGGATACATATTTTTTTGAGGAAGTAGCTAAAGAACTGGGACTAATAGCCAATAAATCTGGAAATGATATTGGATTTGAACGCCATCCATTAGCGTATTTAGTAGAAGCGGCCGACGATATTTGTTATACCATTATCGATTTTGAAGACGGCATCAACTTAGGACTAATTCCAGAGGAATATGCACTAGAATACCTCATTAAATTGGTTAAAAACGGAATCGATACCAAAAAATATAACGAATTAATCACTAAAGAAGATCGCATTAGTTATTTGCGAGCCTTGGCCATTGGCAGTTTGATCAACGATGCGGTTGCTGTTTTTATGGAAAACGAAAAAGCCATTTTGGCTGGGGATTTTCCTTTTGCTTTGATGGATAAAAGCCAATACAAAGCGCAAATGAATGACATCATTCAAATTAGTGTAAAAAATGTCTATCAAAGTAAAGAAGTCATCCAAAAGGAAGTAATGGGATACAAAGTGATCAATACGCTTTTGGATTCTTTTTGCACGGCTACCAATAAAAAACAAAACGATAGGGCATCAAATTATGATGAGTTGGTATTAAAGTTATTGCCTGAACGCTTTCAAATTCAAAAAGAAAACCTCTACGAGCGATTGTTGCATTGCTGTCATTTTGTGTCTTTGTTAACGGATGGAAAAGCAGTTGAATTATACAAAACCATTCAGGCCAACAAAAGTTAAAGTTATCAATTCAATAAATAAACTTTTTAAAATAGCATTAAAATGCTAAATTTGTGGGAATTAAATCCAGAAACACCTTTTTTAAATGAAAAAGCAAATACTTTTTTTACTAGGTTCTGTCCTATTTTTAGGAATTAGTTGTACCGAAAAACCGTCGAAACGAGAAGCTACTGCTCTTCCAAAAGCAGTAAAAACGACCGTAAAAACAAATGAAAAAATCAATAATGCACCTTTAAAATCTGAAAGTGCCACTGTGGCTGTTGCAACTAAAACCCATTTCAGCGCTACATCAGAAGCGGCTACTACAGTTTCCGCTGAAATTGATAACTTAAGAAAAAAACACGAAGCCTATTTAAATAATTCTCCTTATAAAAAGGTAATGGCATTATCTAAAAAGGAAAGAAAAGCATTGGGGATTCCACCAAATAAATTCTACGAACGGGAATGGGAGCTTTCTATTAATCCAGAGACAGGTAAAACGCACCCTGAGAATTTGGAAATCATTAGAAATCAATTAATCGCTGAAAGACAACAAGCTTTGGCTTCTGGTAGAGTGCCAGGAGATGGCACAGATAACAATTGGGTTGAAAGAGGACCAAATAATGTTGGAGGCCGAGTTAGAGCAATTATGTTTGATCCGAACGATCCTACCTTCAAAACCGTTTTTGCCGGTGGAGTAAGTGGTGGTTTGTGGAAAAATACAGATATTACAAGTACATTCTCAACATGGACCCGTGTAAATATTCCTGAAAATTTATCGGTTTCTGCGATTACTTATGATCCCAATAACACGAATGTTTTTTACTTGGGTACCGGAGAATCTTATGTGGGAGGTGATGTAAATGGTGATGGAGTTTGGAAATCTTCAAACGGAGGAACCACGTGGACCAAAGTTTTCGGTGGAATTACAGGCCCAACTTCTTTTCAATCTGCTGCAGGATTAACGATTAATAGCCCGGCCAGTATAGCAGGTACCTACACTTGTTTTACAACAACAGCTTTTGGAACACCAGTTGCTACTGCATTAACAGCAAATATTGTTTTAGTTAATGATGGTGTTGCGCCTACGAGTGATGCTTGTCAGGCGATTACAAATGCTGCTGCTCTTGTGGGGAAGATTGCATTAATTCGCAGAGGTACGTGTAATTTTGTACTCAAGGTAAAAGCCGCCCAAGATGCGGGGGCTGTTGGAGTAATCATGATGAATAATACTGATGGAGCACCGGTTGCTATGGGTGGAGATGATCCTACAATTACAATTCCTTCAATAATGATTTCAAATACCGATGGAGATTTATTAGAGGCAGCTGTAATAGCAGGTGCAGTTTCAGGTACTTTAAATCCAATTGTAAGAGGAGCATTTACTGGAAATTTAGTTCCAGGCCAACAGCATATTAACGATATTAAGGTACGAGCCAATGGTGCAGTGTCTGAAATTTACGTAGCTGCAGGAGATACTTTTTATAGTGCAGCAAACCAAACTACCTATTTAGGTGGGCCTGATTATGGTTTATACAAATCGATTAATGGGGGCGCATCTTGGAGTTTGGTAAACATGCCACTAACAGATGATAGAAATAAACATTGTCCAAATGAAATTGAAATTGGACCCAACAATTCCATATGGATTTCTACTAAAAGTAGTTTATTGTATGGAGACGGTGGCGGAAAGATTTTTTCTTCAGCAGATGGTAATACTTTTACATTGAGACATGCAGTTCCTAATGGTAAGCGAACACAAATTGGATTGTCGGCATCGAATAACAACAAAATTTATGTGTTAGTTGAAGACGCAACAACTGGTGAAGCCGATATTTATTTGACAACCGATGGCTTTACAACGGTAAATAGATTGGCAGAACCAGCAGGTATTCATGGAACTTCAGCAACAGATTTCTGCCGTGGTCAAGCTTTTTATGATTTAATAATTACAGTTGATCCAACTAATGATGCCATGGTGTATATAGGGGGAATTGATATTCACCGTTCCGATAATAGTGGCGCTACATGGCAAACTATTTCTAAATGGTCTGCAAGTTATCCTACAGGAGTTTCTGTGGTTCATGCAGATCAACATGCAATGGTATTTAGACCAGGCAATACAAATCAGGCGGTACTTGGTCACGATGGTGGCGTAAGTTTTGCAACAAGTTTAACGTCAGCCCCAATTTCAACTTCAGCCATTCAAACCAGAGTGGAAGGATTAAACGTTACACAGTTTTATAGTGTTGGTGTAGCTCCTACCACTGCAGTGAGCGGTTTGTCAGGAGAATATTTTGCTGCTGGTGCACAAGATAACGGAACGCAATTTTTTGAAGATGCGCAACCGGGTATCAATGGAACTTCTCAATCGCAAGGAGGCGATGGAGCATATACCATGTTTGATCAAGGAGCTGATAAATATTACATTTCAAATTATGTATACAATGAAAGTATTGTCTTACGACCATTACCAGGTTCGGCTTTGAATACAAGAACATTGGATGCCGATAATAACGGAAATAATGGAGCCTTTATAGCTCCTATGACATTAGATTCTAACTTGGATGTTTTATATTCAGATTATTCAAATGGCACAACTTACAGAGTAAGAAGGTATACCAATATCAAGTCGGGAGTGATCGGGCGAACAGATTTAACAGATCCTTTGTTAACAGCTCCTCCAACAGCTTTAACGGTTTCTCCATTTACGACAACTTCAACTACACTTTTGGTGGGAACCCGATTGGGGAAATTATTAAAAATATCTTCTGCGCAAACTGGTAATGGGATATGGTCAGACATTACGGGATCAAGTTTTGTTGGAAGTATTTCAGATGTTGAATACGGGACAACTGAAAACGAAATTTTTGTAACGATGCACAATTATAATGTGGTGAGCATTTGGTATACTGCTAATGGAGGAATTACATGGGTTTCTAAAGAAGGAAACTTACCCGATTTACCCGTTAAATGTATTCTTAAAAACCCATTAAATGCCAACGAAGTTATTGTGGGAACCGAATTAGGAGTTTGGTATACCAATAACTTTAATACAACTACACCAACATGGAATCAATCCTATAATGGAATGAGTAATGTTAAAGTATTGGATTTAGATCTTAGAAACGACAATAGAGTTTATGCGGCTACCTATGGGCGTGGGGTATTTTCTGGAACATTTACGGCCACGTCGCTTTCAGAAAACGATATGGTATTCAATAAAGGAGTCAAAGTGTATCCAAATCCAACAAATGGTCTTTTAAATATTGCTATTGAAAACTTTTCGGGGGATATGACTTTAGCTATTTATGATATCAATGGTAGAATTGTTTTTTCAAAAACAGGAGATTATTTAACGAACAACAATGTAGATCTTTCCGGATTGCAAAAGGGAATTTATATACTGAATCTTAAAGGAGCTGATCTTTCTTATTCGGAAAAAATTATTCTTCAATAATTGTTATACTAGAATAAAAAAGGCGCTGAGATATCAGCGCCTTTTTTATTAAAATATATATTCAATGCCCACACCTAAAATTTGTTTCAACTGAACGCGAGGACCTTTTATTACCTGAGCACCACCTCTTTCTTCTTTAAATTTAATGTCGTCATCATAAATTAAATGGGTGCCTATATTTGCTTTTACATATTGATTGACAACCATGGCCAATTGCATTTGCCAATCAATATCTATATTGCCAAATTTATTGATATAATCGGTATAAAGGCTCAAGCGGTTCTCCAAGTTTATATTGGTCCATACTTCTTTTCTCCATTGGTTTGAAATCAATATTCCTACTTCGGTTCGGGTATTTTCGCCCTCTCGAATTAGAGTGCCATTACTGTCATAAATTGCTTTGTTTACACCAAAAGCTCCTTGATTGGCTAATCTTTGATCAAAAACGAGTGTGGTTTTGTGGGTTAATGGCGATAAATACACGTTTAAATTTAACTCTTTTCGCGAGTATTCGGCACCGATCCCTACAAAAACATAAGCTGGTGCAAAAGGTTTTGAAATGGCTAAATCGGTATTGGGATAGGCATAACCATTAGCAAATTGCGTATTAAAATTAAATTTACCCGCATAAAACCAATTGGAAATCGTATCCGTTCGGTAACCAAAAGTAGAATTAATTTGAAGTTGATCATCTGTTTTTCGCACTTCTTGGCCTTCTTGTTTGTTAATACCATAGCGACCAATTAATTCGTTTTTCCAATGAAAATTACCTTTAATATAGGATCTAATGAAATTACCTTTTAACAGCCCTGAAACCGAATTGTTTCCTCCAGCATTCCAATTGACAAAAGAAATTTGAGAAATATCAAGCCCCATTTTATTTACTTTTACCCATTGTGAGGTACTGTCTTTGACTTCGGTTTTAATAACTTGAGCGTTGTTTTTTTGTAAAGCAAAAAAGAACAACAGGAGTACTATTTTTTTATTCATGCGAAAGGGAATTAAATAATTCTAGTAAACTTAAAACGTCAATGTTGCAAAATTGTTGTTGCTCCAAAACCGTTCCTTGCTCAATAAATGCATCCGGAATGCCTAAATTAATTAGAGACACCTTTTTATTTTGAAGCGCTACGATCGAATTAATTTGTGCTCCAAAACCGCCTTTAATTACGCCGTCTTCAAGGGTAATTATGACTTCGTGTGTATCGATAATTTGGTCAATACATGCGCTGTCTAAGGGCTTAATAAAAGGGAAGTGATAATGTGAAAAAAGGGTTTTATTTTCTAGTTGGGTAAAAGCTTTAGTCACATTTGTTCCAATAGTCCCTGTCGATACTACCGCTACTTTACTTCCTTTTTGAAGCATTTTGGATTTTCCAATACTGATTTTTTCAAAGGGTTGTTGCCATTGGGTATTTTCTCCTCTTCCTCTAGGGTAACGAATAGCAATTGGGTGTTCTAGACCTTCTGAAGCGGTAAACATCAGGTTGCGCAACTCAATTTCGTCTAAAGGGGCTGCTAAAATCATATTGGGGATGCAATTCAGATAAGCAATATCAAACACACCATGGTGGGTGGCGCCATCTTCGCCAACAAATCCCGAACGGTCCAAACAAAAAATTACGGGTAAATTTTGCAAGGCTACATCGTGTATCAATTGGTCATAGGCACGTTGTAAAAAGGTAGAATAAATGTTGCAAAAAACAACCATCCCTTGTGTGGCCATTCCTGCCGATAGTGTAACTGCATGTTGTTCGGCAATTCCTACGTCAAAGGCACGTTTTGGAAAGGCTTCCATCATATATTTCATCGAACTTCCGGAAGGCATAGCCGGAGTAATTCCGATGATTTTTTCATTTTGTTGGGCCAATTCAACCAAGGTGTGTCCAAAGACATCTTGAAATTTTGGCGGCAAATGCGATTCTTCTTTGGGATGAATTTTACCGGTTGCAGCGTCAAATTTACCAGGTGCATGATATTTTACTTGGTCTTCTTCGGCCAATTGTAATCCTTTGCCTTTTGTGGTAATTACATGTAAAAATTTTGGCCCTTTTACATTTTTTAATCGGTTCAATTCTGAAACTAATTTTGGCAAGTCATGGCCGTCAATTGGACCTGAATAGTCAAAATTTAAAGATTTTATGATGTTGTTTTGTTTTGGATTTTTCCCTTCTTTTACAGCGGTCAAATAATTTTTTAAAGCGCCAATGCTTGGATCAATTCCAATAGCATTGTCGTTCAATACCACTAATAAATTGGCATCGGTAACACCCGCATGATTTAAGCCTTCAAAGGCCATGCCGCTTGCAATAGAAGCATCGCCAATTACTGCAATGTGTTGCTTGTCTGTGTTGCCTTTTAATTGCGAGGCTAAGGCCATGCCTAAAGCTGCTGAAATAGAGGTCGAAGAATGCCCCACGCCAAAAGCATCATAAATACTTTCACTTCGTTTTGGAAATCCCGAAATTCCGTTCAATGCTCTATTGGTGTGAAAAACAGTTCTCCTTTCGGTTAGGATTTTATGTCCATAAGCTTGATGGCCCACATCCCAAACCAATAAGTCTTCGGGGGTATTGAAAACATAATGTAACGCAATGGTTAATTCGACAACCCCCAAACTGGCTCCCAAGTGCCCTTCCTTCTTGGAAACGATATCAATGATGAAGTCTCTCACTTCTTTGGCCAATTGAGGCAATTGATTTTCAGGGAGTTTCCTTACATCGGTAGGATTGTGAATTTTTGAAAGCAAATTTTCCATAGCACTACAAAAGTAAGAATTGGTTGTCGTATTTTTGCACTTATGGAACAAATTTTTACCGACGAATATTTTATGAGGAAAGCCTTACAAGAAGCTGAAGTTGCTTTTGAAAAAGGCGAAATTCCTGTAGGAGCTGTTGTGGTGATTGACAACAAAGTGATTGCACGCACACACAATCTAACCGAGTTGTTGCACGATGTTACTGCCCATGCCGAAATGCAAGCGATAACCAGTGCGGCTAATTTTTTAGGCGGTAAGTATTTAAAAGATTGTACTTTATATGTTACTTTAGAGCCTTGTCAAATGTGTGCCGGTGCTTTGTATTGGTCACAAATTTCAAAAATTGTTTTTGGTGCTTCCGATGAAAATCGCGGATTTCAAAAAATGGGAACGCAATTGCATCCCAAAACGCAAGTGGTTTCAGGAGTTTTGGAACAAGAGTGTGGCGATTTGATGAAGGTGTTTTTTAAAAATAAACGATAATTATTACATTAAAAAAACCGCCAATCTTTTGAAAGGCGGTTTTTTATTACAGGATACATCCCGGTATTATTTTACTATAATTTCAGTTCCTTCATTGTCAAGGAAGTGATATTCTAGATACGTGTAAGCGTCACGAGATTTGATAATAAGAGGAGGAAGTCCAGTGGACTTCAGGTATAAAAAAACCGCCAATCTTTTGAAAGGCGGTTTTTTATTACAGGATACATCCCGGTATTATTTTACTATAATTTCAGTTCCTTCATTGTCAAGGAAGTGATATTCTAGATACGTGTAAGCGTCACGAGATTTGATAATAAGAGGAGGAAGTCCAGTGGACTTCAGGTATAAAAAAACCGCCAATCTTTTGAAAGGCGGTTTTTTATTACAGGATACATCCCGGTATTATTTTACTATAATTTCAGTTCCTTCATTGTCAAGGAAGTGATATTCTAGATACGTGTAAGCGTCACGAGGTATAATTTTCACCCATTTCTTATGTTCAAAAAACCATTTTGAACGTAAGGATGGAAAACCTTTGGTAAGGTATGCTGCCACAAATGGATGCACGTTAAGTACTACTTTTTTGTGGTCTTTGATAATGCGTTCAAGGTCAGCCGATATTTTATCAATAATTAAAATTGGAGCTTCAATTTCCCCATGTTCATTGTTGGGGTCTTCTTCTCTTGTTTTAATATTTACTTCGGGTCTAACTCTTTGTCTAGTGATTTGAATTAATCCAAATTTACTAGGAGGCAAGATTTTATGCTTGGCCTTATCGTCACTCATTTCTTCTTTCAAGAAATCATATAAAACTCTGCGGTTATCTGGATTTTGCATATCGATAAAATCCACCACAATAATTCCGCCCATGTCTCTAAGACGCAATTGACGCGCAATTTCTGCAGCAGCAATCATGTTTACTTCTAGAGCAGTATCTTCTTGGCTAGAGGCTTTGCTTGAACGATTTCCACTGTTCACGTCGATAACGTGTAAAGCTTCAGTATGTTCAATAATTAAATAAGCCCCTTTGCTCATGGAAACTGTTTTTCCAAAAGACGTTTTTATTTGTCGTTCAATATGATATTTCTCAAATAGAGGCAGCTCTTTAGACTGATAGTGTT
>JAGNZI010000018.1 GCA_017984495.1 Flavobacterium sp.
TGAGCACGAACCGAATACTATCCAAATTTATAAATTGAGTGTGGTGTTAAGCCCAAGTGTCCCATAACAGGGATGCCTGCGTTTAATATTTTTTTAATGGAAGCTGCAATTTCACTTCCACCTTCTAATTTAACTGCATGACCGCCACTTTCTTTCATGATTCGGATCGAAGAACGCAACGCTTCTTTTGGATCCGATTGATAGCTACCGAAAGGCAAATCTACCACCACTAATGCACGTTCGCAGGCTCTTACTACACTGGAAGCATGATAAATCATTTGATCCAATGTGATGGGAAGTGTGGTTTCATGTCCCGCCATAACATTACTGGCAGAATCGCCTACTAGAATAACATCGACACCGGCGCTGTCAACAATTTTAGCCATAGTAAAATCGTAGGCCGTTAGCATGGAGATTTTTTCTCCATTCATTTTCATATCAATCAGTGATTTTGTAGTAATCCTTTTGTAATCTTTTTTTGCTGTCGACATTTTGTGCTATTTTTGATGTAACAAAAATAACTTTTAAAATGTATAATAAAAATCAATTCATGAAGAATTTACTATTCGTACTATTAATTAGCATTCATCTGCCACTACTAGCACAGGAAAATCAACCCCAAAAATTAGTAGAAGATTTTTTTACAGCTTTTCATGCTAAGGATACTTTAGAATTAAAAGAGCTGTGTCATTCCGAAATTATTTTACAAACCATCGCCAATACAAAAGAAGGTAATACTTTGGAGGATCAATCCTATGATGATTTTTTAAAATCGATTGCTAGTATTCCAGCAAATATGAAATTTGAAGAGCGAATACTTCAATACAAAGTTGAAATGGATGGCAATTTAGCACATGTTTGGACACCCTACGAATTTTATATTAATGAAAAATTTAGCCATAGGGGAGCCAATTCATTTACTTTGTTTAATGACAATGGCAAATGGCAAATCATCCATTTGATTGATACCCGTCGGAAAAAATAATTTTCAAAAAAAAGACTTAATATCTAAACTCTCAGTATATTTGCAGTCGAAAATTTGAATACAATATTGGTATCAGCTCCATAGAATTAATTTCAATAATTTCTTTTGTGAACTTTTATATGAGCGTATTCTAGACAAACAGTTTGCAAATTATTTTCCAATTCTATGGGACATTCAACGACACAAAAAGTTACAGCAGCCACCTTATTAGTAGCCTTAGGAATCATATATGGAGACATCGGAACGAGTCCCTTGTATGTAATGAAAGCCATTGTAGATAAACGGGCTATATCTGAATTATTAGTTTATGGAGGAATTTCTTGTGTTTTTTGGACCCTGACGTTTCAAACTACTTTTAAATACATAATTTTAACTTTGAACGCCGACAACCATGGAGAAGGAGGCGTTTTTTCGTTGTATGCTCTCGTGAAGCGATTTGGCAAAGGACGATTGGTTATCCCAACGATTTTAGGTGCCGCGACTTTATTAGCCGATGGGATTATTACGCCACCTATTTCGGTAGCCTCTGCTGTTGAAGGTCTAGAAGTTGTCATTCCAGATATTCCTACCATTCCCATTGTTATTGCAATTTTGACCGGTATTTTCTTGTTTCAACAATTTGGAACACAAAAAGTGGGCTTCTTTTTTGGGCCTGCCATGGTCATTTGGTTTTCCATGTTATTTGTATTAGGTTTCTCTCAAATCATTCATCATCCAGAAATATTAAAAGCCTTGAATCCTATGTATGCTTACCGTTTATTGGTGGAATATCCGCATGGATTTTGGCTGTTGGGTGCGGTGTTTTTATGTACAACGGGTGCCGAAGCTTTGTATTCCGATTTAGGACATTGTGGTAAAAATAACATCCGAATTACGTGGGTAATGGTAAAGATTTGTTTGGTAACCAACTATTTGGGTCAAGGGGCTTGGTTGATGTCGGAGCAAAATAATTTTTTAGCCGGTCGTAATCCATTCTTTAAAATAATGCCCGAGTGGTTCTTGCTTTTCGGAATTGCGATTGCTACTATGGCGGCAATTATTGCTTCTCAAGCCTTAATTAGTGGTTCGTTTACGTTAATCAATGAGGCGATTTCCTTGAACTTTTGGCCTCGAGTTACGTTAAAAAATCCAACGAATAATAAGGGACAAATTTACATACCCTCTATTAATTTGATTCTTTGGGCGGGTTGTGTTGCGATGATTTTATACTTCAAAAACTCTACTCATATGGAAGCGGCCTACGGCTTGGCGATTACGCTTGCCATGATGATGACGACATTATTGTTAATGTATTATTTGTATTACCGTTTGCGATTCAATAAATACATTATTTGGGTCATCTTTTTACTTTTTGCTTTTATTGAAATCTCATTCTTTATCGCCAACATGAAAAAATTCCCGGAAGGTGGTTTTGTTACCTTGATTATATCGGGCTTGTTTTTTATGGTCATGTACATTATTTTCTTTGGAAGACAATTGAATAATAAATTTACCAAATATGTGCCTTTAAGCAATTACAGAGATTTATTAGTTGACTTATCTAATGATGCTACCTATACAAAATACGCTACCCATTTGGTGTATCTTACAAAAGCCGATAAAATTTCGGAAATAGAGGAGAAGATCATGAAATCTATTTTTGCCAAAAAACCCAAGCGTGCCGATGTATATTGGTTTTTACACATCAACAGAACGGAAGAGCCTTTTACCTTAGATTATGAAGTAATTGAATTGATCAACGACAAAGTAATTAAAGTAAACATTAATGCTGGTTTTAGAGTGCAGCCAAAAGTAGAATTGTATTTTAAAAATATTATAAAAGACTTAGTAGAAAACAAAGAGTTGGATCTACACATTAGACCTGATGGATCTTCTAAATACAATGCCGAACCCGATTTTAAATTCGTGGTATTGGAGAAATTTATTTCTTTTGAAAACGAATTTGCATTCAAAGAAGGATTCTTATTGAACAGCTATTTTAGTTTAAAAGGATTGGGTGTTTCTGATGAAAAAGCATTTGGTTTGGATAAAAGCGATGTGGTTGTCGAAGAAATCCCTTTGATTTTCCATCCGGTGACCGACTTAATTCTGAAGCGAAAACTTCATATTAAAAATGGGGAATAATCGAGTACTATTTTTTTTATTTATATCATGCTTTTGTTGGGCCCAGGATACGCTTACAAACAATAAAGTAAACGTTGATTTTTCGGGTTATATGGATGGCTATTTTGCTTATGATTTCAATAACTCAACGCAATTAACCAAACAACCCTTTTTTTACAATCACAACCGACACAACGAGTTTAACATCAATATTGCATTATTTAGAGGGGTTATTACGTATGAAAATATATATGCAAAGCTTTCCTTTCAGGCGGGTACATATGTAGAGGATAATTACAGTAATGAACGAATAAAAAATATTAACGAAGCTTTTTTAGGTGTTTACTTAGACGCTGCTAAAAAACATACCCTGGAAATGGGTATATTTTCAAGCTATATCGGATTTGAATCGGCGATAACGGGAACTAATTTGACCTTGACTCGATCGATTCTTGCTGAGAATTCTCCTTATTTCATGACAGGTTTGAAATACAATTTCAATGTATCAAAACAATGGATGTTTTCAGGTTTGTTGACTAACGGTTGGCAACGTATTGCCAAGCCAAATAATTCGATTCCTCCTTCATTTGGAACCCAAATTGTATATAAGCCTTCCGAAACCTCTTTATTGAATTGGAGTACATTTGTTGGAAAAGAAAATTATTTCGGTGCATTTGAGATGCGATATTTTAGTAATTTTTACTGGGATACAACTTGGGATTCAAAATGGCGAACCATCATAGGATTTGATTTTGGACTTCAAAAGCGTAAAGCATTAAATGAATCGTATGTAAATTGGTGGAGTCCAGTATTAATTACCCAATACACCATCAGTTCAAAATGGCAAACAGCTGCAAGGTTAGAATATTATCAAGATAAACACAACGTAATAATTGCCCAGACTAATCCATTTAGTACTTATGGGTATTCACTTAACTTTGATTATTTGTTCAATACGAAAGCCAAATTTAGAGTGGAAGCGCGATATTTAGCTGCGAAAGAACCATTGTTTTATGATAATACAAACGATAATTTTTCAATAACAACGAGTCTGAGTTTTGAATTTAATTAACCGTTAACAATCCGCCATATTAACGGCTACTGCTAATCCCCCTTCTGAGGTTTCCTTGTATTTTGCGTTCATGTCTTTGGCTGTTTGCCACATGGTATCAATTACTTTATCTAAAGGTACTTTAGCATGCAATGCATCCGTTTCTAAGGCGAGTTCTGCCGCATTAATGGCCTTGATTGCTCCCATAGTATTTCGTTCTATACACGGAATTTGAACCAATCCGCCAATAGGATCGCAAGTCAGTCCCAAATGGTGCTCCATCGCAATTTCAGCGGCCATGGCAACTTGTGCCGGTGTTCCGCCCATTAATTCACACAAAGCGGCGGCAGCCATTGCACTAGATACTCCAATTTCTGCTTGACAACCACCCATCGCAGCCGAAATGGTAGCACCCTTTTTAAAGATGGCGCCAATTTCTCCCGCCACTAATAAAAACTGTTTGATTTCTTTTTCTCCCGCTTCATGATTTTCAATGACCAAATAATACATCAATACAGCTGGAATAACGCCGGCACTTCCATTGGTTGGCGCAGTAACTACCCGACCTAAGGAAGCATTTACTTCGTTTACCGCTAAGGCAAAACAGCTTACCCATTTTAAAATTTGTCGAAATTTCACCTCTGTTTGTCGAATGATTTGAAGCCATGAATATGGATCTTCATAAGGGAGAACGCCGATTAGGTTTTTATGCATATCGTAGGCTCTGCGTTTTACATTTAATCCACCCGGTAGAATTCCTTCTGAATGACAACCTATGTACATGCATTCCAACATGGTATCCCAAATACGAAGTAACCCGTCGTGAATTTCTGTTTCACTTCGCATAGTTTTTTCATTTTCAAATACAATCTCAGAGATTTTTTTATTTTCAGAACGACAATAATTTAATAATTCATCGGCTTTTTCAGTTGGAAAAGGAAAAGTATGTAAAAGCGCTTCTTTGTGATGATCTTCTTGTTCTTTGACTACAAAACCACCGCCAATTGAATAATAAGTTTCTGAAAACGTCTCTGTATCCGTAATCGCAGTAAATGTTAACCCGTTGGCATGAAAAGGCAAAAAATTCCGATTGAAAATAATATCCGTTTCAAAACAAAACGGAATTAGAATTTCATTACCTAAGAAAATTTCTTTTTTATTTTTAATTGCCGAAATGATCACATCTATGCTTTCAACAGGAATGTACTCAGGGTCTGCACCACTCAAACCAAGCATAATTGCTAAATCGGTTGCATGCCCTTTACCCGTTAACGAAAGGGAACCGTATAAATTGACTTGTATACTAATAACAGCATCAATCAGGTTATTTTGACGCAATTCCTTGACAAACTGTTCGGCTGCACGCCAAGGTCCAAGGGTGTGAGAACTTGAGGGTCCAACACCTATTTTTAACATATCAAAAACAGATATACATTCCATAAGATACAATTGAATCACAAATATAATGAGGAATTCGTAAAAAAGATGTGGTATTTTGCGATAAACTTAAAAATAGTTTCTTTTTTTGAATTCATGGTACTACCGGTTGGTGTGAGCCAATATAGGTACTAATATGCCATGTTGTCAGTATTTTTTGTCGGACACAATTTGTTTTATGTCAATTTTCCCTATTTTTTGTAGTGGCACAATCCTTGAAATAGACTGCATGAGTTTAAAATTGAAATTTAAAATTTAACAAGTATAAAAATGAGTAAAATTATTGGAATCGACTTAGGTACAACCAACTCTTGTGTGGCTGTAATGGAAGGTGGAGAACCTGTTGTAATTGCAAACGCAGAAGGAAAAAGAACGACACCGTCTGTAATCGCTTTTGTTGAAGGTGGTGAAATTAAAGTTGGAGATCCGGCAAAAAGACAAGCAGTAACTAATCCTACCAAAACGATTGCTTCGGTAAAACGTTTTATGGGAAACAAGTATACTGAAAGTGCAAAAGAAGCTTCTACGGTAGCTTACAAAGTGGTTAAAGGGGATAACGATACACCTCGTGTTGATATCGATGGTCGTTTATACACACCACAAGAATTGTCTGCAATGACGCTTCAAAAAATGAAAAAAACAGCTGAGGATTATTTAGGTCATTCCGTTTCTGAAGCAGTAATTACAGTTCCTGCTTATTTTAATGATGCACAGCGTCAAGCTACTAAAGAGGCTGGTGAAATTGCTGGTTTAAAAGTAATGCGAATCATTAACGAGCCTACAGCTGCTGCATTAGCTTATGGATTAGACAAACAAGGTAAAGACCAAAAAATTGCTGTATATGATTTGGGTGGAGGTACATTTGATATCTCAATCTTGGAATTAGGAGACGGTGTTTTTGAAGTATTATCAACTAATGGAGATACACACTTAGGTGGAGACGATTTTGACCAAGTAATTATCGATTGGTTGGCAAACGATTTCAATGCTGCTGAAGGTGTTGATTTACGTAAAGACCCAATGGCTTTACAACGTTTAAAAGAAGCTGCTGAAAAAGCAAAAATTGAATTATCAGCGTCTGCACAAACAGAAATCAACTTACCCTATGTAACAGCTACTGCATCAGGACCAAAACACTTGGTACAAACTTTAACCAGAGCAAAATTTGAGCAATTAGCGGAAACTTTAGTAAAACGTTCTATGGAACCTGTTGCTAAAGCGTTAAAAGATGCTGGTTTATCTGTTTCTGATATTGACGAAGTAATTTTAGTTGGTGGTTCAACTCGTATCCCAGTGATTCAAGAGCAAGTAGAGAAATTCTTCAACAAAAAACCATCAAAAGGAGTAAATCCTGACGAAGTAGTTGCTATTGGTGCAGCGATTCAAGGGGGTGTTTTAACGGGTGAAGTTAAAGACGTATTGTTATTAGACGTTACACCACTTTCATTAGGTATTGAAACTATGGGAAGTGTAATGACAAAATTAATTGAGTCTAACACGACTATTCCAACAAGAAAATCACAAGTTTTCTCCACAGCTGCAGACAATCAACCATCGGTAGAGATCCATGTATTACAAGGAGAACGTCCAATGGCAAATGATAACAAAACAATCGGTAGATTCCATTTAGATGGTATTCCGCCAGCACCAAGAGGCGTTCCACAAATTGAAGTAACGTTTGATATTGATGCCAATGGTATTATCAAAGTATCTGCTACAGATAAAGGAACAGGTAAATCTCACGATATTCGTATCGAAGCTTCTTCAGGATTGACTCCAGAAGAAATTGAGAAAATGAAGAAAGATGCTGAAATGAATGCTGAGGCAGATAAATTAGCGAAGGAAAAAGCAGATAAATTAAACGAAGCGGATTCTATGATTTTCCAAACGGAAAAACAATTGGGTGAGTTTGGTGACAAATTATCTGAAGGGAATAAAAGTGCCATTGAAGCCGCTTTAAATGAATTAAAAGCTGCGTATGAAACTAAAGATGTTGAAACGATTACTCCTGCTTTAGACAAAATCAATGAAGTTTGGAAAAATGCTTCTGAAGAAATGTATAAAGCACAAGCTGAAGGTGGTGCTGCACAAGCAGAACCTCAAGAAAATGCTTCGGGTGATCAAACACAAGATGTAGATTTCGAAGAAGTGAAATAATGCAGTAGCTATCAAGCACTATGCAATAAAAAACCGAATCATATTTTGATTCGGTTTTTTTATTTTTAAGTAATTAGCAACTTGCATTCAGTGAAGTTCATCAGCAAATAATCTTTAAATATAATTGATTTCGCTGGCTTTCTAATCACATGAATCTTACGCATAAAAAAAGGGGAGCGTGGTTACACTTTCCCCTTTTTATACATACGATAACAGCTTATTTTGGTTTCATGGCGTTTTCAATACGGGCCACTAAATCGTTAAGGTGGAATCTTGTCAAACGATCAGGTGTATTGAGAGCCGCAATTCTTAATTGGCTTTTCAATTCAATCAACTGACCACGAGCAATGGATGGAATATCCGTGTCCACTACTACAATTCTTCTACCACTAAAAGAGGTCGTATTGTTTTTGTCGGTAGACATGGTTTCAATTAATTTAGAAACATACAGTTTTTGTAAATTTCTACGGAAAATATCGATTGGAGCATTCGTTCTTATTTCAGAAAAAATACCTCTTCGTAGATCACTCATTAATTCATCCACTGAATAATTATTTTTTTGTTGTGTAGAAGTTTCTAACAAACGAACCAAACGATCTCCAGACAATAAGCTAGATAAAGTTCCATCTTGAATTGATTTTATCGCTTCAACACCATTTTCAGGTTTAATTTTAGCTAAGATATTTTGGTCTAATAACCATTTTGGTGTTTTAAATAATTGTTCGTTTAAGAACGTTACGGCTTCATTTTGAATTGCAGCTGGTACAACTTCATAAATATTACCTGTCATGTCATACGTTTTTGGTGTTTCATAAATTCCACCAACGTTTTTAGTAACATGCCCCATGTAACGTCTAAATTGTCCGGTTAAAGAATTGTATAAACCATTCAATTCTTCATAATCTTCACCACTTTCTTTGCTCCATTCAATTAAATTTGGAAGAATACGTTTTAAATTCTTAATACCATAGTTTGAAGCTTTCATTGCATTATCGCCAAGATCTTCTGTTTGGTATCTAGGATCATATGGATTGGTCTCCGTTCCAAACCATAAGCGACGGTTTTTATAGGCATCTTTGGTCATTTCATTTAACAACGCTTTTTCTTCTTTATCATCCTTTGCACCATTGAAATAAGAGTAACCCCATTTGATCGCCCATTTGTCATAATCTCCAATTCTTGGAAACAAATCTTTTACATTATCTTCTGGTTGTGCTACATAATTGAATCGTGCATAATCCATAATCGAAGAGGTATGTCCGTTTTTCTTTTGAAACTCAGCATTTCTTAACATTTCTACTGGAGTTGCATTACTAGCACCCATGTTGTGACGAAGACCTAAGGTGTGTCCCACTTCATGAGCTGCAACGAATCGGATCAATTCGCCCATCAATTTATCATCAAATTTTTTATTTCTAGCTTGAGGATCTACGGCAGCGGTTTGGATCAAATACCAATCGCGTAACAAACTCATAATGTTGTGGTACCACCCAATGTGGCTTTCCATAATTTCTCCTGTTCGTGGGTCATGCACATTTGGTCCGTAAGCGTTTTGAATTTCAGCTGCAAAATAGCGCAATACTGAAAATCGAGCATCTTCTAAACTCATGGTTGGATCATTCTCTGGCCAATATTCACCACGAATGGCATTTTTCCATCCTGCAAACTCAAAAGCGGCTTGCCAATCATCAATACCTTGTTTGATAAACGGTTTCCATTTGTCTGGAGTAGCAGGATCTAAATAATAAACGATTGGTTTTTTCGGTTCAATGAGTTCGCCTCTTTTTTGTTTTTCGGCATCTTCTTGGTTTTTGGGTTCTAAACGCCATCTTACGGCAAAAATTTCAGTTTCTGCTTTTTGCGAATTTTCTTCAAAAACATCATATCCATTTGCAAAATAACCTACTCTTTTATCGAATGCTCTTTTTCGCATTGGGTTTTCTGGAAGTAAAATAAATGAAGTGTTTATTTCCATAGTTACTACACCAGCATCTAAACCAGCAGGAAAGTCAACGCCAACCTTAGGTGTTGGGGTTCTTGAAATTTGTGGAGCTACTGTTGAAAAAGTTTTTGTAGATCGCACTTCCGTATTTATTGGGAAACTTTTTACAAATTGAATAAATGATTTATCCTTTTGAAAAGCTTGGATGCTTAACATTTGTTTGTTTATCGAATTTAAAGAAAATATCTGTGTATCCGATTCAAATGCAGGCGTCATATCAATCACACTTGATAAGGTGTTTTTTCCTGATGCATCTTTTTTATAAGCTAAAATATCATAAATACCAATGATAGGATCGGCACTTGAGTTTTTAACGGATTGTGTGATAGGTTTGTCTTCGTTAGGAGTTGTAATTACATAGGTAATCGATCTCAGGATGATGGTGTGGTTTTGTCCTTTTTCAAAACGCACCACTTGACGATTGATTTCTTCACCACCAAAAATTCCTCCACCCGCAGGCGTTTTAGAATAACGAGTAATGGTCATAATTTCTTTACCAATCAAAGAATCTGAAATTTCGAACAAGTATTTTTCAGCTACTTTGTGTACATCAATAAGTCCCTTTTGTGTCACTGCCGTAGAGTCAATTACTTTTTTATACGGCTTGGGTTCTTTTTTTCCATCTGGTTTTTTTGCATCGCCAGCAGGAACATCAGTAGTTGGTTTCTTCTTGTCTTGTGGCTTTTTTTGTGCCATGACATCGGTTGAAATTAGCAATGCTAAAAGACAACTCAATACGGTTAGTTTTTTTGTCATTTATTTTTTTGTTAGTTTGCATCCAAATTTATTTTAAATTTTGGTGCGGAGTTACATTTTAAGAAATAATTATGATTTGATGATGCAGCGTATGCAATTTTGATTCTACAAAAAATTATGCTTTAATTTTTGTATATTTGATCTGAAATTGATGACAAAAATGAAAAAAAAATCCCTAACCTCGCTTCTTGATATTACCCATCCTGTAATCATGGCACCAATGTTTTTGGTATCCAATACCCAAATGGTGATTGAAGGAATGAAAAGTGGTATTGCAGGTTGTATTCCAGCTTTAAATTACCGCACGCTGACCGAATTACAAGCTTCGGTTAAAACCTTAAAAGCGGCAAAAGTTCCTGGCGGTAGTTTTGGATACAATTTAATCGTCAATAAGTCGAATGTGAAGTATAAAGAACAGCTTCGCGTTTTGTGTGAAGAAGGAGTTGATTTTATTATTACCTCACTCGGTTCTCCTGAAGAAACCATACGAGAAGCCCATAAAGTAGGGATTAAAGTTTTTTGTGATGTAACCGATGTGGCATTTGCTCAAAAAGTGGAGCAATTAGGCGCTGATGCAATTATTGCGGTGAATAATTTGGCCGGTGGTCATCGAGGAAATTTGGATCCCGAAACCTTAATCAAAGCGATAAATGAACATACTTCGTTACCCGTAATTTCGGCTGGTGGAGTAGGATGTAAGTCCGATTTAGATGCGATGCTAACCTATGGTGCCGTTGGTGTTTCTGTGGGAAGTCCGTTTATTGCTTCTATCGAGTCGGGGGTTTCACAAGAGTACAAACAAGCTTGTGTAACTTATTCGGCAAAAGATATTGTAATGACCGAACGCATTTCGGGGACCCCTTGTACCGTTATCAATACCCCTTATGTGCAAAAAGTAGGCACAAAACAAACGCGATTGGAAAACCTATTAAATAAGAGCAAGACTTTAAAAAAATGGGTAAAAATGATTCGCTTTTACATTGGAATGAAAGCTACTGAAAAAGCCGCTACCCAAGTTACCTACAAGACCGTTTGGGTTGCTGGTCCGAGTATTGAAAATACTAAGGATATTCTTCCAGTGGCTACAATAGTATCTAGATTAGTAGATTAATTTATGTACGATAAACTTTTTTCATTTTTAAATAGATTTTTTGATAAAGCAACTTTATTTAGGGTAATGTTTAATATTTCGCCTATGTATAGAAGAAGTTGTGGTAAAATTATTTTTGTTTCAAACGATTTACACATTGTTAAAATAAAGATTCCTTTAACTTATAAAAACAAAAATTATGTAGGTTCTATGTTTGGTGGAAGTTTGTTTTCGGCTACTGATCCAATATACATGATTCAACTGATGCAAATTTTAGGTAAAGATTATGTGGTTTGGGACAAAGCAACAGCAATTAAGTTTAAAAAGCCAGTATACACAAATGCATATGCATTATTTGAATTTACAGCCGATGAAATAGTAACTATAAAAAGCAGGGTAAGCCAAGAAAACGAAGTCAATTATACTAAAAAGCTATTTATTACTGATGAAAAAAATATTCCTTTTACCGAGTTGGATAAAACAATTTACATAAGTTCTAAATCATTTTATAAAAAGAAAAAATCTTTAAGACATTCTTCTTTTTAAGTATTTTTTTTACTCAATTTTTATTTCAAAGGTTTTATCCCAATTTTTCCCCGTCACAAAATAAGTTTTTGACGATGGGTTGTAAGCAATTCCATTAAAATAATCGACTTCTGGATGTTGTGTTACTTTGTCTTTCAAAGCAACGCAATTAATAACATTTTCCACAGCACCCGTTTTTGGATCAATTACAGCGATGACATCCTTTTGATAAATGTTGGCCCAAATTTTTCCATTGATCCATTCCATTTCATTAATGGAGTCGATTTTGGATCCTGCTGTATAAACACTAATACTATCGACAACTTTAAATGTAGTCGGATCTACAATGTAAATTTTTTCGGATCCATCACTCATATATAAATTTGTGCCATCGTTTGTTAGTCCCCAACCGTCGGTTTCAAAAGTGAATTTTTTTTCTAATTTAAGTGTGTTGACATCATAAACAAATCCGGTTTTTTCTTTCCAAGTTAATTGGTATATTTTTCCGTTTAAAACCGTAATGCCTTCCCCAAAATAGTTGTCTTCTAATTTGATTTGTTGGGTTACTTTTCCTGTTGTATGATCGGTTTTTCGTAAAGTAGATTCTTTATATTGTCCGGTACCTTCTAATAACACGCCGTTGTAAAATTCAAAACCTTGTGTGTACGCATTGATATCGTGGGGATAGGTATTTACAATTGTATAATTCAATATTTGAGGTTCTCGACTCGCAAAAATGGAAAAGCTTGTGTCGATGTCAATGGTTTTTCCTTCAAAGTACACACTGGCTTTTAGTGTTTGATTGCCTAATTTTTGTTTGTTTAGAGCAAAAGAAATGGTATCATTTCCTTTAACGGAACCAATTTTGACGTCGTTTATAAAATAGACAACCGAATCAATTGCTTTATTTTCTTTATTCTGAAGGACTAAATCAATACGCTCTTCTAATTTAAGTATTGGTTTCAGTGAAGGATTTTCAATTGAAAATAAATTTTTTAATTCGTTTTCATCCTCCTTACAACCGAATGCCAAGATGCCTAAAAGGATGATAGCGAATAGCTTACCATTTAACATGTTACAGATATTTATTAGTGTAAATATACAATGATTTTTTATACACACAATTCCTCTTGTAAAAATATAAAAAGATTGTATATTTGCACCGGCAAGTCCTACACGACCAGCTCCTGCAGACTCCTCCAGGGTGGGAACACAGCAAAGGTATGTGGTTGTAGCGGTGCGATGTAGGTCGCTTGCCATTTTTTATGGGATCTCCTTAGGGAGATTTTTTTATGCCTAAAAGTTTCTTATCTTCGTATTTAAATCGGTCAACATGAAAAAAGTTATCTTCATTACGGGTGCTTCATCGGGCATTGGAAAATCTATTGGCACCTTTTTGCATCATAAAGATTTTGTGGTTTACGGAACCAGTAGAAATCCGGATGCACTAACCGAATCCCCATTTCCATTATTGAAATTGGATGTGCGCAATCCACAAAGTATTCTGGATTGTGTAGCACAAATCATCCAAAAAGAAGGGCGAATTGATGTTGTGATAAATAATGCTGGAGTGGGAATTACAGGTCCTATTGAAGAAATTCCAACTGCTGAAATCCGAAATAATTTTGAGACGAATTTATTTGGTCCTATTGAAGTGATGAAAGCTGTATTACCGCAAATGCGTGCGCAAAAATCGGGATTAATCATTAATATTACATCGATAGCAGGATATATGGGATTGCCTTACCGGGGAATTTATTCGGCTTCAAAAGGGGCGTTAGAATTGATTACGGAAGCCCTTCGCATGGAAGTGAAGTCGTTTGGTATTCAAATCACGAATGTAGCTCCTGGTGATTTTGCTACAAATATTGCAGCGGGAAGGTATCACGCACCGGTTGTAAAAGGCTCTGCATATGAATTGCCTTATGGGAATACCTTACACGAAATGGATTCACATGTTAATAGCGGCAGCAATCCAAATGAGATGGCCGCAGCAATTTACGCCATTATTCATACGAAAAATCCTAAAATCCATTATAAAGTAGGTTTTTTTATGCAAAAGTTTTCCATTGTATTAAAACGCATTTTACCCGATAATGTGTATGAAAAAATGCTGATGAATCATTACAAATTGTAGGCCTACTTTTTAAACATTCTTAAGATGACTAGGGCATGAGGAAAGGTAATTGATGCTAAAAATGAGAAAAATAAAGCGTCAAAAATAATTAGATCTTTTGCCAATATATACAAAACTGCAATACCTATTATAGATAGGATCCAATATCCAAAAGCTGTTTTTACATATTTTTTAAAATGCGCTAGGCTGTATTTTCCGTATAAGAATATGATTTGATCATGAAGGGAGGGAATGCTGTGCCAGAAAATGAAGTAGATCGTAAAACCCCAAATTAAACTGGAGCTTTTAAAAACAACCATAAGGACTACTAAATAAAACAGTTGCTCTACAATATGCTTTTTAAAATCACTCTGTTCTCTTGCCATGACATAAGTCGAAATCAGCAAGAGTATACTCAGTACTACTGTTGAAAGCGTAAAGAATGTCAGGGGTAAAAGAGTTCCCGTAATCTCAAATATTATTTTACTGGCTTCCGTTGCATTCATATATAATAGGACAGCAATTATGAATAGCCCATAAATAAGTTCGAATATTTTTCGAATGGAATTTTTGGCTACTATAAGTGAGGCCCAATGTTGTTCTCCAAAATGATACCCACTTACCATAACAAACATAATTAAAGCGAAAAGTGGCAATACTGTAAATAATACCACCGATCCTGTAACAATTACGAGATAGGAAACAATAATTTTGACAAAAGTTGTTTTTTTGTTGTTTTCGATTTGATGGATTAGGACCAAATCATTCGCTCCATGTAAAATTCCGAAGGTGAAAATCAATAAAAAACCAAAAATTAATTGGTTTGTATCTGATAAATAAGAAGTTAGCCAAAGCCCCGCAAAGCTCGTTATGATTGATATTTTACTCATTTTTTATTTTATTTTATCATTTTTGTTTAATTTTTTTTAAAAAAAGTTAACAAAAATTTTTTTATTCTGTTTAATTTTTTATAAATTTACTTAAACAAACTAATTTAAACTATATTATTATGACAAATTTAATGTTTCTTTCATCTAGTGTAACAAAAATGTTACCTAATGATTATGTGGGCTTTACCTTTTTTATTGGAAGCATGGCTATGATGGCTGCTTCAGCTTTTTTCTTTTTATCATTAAATCAATTTGATAAAAAGTGGCGTACTTCAGTATTGGTGTCAGGTTTGATTACTTTTATTGCTGCAGTACATTATTTTTACATGCGTGACTATTGGAATGCGTTCCAAGAATCACCAACGTTCTTTAGATATGTTGATTGGGTATTAACTGTGCCATTAATGTGTTTAGAGTTTTATTTGATTCTTAAAGTGGCTGGAGCCAAACAAAACCTATTGTGGAAAATGATTTTCCTTTCAATAGTAATGTTGGTAACAGGTTACTTTGGAGAAACTATTTTCAGTGATCAAGCAGCATTTTGGGGATTAATCTCAGGATTAGCTTATTTCGTAATCGTTTATGAAATCTGGTTAGGTGAAGCTTCTAAGTTAGCTGCAGCTGCAGGTGGAAATGTATTAGCATCTCACAAAATTTTATGTTGGTTCGTATTAGTAGGTTGGGCTATCTATCCATTAGGATATATGTTAGGAACAGACGGATGGTATACGGATTTTCTAGGTAAAGGAAGTGTTGACGTTGCGTACAACATTGCTGATGCCATCAACAAAATCGGATTTGGATTGGTTATTTACAACTTAGCAGTTAAATCAACTTCAAAAGAATAAATACAGTTCAATTTTTAGTTTTTGGTTAGCCGCTCCATTTTTGGGGCGGTTTTTTTATGGTATTCTGATCCTATTTCTTACTTTTGCAATTCAAACAACATACAACACATTAAATTTATCAAGATGAAATTTTTTATTGACACTGCTAATTTAGAGCAAATTAAAGAAGCACAAGAATTAGGTATTTTAGACGGAGTAACCACTAACCCTTCGTTAATGGCTAAAGAAGGCATTACAGGAAAAGACAATATATTAAAGCACTATGTGGCTATTTGTAATATTGTTGACGGCGATGTAAGTGCAGAAGTAAATGCTATGGACCTTGAAGGAATGATTAGAGAAGGGGAAGAGTTAGCAGATTTGCATGAGCAAATTGTTGTGAAACTGCCTATGACTAAAGAAGGTGTTAAAGCGTGTAAATATTTCTCAGATAAAGGAATAAAAACTAACGTTACATTAATTTTCTCTGCAGGTCAAGCTTTACTAGCGGCTAAAGCAGGTGCAACCTATTGTTCGCCTTTCTTAGGAAGATTAGATGATGTTTCTACAGATGGTTTAAATTTAATTGATGAGATTCGTCAAATATATGATAACTACGGATTTGAAACACAAATTTTGGCAGCTTCTGTTCGACACACCATGCACGTGATCAATTGTGCTAAAATTGGTGCCGATGTGATGACCGGACCATTATCTTCCATTACAGGATTGTTGAAACACCCATTAACGGATATTGGTATTGCACAATTTATTGCCGATTACGAAAAAGGGAATAAATAAGGAGTATTAGCATACAAATAAAAAAAGCGTTCCAATTGGAACGCTTTTTTTATTGAAGTTGATTTTCAAAATTCACATCAAACAAATTGGAAAAACCATTTTTAATCGTGCCATCTGCGTTTAAGATGATGATTCGATGTATTTTGGTAATCACCCATTTGTTTCGAATGGCTTCAAAATCTGTAGCATGTAACTCAAAGTGGGTATTGAGTTGGTATTTTTTCAAAGCCTCATTCCAATTGGGTTGTGTGTCGTCGATATTGATAGCGATGAACTGATAATTGGGATGTTCTTTTTGCAATGCATTTATTTTTTGGTGGGCAATTGCCATATGTGTTTCCGCGTGAGTGGTCCAAAAATAAAGCACGGTTGGCTTAGTAATGAGGGTTGTTAAGTTAATTTTCTCATTTTTAGCGTTTACCAAGTCAATTTTGGGTAAGGTGTTGCCAACTTTTAAATTTTGTACAGCAGTGTAAATGGTTCGTATTTCTTTCTCTAGTGCTGCATCTGTAGATAATTCTAGATAGCGTTCAATAAATTTAGTGTTGTTGTACATGTTTTGGTCTTCTAGCAAGTACATTAGTGCAACATTATTGAGTACAACATTTCTGGTTTTTTCGTTTTTGATGAGATTTTTCGTAAGGTTCAATTTCTCAATATTATTTTCAATTGAATTCTCCGAGAGATTTCCTTTGTTTTTTTCATACGTCATGTTGTTCAACATCATGCTTACATATTTAATAAATGGCGAATAATTTGCCAATTCATTAGATTCATAATTAACCGCTTTTCTGTGCGCATAATAATCGGCAGGAAGTGCTTTTCTGATGTTTTTCCCATTTCTAAACTGATGGGCATAGGGGTAGATTTCTTTTTTGGTGATGTGATGAAAATCCAAGCTAGCCTTGGCTAGTGAATCAAAAGTATCATCCCATCCGATTTCGGCTTTGCGTTTTAAATAAAATGATTTTCGAATGGCGAAACTGGAATCGATATTCTTTAGAAATGAAGGAACATTGCGATCAAAAACAGTATACATAGTCGCTTTATCTTCTTCATTCTTTAGGTACATTTCCATTAAGAAGTTATTTTTTTCATCGCCACGACCACAAAATACAATCGAATTGTCAAAATCAACGGCATTCAATCGTACCATTAAACTGTCGTTTTTATCAAAATAAACATATTGGTATTCCGGATCGTGTTTAAAGGTATATAAACCGGGCGCTAACGAATCAAATTTGTGCATGAAACGGTTGTTTTTATCGAGATAAAGGGTGTCAATCACCTCATTATCCTTCATAAAAACCACGTAGTTGGATTGTGGATTTTGTACTTCACCACCAAAATATGCGGCATAATCGTCTGCTTCAAATTCCTTTTTACAAGAAGTGAAACAGGCAATAAGCAATACGTATAGGGGTAAGGTGTGTGTAATGTAATTTTTAATCATGCATTCGATTATGAATTTCCGATAACAAATGTATTGGTTATAATTTAACCTACTTGTTAACATTCAGTTAAAATAATCCCATATTAAATACAAATAAAGGATTCAAAAATCTACTATTTTTACTACTTTTGCAACAGTTTTATAAAAAATACAAAAATGTTAACAGTTTCAAATTTATCGGTTCAATTTGGTAAACGCATCTTATTCGATGAGGTAAACACCACTTTCACGCAAGGAAATTGCTATGGAATCATTGGAGCCAATGGTGCAGGGAAATCGACATTCATGAAAATCATTGCAGGTGAGATGGATCCTACATCGGGAAGGGTTATTTTGGAACCTGGAAAACGCATGTCGGTTTTGAATCAAAATCACAATTTATTTGATGAATTTACAGTGTTGGAAACCGTATTAATGGGTAATAAAGTCTTGCATGCTGTCAAAACAGAAATGGATGCTTTGTATGCGGATTATACAGATGAAAATGCAAATAGAATAGGTGAATTGCAATTGCAGTTCGACGAAATGAATGGTTGGAATGCAGAAAGTGATGCCGCTACCATGTTGTCAAATTTGGAAATCGGGGCTGAGTATCATTACACTTTAATGAGTGAAATGGATGGAAAGCTAAAAGTTCGAGTGTTATTAGCACAGGCTTTATTTGGTAATCCAGATGTATTGATTATGGATGAGCCCACGAATGATTTGGATTTTGAGACCATAGGTTGGTTGGAAAACTTCTTAGCCAATTATGAAAATACCGTTTTAGTAGTGTCGCACGACCGTCACTTTTTAGATGCTGTTTGTACGCATGTTTCGGATATTGATTTTGGAAAAATTACGCATTACTCCGGAAATTATACCTTTTGGTATGAATCTTCGCAATTAGCGGCACGTCAGAAAGCACAGCAAAACAAGAAAGCCGAAGAGAAAAAAGCGGAATTGGAAGAGTTTATTAGACGTTTTAGTGCCAATGTGGCCAAATCAAAACAAGCTACTTCTCGTAAGAAGATGATTGAAAAATTAAATTTAGACGAAATTAAGCCTTCTAGTAGACGCTATCCAGCTATTATTTTTGATACAGAGCGTGAGGCAGGTGATCAAATATTGAATGTGCAAAACTTAGCTGCTTCGATAGAGGGAGAAACGTTGTTTAAAAATGTAGATTTAAACATGGCTAAAGGCGATAAAATTGTTGTTTTTTCTAAAGATTCTAGAGCAACGACAGCTTTTTATGAAATTTTGAACAACAAAATGGCAGCCGATGCAGGAACTTTTGATTGGGGAATTACTACAACACAATCGTATTTACCGGTAGACAACCATGAATATTTTGACGGAATTGATTTGAACTTAGTCGACTGGTTGCGTCAATGGGTAAAAACCGAAGAGGAAAGAGATGAAGTATACGTACGCGGATTTTTAGGAAAAATGATTTTCTCTGGTGAAGAAGCCTTAAAAAAGTGTAATGTGCTATCGGGTGGTGAAAAAGTTCGATGCATGTTATCGCGCATGATGATGATTCGTGCCAACGTATTAATGTTAGACGAGCCTACCAATCACTTGGATTTGGAATCCATTACAGCGTTTAATAATTCGTTGAATAATTTTAAAGGTTCGGTTTTGTTTACAACGCACGACCACGAATTTGCGCAAACCGTTGGGAACCGTATCTTAGAATTAACGCCAAACGGCGCTATTGACCGATACATGACATTTGATGAATATCTAGAAGATGATAAAATAAAAGAATTAAGACAAAAAATGTATTCTTAACCTCTCATCCCGTTTCTAATTTTAGTTACGGGATTTTTTTTGCAATAGGATTGCTATTAGAAATATAAATTCTAAATTTGTACAAACAACACATTATGAGTCAAAAAGTTTTGCTCACTTCAAAAGAAGTACACATTATCTTGCATCGATTAGCTTGTCAACTAATTGAAAATCACCTCGATTTCTCAAACACTATATTAATTGGTTTGCAACCAAGAGGTAGATTCTTAGCAGAACGCATCAAACAAATTTTAGAAACAGAATATAATATAGCTAATATCCAATTGGGATTTTTAGACATTACGTTCTTTCGTGATGACTTTAGAAGAAGTGAAAAGCCATTGGAAGCGAACAAAACCCAAATCGATTTTTTAGTTGAGAATAAAAAAGTGGTCTTTATTGATGATGTGTTGTTTACTGGAAGAAGTATTAATGCGGCACTAACCGCTATTCAGTCTTTTGGTAGGCCATCAGAAGTAGAATTACTGACATTAATTGATCGAAGATTTAGTAGACATTTGCCCATTCAGCCGGATTATAGAGGCCGACAAGTCGATGTGATTAACAACGAAAAAGTATGGGTAAAATGGCTTGAAAACGATGGTGAAGACGCCGTTTATTTGGTAACAAAATAAGATCATAGAATATAGATTTTCGGATTTTCAGGCATCCGAAATACAGACATCAGAACATCAGAATATCCGAACAATCAGAATATCCAAACAATGAAAGAATTATCAGTAAATCATTTAATCGGAATAAAACACATTACGAAACAAGATATCGATTTAATCTTTGAAACTGCAGATCAGTTTAAAGAGGTAATCAATCGTCCCATCAAAAAAGTACCGTCATTGCGTGATGTAACAATTGCCAATATTTTCTTCGAAAACAGTACCCGTACCAAATTATCTTTTGAGTTGGCTCAAAAGCGACTTTCTGCAGACGTCATTAGTTTTTCTGCAGCTCAGTCTTCGGTAAAAAAAGGAGAAACCTTGATTGATACTGTAAACAATATCTTATCAATGAAAGTGGATATGGTGGTCATGCGCCACAGTAGTCCGGGTGCCGCTCATTTTTTATCCCAAAATGTAAAAGCGAGTATTGTTAATGCAGGAGATGGTGCACACGAACATCCTACTCAAGCCTTATTGGATAGTTATACCATCCGAGAAAAGTTAGGTGATGTAGGCGGGAAGAAAATTGTAATTGTTGGAGATATCTTACATTCAAGAGTAGCGTTGTCAAATATTTTTGCCTTACAAATGCAAGGTGCTGAAGTGAAAGTGTGCGGCCCAAAAACCTTGATTCCAAAATACATTGAATCACTTGGAGTAACGGTTGAGACAAATCTACGCAAAGCATTAGAATGGTGTGATGTAGCAAATATGTTACGCGTGCAAAATGAACGATTAGATGTGAGTTATTTTCCATCTACGCGAGAATATACACAACAATATGGCGTGACAAAAGAGTTGTTGGAATCCTTGAATAAAGAAATTGTAATCATGCATCCAGGACCGATTAACAGAGGTGTTGAAATCACTTCTGAAGTAGCCGATTCGGGTCAGTCGGTTATATTAAACCAAGTGGAGAATGGTGTAGCTGTTCGCATGGCGGTTATCTATTTGTTAGCCAGTAAAATTAAAAACTAGTACTTTAGTGCATATTCAAAATAGATAATGAAAGTAGATCAAAAAGGACATACCACAACCATCAAAGACACCCAAAATAATGTGGAAGCCTTTGTTGGTAAAATCATGAACGAATATCATGTGTTTCAAAATCAAAATTTAATTTTGGATGTTTCGCACAACAAAACCCTTACTATTGCCGATTTAGTTCATTTTAAAGAATTAGCAAAAACACATACTAAAGCAAAAAAATCAATGATTATTGTTTCTGATGCAATTGATTTTAATAAAGTGCCTACCTATTTAAATGTAGTTCCTTCCGTTTTAGAAGCACACGACATGATTGAAATGGACGAAATTGAACGCGATTTAGGATTTTAATTTAGTAGGGAGTTGGAAGATGGGAGTTAGAAGTTTTTTACCCATTACCCAAAACCCATCATCCAATACCAGAATAAATTGAAACTACACATACTCGGCTGTTATGCCGCTACACCAAGAACCTTAACCAATCCGACTTCCCAAGTTCTAGAAATGAAAAATCATTTGTTTCTAATCGATTGTGGTGAAGGTACTCAAGTGCAGCTGCGCAAGCATAAAATTAAATTTTCTCGGATCAATCATATATTTATTTCGCATTTACATGGTGATCATTTTTATGGTTTGATTGGATTGATTTCGACTTTCATGTTGCTCAATCGCGAGAATGATTTACATGTATATGGTCCAAAAGGAATTAAAGAAATCATATTGTTGCAATTACGTGCTTCGGGTTCGTACACTGGGTATAATTTATATTTCCATGAATTAGCATCTCTAGAAAGTGAAGTGATCTATGAAGATGATACGGTAGTTGTGAAAACAATTCCATTACAGCATAGAATATATACCAATGGTTTTTTATTTCAAGAAAAAGTAGGCAAACGTCATTTGAATATTGAAGCTGTAGCGCAATACAAAATTGAAAAAGTATATTTTGATAAAATAAAAGCTGGGGGTAGTGTAACGTTAGATTCGGGAGAAGTAATTGGTAATGAGTTACTTTCGTTGCCACCAGATCCAACTAAAAGTTATGCTTTTTGTAGTGATACGCAATATGATGAATCAATTATTCCCCTCATAAAAGAAGTTGATGTGTTGTATCACGAAGCTACTTTTTTAGATTCGGAAGCGCATTATACTGAAAGAACAAAACACGCCACTGCAAAAGAAGCGGCACAAATTGCAAAGTTGGCAAAAGTAAAAAATTTGATACTCGGACATTATTCGACCCGTTACGGTTCGATCGAACCTTTCAAAACCGAAGCCCAAACTATTTTTGAAAACGTACTATTAGCCGACGACGGTAAAGAATTTGAATTCTAATATGATACAAACTGTAATATTTGATATGGATGGCGTAATTGTAGATACCGAACCGGTGCATCATTTTGCCTATTACCAACACTTTAAAGAATTGAATATTGAGGTTTCGGATGCGTTATATCGTTCGTTTACAGGTAATTCGACCCGAAATATTTTTCAAAAATTAAAAACACAATTTAATTTAACGGAAGAAGTAGAGCAATTGATTTTACGCAAACGACAGTTGTTTAATGACGCTTTTGATGTGAAAAAAGATTTGTATTTGATTGAAGGTGTAGAAGATTTAATCCAAGATTTACATGCGAACGGAATCCAACTCATTGTAGCTTCTTCCGCTTCAAATGTTACGATTCACCGCGTATTTACACGTTTCAACTTGCATCACTATTTTACACATATCGTTTCCGGTGAAGATTTTCCAAAGTCAAAGCCCCATCCGGCTATTTTTGAACATGCGGCTAGTTTATCTATAGCTCCCAAAGAAAATTGTATTGTTATTGAAGATAGCGCCAACGGAATTCAAGCGGCTGTTGCTGCCGGAATTTTTTGCGTGGGGTACGACAGTTTTCATTCCAAAGACCAAGATTTGTCGAAAGCAAATGTGGTCATTCGACACTTTAAGGAATTGAACTTTGAGCGTGTTCGCGATTTAATTTAAACCAAATTTGTATCCTGAAACGTGTGTTTGTCAACAATTCTTTTGCTGTCTTTTTTTACGTCATCTTCTTTGCGCATGGACCAAAAAAAGTCACTAGAAAATTTACGAGCTTCTTCCAAATTCACAATAGGATAGGGATAGTCTTGCCCCATTTCAAAATCATATAACAGTTGTTCGATAGGCGTTAATTTCCAAGGTTCGTGAATAAATGCTGCTGGAATAGCATCCAATTCGGGTACCCACTTTTTTATGAAGGTGCCATCGGAGTCATGTTCGTAAGAGTTTTTTACAGGATTGTAAACACGCAGTGTATTGATGCCCGTTACACCCGCCTGCATTTGAATTTGCGGATAATGGATACCAGGTTCAAAATCCAAAAACTGCTGTGCCAAATGCGGACTACAATTTTGCCAAGGTTGGAACAAATGATGCGTGTAAAAAGAAACCACCAAAGCACGCATTCTAAAATTTAAATAGCCAGTAGTATTCAAACAGCGCATGCAAGCATCAACCAATGGAACCCCTGTTTTACCTGTTGTCCAAGCTTTGTGATACGTTTCATTTACACTTTGGTTTAATTGCCGATATCCTTTATTTACAGCTATAAATTCCATCGAACTTTCCATCTCAAATTTTTGAATAAAATGGGCTTGCCAACGCAATCGAGAAGCAAAATTTGAAATTTGTCGTTTGTATTTCCCTTGTTGGTGTACCTCCCATGCTTTGGTATATACTTCACGTATCGACAAGTTTCCCCAAGCAATATAGGGCGATAGCCGACTGCATCCTTTTCTACCCAATTCGGGTTTTGAGATGTGTTGGCTGTAATTTTGTACGCGTTCATTAAAAAAAGAATGTAAGTAGCGAAGGGCTGTAGGAACTCCTCCTTTTTGAAAATTAGGATTCGGTAGCGTCTTAATTGAAGGAACTTCAAAGTGTTGTTCCAATTCTTCAATCTCTATGTATTTGACAAAACTTCTCAAATCGGGAAGAAAAGGCAAACAATCTTTGTCCATATAATCATACCAGTCTTCTTTCCAATTTTTTCTATTTTTTCTCCCACGAATAACGCCATTCGTTATAAACTCTTTCCATATGATTCCCTTTTGCTCGAATAATTTAGCGACTTCGATATCTCTTTCGTGTGTTAATTTGATCCCTGTTTCTTGATGCGAATAGACCGTGGATATTTTTAATTTTTGAGATAGTTTCTCAAAAATTTCGGTAGCTTCTCCTTTTACAATTAATATTTGGGTATGGTATTTTTGCAACTCATTTTGGAGTGCTTCTAGCGATTGCTTGATAAAATCAAAATGGCGTTGGCTGTAATGATAGTCTTGCAGTAAAGAAGGTTCAAAAATATATAGCAAAAGTGTTTTACCCGAAGTAGCTAATGCTTCATGCATGGCTTCATGATCGTGCAAGCGCAAATCTCTCTTGAACCAAACAACTTTCATGTGATTAGGGTAGTTTTTGTTGTGTACTTTTATAAAAATAACTTATCCTACGGCTTCTTTATACGTTTTTAAACAACGTTCCCGAGCTTCTTTGTGATCAACTATTGGTTGTGGATAAGAAGCAGTTTCCAATTCGGGAATCCATTTTTTGATGTAGCGTAAGTCTTTATCGAACTTCTTGATTTGTTCGCTCGGATTGAAAATACGAAAATAAGGTGCGGCATCTACGCCCGAACCTGCTGCCCATTGCCAGTTTCCAACATTACTAGCCAATTCATAATCTAAGAGTTTTTGGGCAAAATACGATTCACCCCAACGCCAATCAATTAACAGGTGTTTGCATAGAAAGCTAGCGACAATCATTCGAACGCGATTGTGCATGTGTCCGGTTGCATTTAACTCCCGCATGCCCGCATCTACAAAAGGATAGCCCGTTTTGCCTTCACACCATTTTTCGAATAGTTCTTCGTTATTATTCCATTGAATTGCATCATATTTCGGTCTAAAACTTGCGTTTTTAGTATGTGGAAAATGCCACAAGATTTGCATGAAAAATTCGCGCCAAATCAATTCGTTCCAAAACGTTTCATTCTTTTCTGCCACAGCTTTGGCTACCATTTTACGAATGGAAACCGCACCAAAACGGAGGTAAATTCCTAAATAAGAGGTTTTGTTTAACGCGGGAAAATTTCGAGTGGCTTCGTAATTCTGAATTAAAGTTGTGGAAATATCGTAGGGCGTTACTTGAATGGTTGATTTTTCAAATCCAATGTCAGTCAATGAAAGAAAAGGGTAAGAGTGTTTTGTAATATTTTCTAATTTTTCTTCTGAAGGATAGTGAACCAATTGGATTTTTTTTAAATTTTCTTTCCATTTTTTGGAATAGGGGGTATACACTACATACGGACTCCCATCATCTTTTACCACCTCGCTTTTTTCAAAAATAACTTGATCTTTGGTGGTTAGAAAAGAAATAGTATGCGTGACAAATAATTGATTCAATTCTTTGTCACGCTTGCGGGCATAAGGTTCGTAATCGTGATTGGTATATACAGCAGAAATTGTTTGTTCAGAAAGTAATTTTTTAAAAACCTCTAGTGGATTTCCATGAAAAACAGCTAATGACTTACCTTGTTGTTGTAACGCCAACTGTATTTTTTGCAATTGCTCATGAATAAAGGTAACACGGGCATCATCTTTTGGAAGTTGCGATAAAATAATTTCGTCAAAAATAAAAATTGGTAATACTTCTTCCGTGCTGTTTAAGGCATGAAATAAGCCAACATTATCCTCTAATCTTAAATCGCGTCGAAACCAAAAGATGTTCATTTTTTTTATTTTTTCAAATTTAGCTCAGCTCGATTTGGCTTTGCCTTGGACTGGTTTTGATTATGTAACTTGTTTTTTTGTAATTGTTCTTGAATTTCTTATCCGTTTACCAGTAAAGTAGACATACCTCCATCCACATGAAACACTTGTCCTGAAATCCAATTGCTCTTTTCTCCTAACAAGAAACAAGCCATTTGGGCACTGTCTTCGGGTTTGCCAAAACGTTTTAACGGATGGCGCTCTGCTGATTTTTCTTGTTTGGTTTCATTGTTCAAAAATTTATCAGCCAAAGGTGTATCGGTTAGCGATGGAGCAATAACGTTGACTCTAATTTTAGGTGCATATTCTGCAGCTAATGCTTTCGCAAATCCTTCAATGGCACCTTTAGAGGCAGCAACACTTGTGTGAAATGGCATTCCCATAGTTGCGGCAACACTACTAAACAATACTATACTTGATTGATCCGAAGCGGTTAAGTTGGGTAAAACGGTTTGAATTACTTTTACTAAACTGATGAAATTGATTTGCAAATCGGTTTCAAAAGCTTCAATTTTAAGCCCTTTAAACGGGCGTAAATTAATACTTCCAGGGCAATACACCAAACCGTCAATTACAGCGGGTAATTTGGATGTATCTAGTGTGTCGGTAAGGGCATCAAACGGAATGTGCGTAACCTGTAATCCGGCTAAGTTTTCATTACTTCGAGAAGCAATGAAAATGTTGTTGTCGTGTTGAAGTTCTTTTGCAATAGCTAATCCTATGCCGTATGAACCACCAATTAGAAGTATGTTTTTCATAAATTTATCCTTTAAATTCACCAAATAGTTCGATTAATTTTTTTCTTCTGTATTCAAATATTTCATTCAATTTTGGGCGAACAATAAAAGGATGTACCAATTGCCCTATAATTCCCATTGGAACTTTATAATCGACAATATCCTCCATTTCAACACCACCCGGAATCTCTTTGATGAAATGTTTGTGGTGCCATAAAGCATATGGACCAAAACGTTGTTCGTCTACAAAATAGTGTTTGTCCACAACATGCGTAATTTCAGTCACCCATTTAGTGGGTATACCTAAAACAGGTGTAACAATATACTGAATAATTTGACCTGGATACATCGGACGATCGGCACCAGAAAGTATTTTAAACCCCATGTATTCGGGAGTTATTTTTTGCAAATTTTTTGGATCTGATAGTAAGTTCCATGCCTCTTGAAGACTAATGGGTAAATTTTGTTTTGTATGTAAACGGTAAATTTTCATCGTATTATTATTTGGTGTAAAGGTATAAAATTGTTTAATATTTAAAATAAAAGATTAAACAAAATTTAGTATTTAAGCAATTATTAACATTTGGTGTCAATACAATTCGTAATTTTGACAAACTAAAATGATAAACCATGAAAAAAGTATGTATGTTATTGGCACTATTGTTTGCCAATTTTTTTGTTGTAGCACAAGTTAAAACACCACAAGCAAGTCCGATGGCTAAGATTGATCAAGTAGTCGGATTGACCAATATTCAAATAGAATATTCTAGACCGAGTGCTAAGGGTAGAACCGTTTATGGTGACTTAGTTCCTTTTGGAAAAAACTGGAGAACGGGAGCTAATGCCAACACCACGATTTCGTTTAGCGAGGATGTAAAAATTGCAGGCAAGGAGCTTAAAAAAGGAAAATACGCTTTGTATACTACCCCAAAAGCAGACAGCTGGGATGTTATTTTTTATACTGAAACGAATAATTGGGGATTACCAGAAGAATGGAATGATGCAAAAGTAGCTCTTAAAGTTACAGTTAAGCCAGAAAC
>JAGNZI010000019.1 GCA_017984495.1 Flavobacterium sp.
GCAATATACCCTACTCCGCGAATAGTTTTAATTAGTTCTTCGTCTTTTGAAAGGTTTAATTTTTTTCGAATGGCATTCATAAATACATCAATTACGCCAGTGTCATATTCAAAATGAATATCCCAAACGTCTTCAATAATTTTGTGGCGGGTACATACGCTTCCTTTATTTTTGATAAGGTATTCAAGCAACTCAAATTCGCGTTGCGTTAAAGCGACTTCTACTTCATTGACAAACACTTGAAATTTGTTTTTATCCAACGTAATATTTCCAAGGGTTAGTAGCTTTTGAGAAACGTTGTTTCGAAAATGAATCTTAATGCGTTCTAACAATTCGTCAAAAGAAAACGGCTTTTTAATGTAATCATTGGCACCCGCTTTTAGTCCTTCAATGGTTTCTTGAACCGTATCTTTAGCCGTTAAAAAAATGATGGGAATATTTTTGTGCAATCGGATGCCTTTGCAAACTTCAATTCCGGTCATTTTAGGTAACATCCAATCCAATAACACTAAATCAATGGGTAACGAAATAGCCAACTCCAGGCCTTCTTTCCCATTTGTAGCATATGAAATAACAAATCCCTCTTCCTCTAATCCTTGCTTGAGAAAATCTACAATTCCTTTTTCATCTTCAACAATTAAAATGTGCATAGCTTAGAATTATTGTTCGACAAATTTCAGACCGAAAGTCACAATATTTGCCTGTAATCCATCATTTCTGTCGTAATGATTGTATCTGAAATCAATATTTTTGAGTCCGAAATTAAAAATTTTAGCACTTGCAAATATATCGGTATACTGCAACCCAAATCCGTATTGAGATGTAGTAAAGGTGGATAAATCATAATCTGATGTATAATAGGTTTCCGTCGACAGATGGGTTTCATAAGGTGCAAAATATTTGGAACTTTGCTGGGTATAATACCGATAGGTTGGTGCCAACGTCAATTGATCCGATAACTTTACCGGTAATTCAATACTAGCGGTGTGTGAAGTGATTCCCCAATCGTCCCAATAGTAACGGTAATAGGTTCGAATGGCTAGTCGCTCATTTACATAGTAATTGAAACGGCTACCAAATGGTGTTTTAAAACGAGTAGAAGGCAAACGTTCGATATCATCTGCTAAATGATAAACGCCGCTGTTTTGCGTGGTTTCATATACGGGAATATATTGTGCTTGCCCAATGTAATAATTGGCCTTGTCTGCAAAATAAATACGGTGGTAAGGTGTAGACAACATTCCTTCTTGTTGCAACACATCCAAAAACAAAGAAAATTGCATTCTTTTAGTGGCAACTTGAGAAAAAGCAAAGGAAACCGCATACGAATTTCTGTTTGTAGCTTCCCATGGTTTAAAATCATAAGGATTATAACCCGTTGAAGCCAAGCCATTTTGATTCAAAATAGTTACGCCACTGAAAAAGCCATTGTTTTGGAAGTTAGTTCCATAACGGGCATATTCGTGTAATTCGGTAGCGTAAATTGGACGCCATTGATCGAGATAAACACTTCCCTTTAAGGATAATTCCGTATTTTTATTGTTGAATAACTGACTGATTCCTCCCCCAAAACCAAGTGATGTATAATCGTATTCATTTGAAAAGGCCACATCCGAACTCCATATAAAATTGCGGTTATCGCTCGAATGACTGTAATTAATTACGGCCGATCCCAAGACATCTTGTGCCGATGCACCCGAAGATGCTTGCCATGGTGTACCATACGGACTTGTTGCAGCAACTCGCCTGTCGTCATCATCGTCATCTCCACCTCGTCCAGAAGCTCCTGTTGCATTGAATGGATTAATATTACTTGAAGATGCCGAAGTATAGGCAGAAAGCCCCGTGTCAATCGTCAGAACATCATCATCATTTAAAGGAATAGATACGGTAAAATTGGAAGCTAAATCGGTCAATTTTTCAGAACCCATTCCCCCTGAAACCGACGAATGTATTCCTTTTTGTTGGTAATAACTCAATAAGAAGTCGACTTCAACACCTTCCAATACTCTTTTTTTGTAGGTAACAGCTGTTGTATCTTTTTCTTGCGAAAAGGACACCGTGCTGAGCAATAAGAGTACTATTATTATATAATTTTTCATATTGATTTCTTAATTGCATCCACAACCCCCACCTGTTTTTCCTCCATTGGCACCCGAAGCAGCTTCTCTATATACTTGAAAAGTGGTTTCATAGCGTTCAGCACTTCGAGCCGACAATTTCATATCGGGATCATTAATATATTGTTTGTCGTATTCTTTAACTGAATTACAAGAAGTACAAACGATAACCAAAAGCATTACTGCAGCAAATTTTTTCATTTATTGAAATTTTTTTATATCGATATTTTTTGAAGCATGAATTGCTCCTTTTTCATCTACAATTATACAACCGATTCCTTTCAGTTGATTGACTAAATCTAAGCCTACTTCTACTCCCAAAACGAATATTCCGGTAGCAAGAGCGTCGGCTAACTCTGTTTGTTTAGCAAAAACCGATACACTCACAATTCCTGTTGCTGGATACCCGGTTCTAGGATCTATAATGTGTGAATACCGTTTACCGTTAAACGTAACGTATTTTTCATAGCTACCCGATGTTTCAACTGCGCTGTCATTCAAAGGAAAAGTGGCAAACACTTTATTTTTGTTCATCGGATTAATTATCCCTACCGACCATTCGTTTCCGTTGGGTTGTTTGCCCCAAGTATTGATATCTCCTGATACATTGACTAGTCCAGAAGTACATCCTTTTTTTTGCAACAATACTTTAATTTTATCGGCTATATATCCTTGACCAATTCCGCCAAGACCAAGCTTCATGCCTTCTTTTTTAAGAAATATAGTCGTTTCTTTTGCATTCAAAATGATATGCTCATACCCTACTTTTTCGACCGATTTTTTTATAGCTTCAGCGGTAGGCATGGTTTTCATACTGCCGTCAAATTTCCAAATTCTGTCCATAGAAGCATAACTGATATCAAATGCACCATCTGTAAGTTTTGAAATTTTTATGGCGCGTTCTACCAATTCAAACACTTCCAAATCTACTTTAACAGCTGCAATTCCCGCTTGTTGATTGACTTTAGAAATTTGTGTTGTTGGAATCCAATCTGAAATCAAATATTCAATTCTAGTCACTTCATCAAATGCCATAGCAATAAATTGATTGGCTTGTATTGAATCAGCAGCGACCACGGTTATTTCAAATGGACTACCCAATAAACTTTTCTTACCTTTAAAAATTTGCTGTGCACAAATATGTGAGGTCGAAAAAAACACTAAAAGCAAAACTATTCCTCTCATTTTTTCGCTAATGCATGAATCATTTTGATGTATTCATCTGGAGATACATTTTTAAATCCCATTTTTCCCAAGACTTTTCCATTTTTATCCACAACAACAACTAATGGAAAACTACCTTCTATATTATATTTTTCGGCCAATTTTCGATTGTGTTCGGTTTGCTCTTTAGACAATTCATTGGCTTTTTTTCTCGGAAAATCTGCTTTTACCAAGATCCATTCTTTTGCAGCTTCTGTCTTAAATGCTTCAGATTTCCAGATGTTCTTATCCAACTTTATGCAAGGTGCACACCAATCCGATCCAGAAAAAACGATGATAATATTTTTATCTTCGGTTGTTGCTTCTTTTTTTGCCGTTTCAAAATCAGTTTGCCATTCTTGTGAAAAGCTTAAACTTGATAGAAACAATAGTATTCCGTGTATGATTATTTTCATGAATATGAATAAAAAGTTTTTATGATACCTACTTAAACAAAACCAAAATTAAGTAAAAATAGTATAAGGCAACGTAGGCTTAAGCAAATATTAAGTTAGTAGAAAAGACAACGATAATTCCGTTTGAACAAACTACAACATTCCATTGTATTTTCGAACAAACCATTCGATCCCTAATAAGGCAATTAACAAGAGTAATATGGATTGCCAGTCGATCAATGGTGTTTTAGAAATTTGTTGCTTTTGGACCGGTAAATAGTATTCGTCGGCAATTAATTTATCCAGTAAAGTGGCTACTTGATTGGGATAGTATAGGGTTCCTTTTGTTGTAGCGGCTAATTGAGAAAGTCGTATCCTGTCTGGATTAACGAATTGTTTTTCAAGATCAAAATCGGCTACCTCAAAAATACCTGTAAATTTTGATTGGGATTGTTTTTCAGTAAGGGTAAAGGAATACGCACCGGGAGCTAAACCGTCGAGATGTACTTGAAATTGCGAATTGGATTTTAATAAATCGTATTTTTTAGTGGCTTTGGTAGCTTTGTTCTTTACAAGTATCGTCAGTTGAGCTTTATCATCAAAGGCGTAATTCTTATTAAAATTAGCTGCGGTAATCAGAATATTGTCACCCGACTCATAAAAAGACTCATAGGTAACCGTTAAATTATTTTTGGAGGAATTGGTGGCTAAAAATTGAATAATTTTATCCGTAAACAAATCAAAGTTGGTAAACGAATTGGCATTCAAATGACTTTCTAAGCGCCATTTCCAAATATTTTCGCCTAACAAATAAGCTGAACGACTGTTGCCGTTTTCTGCAAAAGTAAGTATGGGGTTTTGGAGCTGCACTGTATTTATTCGAGCGGACAACAAAGTGGATGTCTTTGTTTTTGGTAGGATGGTACCAAATTTGTGTTCAAGGGGTGGGAAATTATCAAACCCAATATTATCTTGACCAAATAGATTAAAATCATTTTCAAAATGTGCCAAATACTGTTCTTTTTGCTCCGATACTTTGAATTGCAAATCGGTTTGCTTTTGGTTTAAAAAATTAAAATCAGTACTCGTTCCGGTTATAATAAAAGTATTTAATTTTGATACTTTATTCTGTTCAAAAACAGTTGAAAAAGACGGATTTGGTTGGTATAAAATTAAAAGCGTATACTTTTGTAATGATTTGATTTCTTTTGGATTAACGACTGTTACTTTACGTTGTAGGTTTACTTCAATACTGCGCTTCAATGCACTAATATCTGGATGGTTTATCGTACTTACTAATGCGATTTCTGAACGTTGGTCAAGGACTTCTACCGCAAACTTCTTAGAATTATTATAGGTGTTTTTTTCTTTTATTTTTGAGGTTATGGTGGCTTTGTAGGTTGACATTCCAACAGAATTGGCATCCAATAGTAAACGTAAAGTTTGGGATCTTTTATTTTTGTTAAAAACCAGTTGTTGCTTACAAACGATTTGATTGCCTTTTGCTATACTAAAGTTGGAAGACACTTGCTGATTACCGTTGTACTGTAACAGTACTTCTACAGGGAATTTATTTTTATAAAACGCATATTTATTGACGTTAATTTGATTTATTTTTAAATCAACAACAGTAGTTGTATCACCTAATACAATTGGATAAACAGCCGCGTTTTCTTTGAAGCTAAACACATAATCATTGCCTAGTGTTTGATTTCCATCAGTAATGAGCACAATTGGATGTACTTTATTGCGATACAATTGTTTCAAATTTTTAGCTACACCGTCAATATCCGATTGTTTTCCTTTAAAATCTAATGTACGCAGGACTTCAAATGTATCGTCAAATGCATAAAATTGCACATCGAATTTGGCTGACAATGCTTTATCAGATTTTATCCTGTCATATAATTGTAAAGCTGAAGCCTTACCCTTTACTTCCGAAATGGATTTGGAATTGTCAAAAACGATTGGTAGTGGTGTTTTTTGAATTTCATTACTTTTAATGCTGATGACTGGATTAATCAATAGCAAGAAAAGTGTAACCCAACTCATACCACGTAAAAAAGTCAAAAAGTAAATCAATTTTGACTTCTTTTTGACTTTATAAATATACTGATAAAACGACAAAAACCCAGCAATAACTACTGATAGAATAAGAAGTATTAAGGTAGTTCTTGTCATATTATTTTATCTCATTAACGAATTAAGGTTTCGTCTGCATAACTAAAAACGAATCCACCAACTCACTATTACGTGAGCATACCTCCATCCACGTTAATTACTTGTCCGGTAACATAGGCACTCATATCCGACCCTAAAAAGACACATACATTGGCTACATCTTCTGGCGAACCTCCACGTTTTAATGGAATAGCATCTCTCCAACCTTTTACCACGTCTTCATTTAATTTTGCTGTCATTTCAGTTTCAATGAATCCAGGAGCAATAGCGTTGCAACGAATGTTTCTCGAACCTAACTCCAATGCAATCGATTTTGTAAATCCAATCATTCCTGCTTTTGAAGCGGCATAATTAGCTTGCCCTGCATTTCCTTTCACTCCTACTACACTACTCATATTGACAATAGAACCGGCACGATTTTTCAACATGATTTTTTGTACCGCTTTGGTCATATTAAATACCGACTTCAAGTTGATTTCAATAACCTTATCAAAATCTTCCTCCGACATTCGCATCAATAAATTATCTTTAGTGATTCCCGCGTTGTTAATTAAGATATCAACTGTACCGAAGTCTGCCAATACATCATCAACTAATTTCTGTGCTTCTTCAAAATTGGCCGCATTCGATTGATACCCTTTTGCTTTTGATCCAAAAGCCAATAATTCTTTTTCTAGTGCCAAAGCCGATTCGGCAGATGAGCTATACGTAAAGGCCACTTGGGCACCTTGTTGTGCAAATACCTTTGCAATTCCACTACCAATTCCACGGCTTGCCCCTGTAATAATAGCAACTTTTCCTTCTAATAATTTCATAATGTGTTTAATTTGTTTTTTATTTGTCAGTAATAAAATTAGATACTGACGTTACTTTAATGGAACAGCATTAAGCTAAAATTGTATTAGCGTTCAAATATAAGAATATTTTAAAGTATAAAAAAGACAGACGATTAAACCTTTTGGAATGAATCGGGTCAAATTAGGGTCTAATCAAAAATAATCACATGAAAAATTATGTAGCGCTCTGTTTAATTGGAATTCTAGTGCTGACTTCCTGCAGTAACAATTCAGATAATGATTACGAAGATGTCTCCTCGTATCCTTTTATTGAGGCCGAATTTGGCTCTTCCATAAATCTTGAAAATTTAGATAATTATGCCAATCAAACCGTACCTAGCTACATTACCAAAAATAATCCACAGGGAAGTTTAATTACTGATGCGGGTGCTACTTTAGGAAGGGTGTTGTTCTATGATAAAAAGCTTTCCTCAAACAATACGATTTCTTGTTCTAGTTGTCACATACAATCCAAAGCATTCAGTGACGGTGCAATTGCTAGTCAAGGAGTTAACGGAACAACGGGGAGACATTCCATGCGACTTATTAATGTGCGATTTGCAAACGAACGAAAATTTTTCTGGGACGAACGTGCCCTCAATCTTGAAACACAAACGACCATGCCGATTAAGGATCATGGCGAAATGGGATTTAGTGGACAAAATGGCGATTTATCATTTGCTGATTTGATTGTAAAATTATCGGCAGTTGGTTACTACCGTGAACTGTTTAAATTTGTGTACGGTAGCGAAGAAATTACGGAAGTAAAGATTCAAAATGCCTTATCGCAATTTATAAAAAGTATTCAATCGTTTGATTCAAAATATGATGCGGGTAGAGCGTTATCCCCCAATGAGGCCCAACCTTTTACGAATTTTACTGCTGAAGAAAATCAAGGTAAAAATTTATTTTTGACCCCGCCTACTTTTGATACGAATGGTTTTAGAACTGGAGGTGGTTTGGGTTGTAATGGTTGTCACAATGCACCAGAATTTGATATCGATCCCAACTCACTAAGCAATGGTATTGGGGGTTCAATTAATGGTGGTCCCGATTTTACCAATACACGGGCACCTTCGTTACGCGATGTTGCCAATCGATTAGGTGATGCAAACGGCCCCATGATGCATACCGGAGTTATTGCTTCTCTTCAAGCGGCTATTGGTCATTACGGAGATCTTTCCGCTGCAGCAGCAAATAATCCAAACTTGGATCCTCGATTAAAACCAAATGGAAGAGGACAACAACTTAATTTAAGAAGTAATGAAGTAAATGCAGTTATAGCTTTTTTGAAGACGTTGTCGGGTAATGATGTTTATACCAATACAAAATGGTCTAGTCCTTTTCGTTAATTTCAAAATAAGATGCAATAAAAAATCCCGCTAGTGCGGGATTTTTTATTCTATACGAATTAGATTAACCTAATATCTCTTTTACTTTCTTACCAATTTCAGCTGGAGAATCTACCACATGAATTCCGTTTTCTCTCATGATGCGTTTCTTAGCTTCTGCTGTATCATCAGCTCCACCTACAATAGCACCAGCATGACCCATTGTTCTTCCTTTTGGAGCCGTTTCACCAGCGATAAAACCAACAACTGGTTTGCGGTTTCCGTCTGCTTTAACCCAACGAGCCGCATCAGCTTCTAATTGACCTCCAATTTCACCAATCATAATAATGATTTCAGTTTCAGGATCATTCATTAGCAATTCAACAGCTTGTTTTGTAGTTGTTCCGATGATTGGATCACCACCAATACCGATAGCGGTTGTGATTCCTAAACCTTGCTTTACTACTTGGTCTGCTGCTTCATACGTTAAAGTTCCTGATTTTGATACAATTCCTACAGTTCCTTTTTTGAAAACAAAACCTGGCATAATACCTACTTTTGCTTCTCCTGGAGTAATAACTCCTGGACAATTTGGACCGACTAAACGACAATCTCTATTTTTGATATAATCATTGGCTTTGATCATATCGGCAACCGGAATACCTTCGGTAATTGCAATGATAACTTTGATACCGGCATCCGCTGCTTCCATGATAGCATCCGCTGCAAATGCTGGCGGTACAAAAATAATTGAAGTGTCTGCACCTGCTTGATCTACAGCATCTTTAACGGTATTAAAAACAGGACGATCTAAATGAGAAGTTCCCCCTTTTCCTGGTGTTACACCTCCTACTACATTTGTTCCGTACTCAATCATTTGTGAAGCGTGGAATGTACCTTCGCTACCTGTAAACCCTTGTACAATTATCTTTGAATCTTTATTAACTAAAACGCTCATGATATATGAATTAAATTGTGTTTAAAATTGTGATGCAAAAATAAGTTTTTTAGTAAATACTGTTGCATTTTTTAGCATGTTTTTTTAGTTCGGTTTGCTAATTAGGTATCCATCGATTACTTTTCCTTCCTTAAAACTCCAAATTGCAACTACTTTTGCAATCAGCATAATTTCATTTGGATTTTCAACAGTGGCTACTTTATGATTATACTTGACAACAATCTTGTCTTTGTCTTCAATTAAATGCGAAATTTCAAAATACGAAATTTCGTAATTCGCATTGATGACATCGCTTAAATTTAAAATAAAATTTTTGTCTAAAACAGAATTCCCATTCGAACTATCCCACTCCAATTTAAAATCATCATGAAGTAACGATTGTAAAAATTGTTTGTCTCTAATTCCTTCTTCTTTTAACAAAAATTCAATTTTTTCCTTATTTGTCATTTTGTTTTAATTTTTCAATAATTTCGGGAATGCGCTTCACATTGGCCAATTGCTTGAGTTTTTCACGAGATTCTTCAATAGGTGTTCCGAAATAGGTTTTACCACCTTCAATACTTTTTGTAACTCCCGTTTGCCCCATAATCACTGCTTTTGCTCCAATGGTAATCCCACTAGTCGTTCCTACCTGACCCCAAAGCGTAACTTCGTCTTCAATAACAACACATCCAGCAATTCCGGTTTGTGACGCAATTAAACATTTTTTTCCAATAACGGTATCGTGACCTACATGCACTTGGTTGTCAATCTTGGTTCCGGCGCCAATGGTTGTATCGCCTGTAACTCCTTTATCAATGGTACACAAAGCACCAATTCCAACGTTATCCTCAATCACCACACGACCACCTGAAAGCAATTGATCAAAACCTTCTGGTCTTTTCTTATAGTAAAAAGCATCCGCCCCTAAAATGGAACCGGAGTGAATCATTACATGATCTCCAATTACCGTATGATCATAAATAGTTACATTGGCATGTATCACACAATTTTTACCAATTTTTACATGATGTCCTATAAAACAATTGGGCTGAATAACAGTACCTTCACCTATTTGTGCTGTATCGGAAATGGAAGTATTTGAATATTGAAACGGTCTAAAGTACTTTGTAAGAATGTTAAAATCCCTGAAGGGATCGTCTGAAATTAACAAAGCTTTTCCCTCTGGACATGCTACTTCTTTATTGATCAAAACTATGGTCGCAGCCGATTGCAGCGCTTTATCATAATATTTGGGATGATCTACAAAAACAATATCTCCGGGTGTTACCACATGAATTTCATTCATACCGCTTACCGGAAAATTAGCATCTCCCACAAATTTACAGTTGATAATTTGTGCAATTTCATTCAGAGGATAAACTTTTGGAAATTTCATTTGTAAGAGTTTAGAGCATTTAATTTGTGATACGTAAAATATAAAAGAGTAATTAGTTGCTTGGCTATTTACTAATTACTCTTCAATTTTTACTTAAATTATTCTTTAACGCGTTCCATGTAATTTCCGGTAGCGGTATCAATCTTAATTTTATCGCCCTCATTAATAAACAAAGGAACATTTACTGATGCTCCCGTTTCTACCGTAGCAGGTTTGGTTGCATTAGTGGCTGTATTTCCTTTTACACCTGGTTCGGCATAGGTAACTTCTAAAACAATAGAAGCCGGCATATCTACTGACAATGGTGCTTCGGTTTCGGCATTGATTTGAATCATTACGTTGGTTCCTTCTTTTAATAAATCTGGAGCGTCTAATACATTTTTATCCAAAGTAATTTGTTCAAACGATTCATTGTTCATGAAATGAAACTGATCTCCTTCAGCATATAAATATTGAAAAGTATGTGTTTCAACGCGAACTTCATCAATTTTATGTCCCGCTGAAAAAGTATTATCTAAAACTTTTCCGTTGGTCAATGATTTTAATTTGGTTCTCACAAAAGCAGGTCCTTTCCCTGGTTTCACGTGCAAAAATTCAATAATTTTATAAATATCGTTATTGTATTTGATGCATAATCCGTTTCTAATATCTGATGTACTTGCCATTTTATTTTATTTTAATGATTTTTTTGTTTTTAGATTAATTTACACAGAACCTGTATAGCCTTTCATAATTCCACGAGATGAATTTCGAATAAAATCTAAGATTTCATCACGCTCCGGCGTAGCCTCCATTTCAGCTTCAATGATGCTTAAGGCTTGAGTGGTATTGTAATTTTTTTGATATAAGATTCTATAAATATCTTGAATTTCTCTTATTTTATCGGTGGTAAATCCTCTTCTTCGTAATCCTACAGAATTAATACCAACATATGACAAAGGCTCTTTTGCTGCTTTTGTGTAAGGCGGTACGTCTTTTCGAACCAATGAACCTCCCGAAATCATAGCATGATCTCCAATTGAAATAAATTGGTGTACGGCAGCAAGTCCTCCAATAATAGCAAAGTCACCTACAGTAACGTGACCCGCTAATGCAACACCATTTACGATGATCGCATTGTTACCAATGTGACAGTCGTGTGCTATGTGTGCGGTTGCCATGATCAAACAATTGTTTCCAATTTTTGTCTGACCCGAAGCAACGGTTCCTCGATTGATGGTTACACATTCTCTCACCGTTGTATTATCGCCTATCACAGCCAACGATTCTTCTCCACCAAATTTTAAATCTTGCGGAACAGCAGAAATGACAGCACCTGGAAAAATATTACAATTTTTACCAATACGCGCACCTTCCATGATGGTTACGTTTGAACCAATCCAAGTTCCCTCACCTATTTCAACATTATTATGAATGGTTGTAAATGGATCAATTACAACGTTTCTTGCTATTTTAGCACCGGGATGCACATAAGCTAATGGTTGATTCATATATTCTATTTTTATTGTTAATATACCTTTTAGTATATTATTATTTCACTTTTACGATTTGTGCCATTAATTCAGCTTCTGAAACCAATTTTCCGTTGGCATAAGCATAGCCTTGCATGTGACAAATACCTCTTCTGATTGGCGATATTAAATCACATTTAAAAAACAAGGTATCACCAGGTAATACTTTATTTTTAAATTTTACATTATCTATTTTCATGAAATAGGTAAGGTAATTTTCAGGATCCGGAACGGTACTTAAAATCAAAATACCCCCGGTTTGTGCCATAGCTTCTACTTGCAATACGCCAGGCATAACAGGTGCACCTGGAAAATGTCCAACAAAATAATCCTCATTCATTGTAACATTTTTCAATCCTACCACATGTGTGTCGGATAATTCTAATATTTTATCGATCAATAAAAAAGGCGGTCTGTGGGGTAAAAGATCCATGATACCATGAATATCTAATACGGGTTCTTTATTGATGTCATATACAGGCACATTATTGCGCTCCTCTAACTTAATCAATTTTGACATTTTTTTGGCAAATTGTGTATTGACAAAATGTCCGGGTTTGTTGGCAATAATTTTACCTTGAATTTTAGTGCCTATCAACGATAAATCACCAACAATATCTAATAATTTATGACGTGCGGCTTCGTTGGGATAATGCAAAGTTAAATTGTCTAAGATCCCGTTTTCTTTAACCGTAATACTGTCTTTATTGAACGCTTTCTTAAGATTTTCCATCGTTTCCGTCGAAATTTCTTTATCGACATATACAATGGCATTGTTTAAATCTCCTCCTTTAATTAAACCGTTGTTCAATAAACTTTCTAACTCATGTAGAAAGCTAAAAGTTCTACAATCGGCTATTTCATTTTTGAATTCAGTGATATTCTTCATAGTGGCGTTTTGTGTACCCAATACTTTGGTACCAAAATCAACCATCGCAGTAACGCAATAGTGATCACTCGGAATTACGGTTATTTCACTTCCTGTTGCTTCGTCAGTGTAAGTGATTACATCTTTTACAACATATATTTTACGTTCGGCTTCTTGCGCAACGATTCCGGTTTTTTCAATCGCTTCCACAAAATATTTTGAGGAACCATCCATGATAGGCAATTCGGAAGCATTCAACTCAATGATAACATTATCCAAATCACATCCCACTAAAGCTGCAAGTACATGTTCTGGCGTTTGAATCATTACGCCTCTTTTTTCTAAATTGGTGCCGCGTTGTGTATTGACAACATAGTTGGCATCCGCTTCAATAATCGGCATGCCTTCTAAATCTACTCTCACAAATGTAAATCCATTATTGATGGGTGCCGGCTTAAAAGTCATCGTTACTTCTTGTCCAGTATGTAATCCAACTCCCGTTAATGAAACCTCATTGGCTATTGTGGTTTGTTTAAGCATGATTGCAATCGATTTAAATTATAATTGTTGTTTTTTTAATTGTTCCAATTCGGATACAATTCTTGGTAAATTTTTAAAGTGAACGTAGGATTTTGCATAATCACCATAGGTAAAGGCGGGAGTACCCTGAACGGTCTCACCATCATTTAGATTTCGTGTTACTCCAGCTTGACCTTGTATCTTCACATGATCCCCTATAATTAGATGACCTGCAAACCCAACTTGTCCTCCAATCATACAGTTTTTACCAATTTTAGTAGATCCTGCAATTCCAGTTTGTGATGCAATTACAGTGTTTTCTCCAATTTCAACATTATGGGCTACTTGTATGTGATTATCCAGTTTTACACCTTTTCTGATGATCGTTGAACCGAGTGTCGCTCTATCTACAGTAGTACACGAACCAATTTCTACATCGTCTTCAATAATAACATTTCCAATTTGTGGTACTTTTTTATACGTACCATCTTCTTGTGGTGCAAATCCAAAGCCGTCCGATCCAATAATGGTTCCCGAATGGATCGTACAATTTGATCCGATTACAGTTTCAGAATAGATTCGAACACCTGCAAAAAACACACAATTGTCCCCAATACTAACGTTGTCTCCTATAAAACTGTTGGGATATATTTTTACATTATTTCCAATGGTAACATTTTTGCCGATATAACAAAAACTACCCAAATACAAATCAGAACCGTAGACAACTCCCTCAGAAATAACAGAAGGTTGTTCTATACCCGATTTCATCAATTTGACTTGATTATAGTATTCTAATAATTTTGAAAATGACTGATAGGCATCTTCAACCTTAATTAATGTTGTAGTGATCTCTTGTTCTGGGACAAAAGTAGCATTGACAATTGTAATAGTAGCCTGAGTAGTATATATGAAATGAAGGTATTTTGGATTGGCTAAAAACGTCAAAGAACCCGCTGTACCTTCTTCAATCTTAGATAATTTATAAACCTCTGCATTCGGATCCCCAACTACTTCTCCTTCTAAAATACCGGCTATTTGCGCTGCTGTAAATTTCATTTATTTTGGATATTTATTTCGTAAATCCTACGAAATGATGCTTATAAAACGACTCAAAACTATCAAATATACAACTTTGAGATTTTTATAGGTGCAAAAATATAAAAATTATATTAAACTGTTAAATTCCAAGCACTACTTTTGGAAAACAAACATAATATTTTGTTACTTCTTTGGATAGCGCTTTCAAGTACATTTGATCGGAAGCTTCAACGACGTCTTCAATACTATTGTCCTTTTTCAAAATATAAATGGGATCGCTTGATTTACTGTAGGCTTGATTTTTAAGTTTACCTTTAAAAACAAAGTAATTGGCCTCTTTTTCGGATAAGGAAGTCAGGTTCATGAATTTGGTTCTAAAGGCTATTAATTCGGCTTTATCGGGTTTTTCTTCTGTAATTTGAATTTTCAACAAATCCCTATTCAAAACCATGCGACACAAATTTTGTAAAACATAATCATCGTGAAATTGCCAAGCTTTAATAGCCCCCATGATGTCATAATCATCCAAATAGGAAAAGTTTTTTAACGTTTCGGCATCAAAATCAGCCAAAGCAATTTTATGCATCATAAAAAACTGCAACGGCGCACTACAAGGCAATTGAATTCCGTTTTGAGACAATTCTTTCGCACGTTTTAATATTTTGGTCAATATCAATTCAGCTACCACACTCGTTTTGTGCAAATATGCTTGCCAATACATTAATCGTCTGGCTACCAAAAATTTTTCAACCGAATAAATTCCTTTTTCTTCTATAACTAACACATCGTCTTTTACATGCATCATCTGAATCAAACGATCACTGTTGATATTTCCTTCTGCAACACCACTGTAAAAGCTATCCCGTTTCAAATAATCCATCCGATCCATATCCAACTGACTTGAAATCAATTGCAACATGAATTTTCGAGGATAAGCTCCTTTAAACACCTGAATCGCCAATTCTAACTTTCCTTCAAACTCCCGGTTCAATTGTTCCATAAAAAGCAATGATAACTCTTCGTGATGCACCGCGTCAACAATACTGTGTTCCATAGCGTGGCTAAAGGGACCATGACCTATGTCGTGTAACAAAATGGCAATATATAGTGCTTCTTCTTCAGCCGGTGAAATAACGACACCTTTAAATTGAAGTGTTTGCACTGCTTTTTGCATGATGTGCATGCAACCTAATGCATGATGAAAACGAGTATGATGGGCTCCAGGATAGACTAAATACGACATTCCCATTTGTGAAATTCGGCGTAGTCTTTGGAAATATGGATGCTGAATTAAATCATATATGAAAGCATTCGGTATAGTAATAAATCCATATATGGGATCGTTGAAAATTTTGAGTTTATTCGTTTGGCTCACAACTGTTAATTTAGAGTAACAAATGTAAGTAATTTTTCCCAACAGAATTGTTTAAAACTATTCCAATAATTTATACTAATTTTAGCATTAACGTCGTTTTATAAATAGTAAATTGCACACAAATACAAAAAAATGAGCCAAATTAAAATCCTTTGGGTTGACGATGAAATTGATCTACTTACCCCCCATATTCTATTTTTGGAGAAGAAAAATTATGCAGTAACCACCTGTAACAACGGACAAGATGCGATCGATTTATTTGATAACGAAAATTTTGATGTCGTTTTTTTAGACGAAAACATGCCGGGCCTAAGTGGGTTGGAAACCTTGGCTGAACTAAAAGAAAAGAAATCTTCAATCCCGGTAATTATGATTACCAAAAGTGAAGAAGAATACATTATGGAAGAAGCCATCGGCTCTAAAATTGCAGATTATTTGATCAAACCCGTCAATCCCAATCAGATTTTATTGAGTTTGAAAAAAAATTTAGACCACTCGCGTTTGGTTTCTGAAAAAACCACCTTGGATTATCAGAAAGAATTCCGAAAAATTGCAATGGATTTGGGCAGTGTTCGTACCTATGAAGACTGGGTCGAACTCTATAAAAAGCTGTTGTTTTGGGAGCTCCAACTTGAAAATATAGAAGACCAAAGCATGGTAGAAATATTAGAAAGTCAGAAAGCAGAAGCCAATGCGCAATTTGGTAAATTCATAGAACGCAATTACGAAGATTGGTTTACTGATAAATCAGACAAACCCCTATTATCCCATGAAATTTTTGGATCGTATGTAGCCCCAGAAATTCGAAAAAAAGACAAACCGATTCTTTTTATTGTCATCGACAATTTGCGATATGACCAATGGAAAGCTTTTGAAAGTTTAGTCAACAACCATTACAAGTTAGAAAAAGAAGTGAGCTATTTCTCGATATTGCCCACAGCTACGCAATATGCAAGAAATGCAATCTTTTCGGGTTTGACCCCATTGGAAATGGAACAAAAATTGCCACAATATTGGAAAAATGATGTTGATGAAGGCGGAAAAAATCAATTTGAAGCCGAATTTTTAACCGAACAATTGAAACGCTTGGGATTGAACATCAAGCAGGAATACTATAAAATCACCAATTTTGCAGCCGGAAAAAAATTAGCCGATAATTTCAAATCCTTAAAAGGAAATGATCTAACAACCATTGTCTATAATTTTGTAGACATGTTATCGCATGCTAAAACCGAAATGGATGTGGTTAAGGAACTAGCGTCAAACGACAAAGCCTATCGTTCCTTAACGGTAAGTTGGTTTAAGAACTCGCCCCTATTGGAAATGATTCAACAAGCGCAACAACTTGGTTTCCGATTGTTAGTGACCACCGATCATGGAACCATCAATTGCAAGAATCCATCCAAAGTAATTGGCGATAAAAACACCAGTTTGAATCTTCGGTATAAAACAGGACGAAGTTTAACCTACGAAGAAAAAGATGTATTCGCTGTTAAAGATCCAAAAAAAATAGGGCTTCCCGCTTTGAACATGAGCAGCTCGTATATTTTTGCAAAAAATGATTTATTTTTGGCGTATGTAAACAATTTCAATCATTATGTGAGTTATTACCGTAATACTTATCAACACGGTGGTATTTCACTAGAAGAAATGGTTGTTCCTTTTTTAATTTTTGAGCCTCGTTAGATAAATAGTAGATTACGTATGACAATTCGATTTAGTTTAGAAGAAATTAATGATGTGGCCAAACAAATTTTAGCCCTTCCCTCATTAAAAAAAGTAATTACATTTCACGCCCAAATGGGTGCAGGAAAAACAACACTTATTAAAGAAATTGTAAAAGAATTAGGGGTTCAAGACAATTCGAGTAGCCCCACTTTTTCACTGGTAAATGAATACAGAACCCACCGTGGAGAAATAGTATACCACTTTGATTTGTATCGCTTAAACTCTGAAGAAGAAGGCTACGATATGGGATTGGATGAGTATTTTTATTCCGATGATTGGTGTTTCATCGAATGGCCTGAAAAAACGCCAAATTTAATCCCAATTGATCATGCGCATATTTCTATTAAAGTTTTGGTCGATGGAACGAGAGAGTTGGTTTTAAAAAATTAGCTTGCCGCCAACTAATTTATTGTATAGCAGTTTTCTAATACAAAAATTATTAGTAATTTGCCCCTTTAAAATCAAATCTCATGGCAATTTATAGTCCTTTTTCAACAGCGCAATTACTTCCTCAAGAAGAAAAATTAGAAGTAGCTCGACACAAAAGTGAATTATTTATTGGCATTCCTAAAGAAACCTCTTATCAAGAACGTCGCATCTGTTTGACTCCAGATGCTGTTTCTTCTTTGGTTTCTCATGGACATCGCGTTATGATTGAAGCGGGATCTGGTGAAAGTTCAAGTTATTCCGACCAAGAATATAGTGAAGCTGGTGCTGAAATTACCCAAGACACCAAAAAAGTATTGGCGTGTCCTATGATTTTAAAAGTGGAGCCCCCTACGCTAGCAGAGATTGAAATCATGCATCCGCAAACCATCGTAATTTCCGCAATACAATTAAAAACTCAAAAGAAAGATTATTTTGAAGCATTGGCTGCTAAGCGCATTACCGCTTTAGCTTTTGAATTTATAAAAGACGAAGACGGTTCCTACCCAGCGGTAAAATCACTCTCCGAAATTGCTGGAACGGCTTCGATCCTAATTGCATCCGAATTGATGATTGGTGAAAATATTGGTAAAGGATTGTTATTTGGTAACATTACTGGAGTTCCACCTACAAAAGTTGTCATCATTGGTGCAGGTACCGTTGCTGAATATGCCGCAAGAACGGCAATAGGTCTTGGGGCAAATGTCGAAGTATTTGATAATTCGATTACCAAATTACGCCGTTTACAAAATACATTAAATCAACGCATTTTCACATCGACTATACAAGACAAATCCTTACTTAAAGCATTGCGGCGTTGTGATGTAGCAATTGGCGCTATGAAAGGAAAAAATCGGGCACCAATTGTCGTTACCGAAACCATGGTTGAACACATGAAAAAAGGTGCCGTAATTGTGGATGTAAGTATTGATACTGGGGGGTGTTTTGAAACTTCTGAAGTAACTACCCATGAAAAACCAACCTTTATTAAAAATGGTGTAATTCATTATTGTGTGCCTAATATTCCGTCCCGCTATTCCAAAACAGCTTCCATGTCCATAAGTAATATTATTTCACCTTTCTTATTGCAAATCGCTGAAGATGGAGGTATTGAAAGTGCGATTCGATGCAATAGAGGACTGAAACACGGTATTTATAGCTACCATGGTTTATTGACCAACAAAGCTATCGCAGATTGGTTTAATTTAGAACATAGAGACATCAATTTAATTGTTTTTTAATTTCGTTAATTCTCCCACCTCAAGTGTAATTATAAGTGTAATTTATACTAAATTTGCACAAAATTATTAGGTATGAAATTTCAGTTTCGTTTGGCGTATTATATTTTTGGATTATTCCTGGGAGGTGTTTTTGTCATGTGGTTTTTAAAAGCAAAAGCAACCGATCGTGGTGTCGAATTTTGCTATTTACCCAATTGCCGCGTGTTGAAAGATTTGCGAAGTAAATCCTTAACCATTGATTCGCTTGCACAACAATCTTTGAATGAAAAATGGGTTACACTTGAAGATATTAGAAATAGTTTGACCTATGGTGATGTTGATTTTGGAAAAAGTAACGAACCGTACCGAAAAGGTAAAATTTATATTATCGAAGGTAAAACTTCTAAAAATGAAGAGATTACCATTACAATGGTCAATTATACAGAACGAGTACTGTTGGAAAAGATCGAAAAAAAGTAATTTTTTTAGCAAATCACTTGTAGAAATAAATTATCGGTGTATATTTGCACTCGCAATACAGCAATGTATCGCATGTATTGGGGCGATTAGCTCAGCTGGTTCAGAGCACCTCGTTTACACCGAGGGGGTCGGGGGTTCGAACCCCTCATCGCCCACCAATTTAAATCCTACAGAAATGTAGGATTTTTTTATTTCAAATAAATAGTTTTACCGGGTAATACACTTTTTATTTTAGCACCCATCTTAAAATAGATTTCAAAAGAACTCAAATTCGTTACTATTTTTTTGTCGAGTGAAAATTTTAAATTTTTAAAAGCATTAATATAATCAACCAAATCAATTTGCTTGGTATAATAAACAGTAGAATGGTTGGATAATAAAGCAAAAAACTTTTCAGTCTCATTCCATTTATCATCATTATTGCCCATTTCCCAGCTGTGTCCCCAAATATCCAAGACTGCAAGCTCATGAGTTGCTAAAAATTCTGAAATTACTTTATAAAAAGCATCCAGCTCTTTACTGTCTTTTTCGGGTTGGTTAGGTTCCCAATAGGCTTTTGCAAACTGATGAATTGTTGGATGCCATCTCAAAAAATCACTTGGAATATTAAATTGATACGTATCACTCACTGTACGAGCATATTCAATTCCTAATTCGGAAATCGTTTCAACAACAAGATCATTTGTGTTGCCAAAGGGATAAGACATTCCTCTCACCGAATACCCCATTAATCGCTCGAGCTCTATCCTATCTTCAACTATTTCATTTACAACTTCATTTTTTGAAATATCAGGTAAATTTGGATGATTAGCCGTATGAACTGAAACCTCATGCCCTTTATATAAGCTTTTAATTTCTGTTTTATTCAAATAATTAAAAGGAGTAACGGTATTTAACTTATTAGAATTCAAATGAAACGTACCAATAAGTTGGTATTTGTTCATGAGTTGTACCAATCTCCTATCGTGAATGGTTCCATCATCATAACTCAATACCAATGCTTTGGTTTTGCCTCCAGGAAATAACATTTCTATTTTATGACTCACAGAATCAATTCCAGTGTTTTTTTGAGAAAAAACACAAGAGGCAATAAATAAAATTAGAAATGAAATTTTTTTCATAAATAATGTGATTACAACTTTCTACGCGCTTTCTCTTTTTTTATTAACGTAAGCTCTCTGCTGGTTTGTCCGGCTACAGAAGTATTTTCTTCAGCTCTACGAATCAAATAAGGCATCACATCGCGTACTGGACCAAAAGGCAAGTATTTGGCAACATTGTAATGATTAGCCGCTAAATTAAAACTAATATTGTCACTCATTCCTAACAATTGACCAAAGAAGATGCGTTTGTCCTCTTTTGCAATTCCCTTTTCGTCAAGCATTTGCATCAATTTATAAGAACTTTCCTCGTTATGCGTTCCTGCAAAAATTGCCATTTGATTCAGGTGTTCAACCATATACAAAACCGCCGCATCGTAATTAATATCGGTAGCTTCTTTTGAAACACAAATTGGTGATTGCAATCCTTTAGCTGCAGCGCGATCGTTTTCCTTTTCCATATATGCTCCACGCACCAATTTCATTCCGATATGAAACCCTTCAATTTTAGCTTGTTCATGCAGTTGTTTCAAATAATCCAATCGGTCCCAACGGTACATTTGCAACGTATTGAAAACAATTGCTTTTTGTTGGTTGTATTTTCGCATCATATCGGTTACAATAGCATCTGCAGCATCTTGCATCCAACTTTCTTCCGCATCAATTAACAACAACACATCTTTCTCAAAAGCAGCTTTACAGGCTGTATCAAATCGATTAATAACGCGTTGCCATTCGTCTTGCTCAGCGGCAGTTAAAACTGCATTCTCTCCTACTTTTTCGTATAAATCAATGCGACCGAAACCTGTAGGTTTAAACACGGCAAATGGAATTGCTTCGCGTTCTTTAGCAAATTCTATGGTTTTCAAAGTCATCGCCAAAGCAGCGTCAAACTGTGTTTCCTCTTCTTTTCCTTCTACAGAATAATCCAAAACCGAAGACACACCCTTCGTAAACAATTTATCGACTACTTTTAAGCAGTCAATTTCATTCACACCCCCACAAAAATGATCAAAAACAGTAGCGCGAATCAAGCCTTCTACAGGCAAATGAGCTTTCAATGCAAAATGGGTAGCTGCAGTTCCTATTTTAACTAATGACCGATTCCCAATCATATTAAATAAAAAATAGGCTCTTTTTAGCTCAGTATCACTCTTTAAAGAAAAAGCAACTTGAGTATTGTCAAATAATTTGTTCATGATATTTTGATAAAAAGTGACACAAATATACATCGGATTTTACGAATTATAAATAAAAATTACCTTATTTTGCAATAAAATTCAAGCTTTCCTATGCAAACAATTTCAGGAACAAATTACGATGTTTTATTTGGAGCTTCAGGATATGAAAACCTAGCAGCAATACTCCTTCCCACACAATATTCAAAAATTTTTATTTTAGTTGATGAAAATACGTCTCAATATTGTTTGCCCTATTTTTTGAGCAATTTGGCAACCGAAATCGAAATTGAAATCATCGAATTAGAAGCTGGAGAACTACACAAAAATATTGCTACCTGTACGGAAGTTTGGGGTGCCTTATCGGAATTAGGAGCTGATCGCAAGAGTATTCTACTCAATTTGGGCGGCGGTGTAATTTCTGATTTGGGTGGATTTGTGGCTTGCACTTTTAAAAGAGGTATTGATTTTATTACCATTCCTACTACTTTATTAGGTATGGTTGATGCTGCTATTGGCGGAAAAAATGGTGTCGATTTGGATCATTTAAAAAATCAAATTGGACGCATCAGCGAACCCAAAGCAGTAGTGATCGATACCCAATTTTTAACCACACTTCCTGCTCAAGAAATGCGATCAGGATTGGCAGAAATGTTAAAACATGGTTTGATTTTTGATGCTGCATATTGGAATAAATTTAAAAATCTAACGAATTTAAATACAGAACATTTGGATGATTTAATTCATCGGTCGATTCAAATAAAAAACGAAATTGTATTGCAAGATATAAACGAATTAAATGTTCGAAAAACATTGAACTTCGGACATACGTTGGGGCACGCAATTGAAAGTTATTTCCTGTCAGAAAATAGCAAAAAAACATTGCTTCATGGAGAAGCTGTAGCTGCTGGAATGATTTTAGAAAGCTACCTTTCGAAAGAACAAAATGGGCTTTCTCAAGAAGAATATCAAGAAATAAAATACATCATCAATGAGACTTTTGAGCGGATTTCATTTTCAAATGAAGCCATTGAAACTATCATTGAATTCCTGCAATTTGATAAAAAAAATGCCTTTGGTGAGATCCAATTTGTACTGTTGGAAAAAATTGGACATGCAACCATCAATCAAAAGATTGATAAATCATTGATTTACAAAGCTTTTGAAGATTATCACAGCTAAATTATTTTTTAAAGTAACTTTTCATTTTTAGCTATTTTATTTTTTAACTTTGCCCTAATGAAAGAAAATAAAAACAATACGTTTCGCAAGCAATTAAGCAATAATAGAAGTGCTAGCCGCTCTATTACTGCTCGCTTCACCTTTTCATTTCGTTGCATAGATCTATTTCAATCTTCAAAAGCGTTTGGAGAAAATCTTTCCATTCGTTTTGCCAATCTTAGAGTTTGAAAATTATGAAGAAATTAGTTTCAATTTAATTCATAATTTTTTAAAACGAATAGCTCAAAATGAATACAAAATATTACGACTTAATCAATCAAACTTTTTATTTTCCACAAGAAGAGTTTACATTAAATAAAGACAACTTACAATTTCACGGTATCGACCTGATGAAATTAGTCGAACAATATGGTACGCCACTAAAATTCACCTATTTGCCTAAGATTTCTCAAAACATCAATAAGGCTAAAATGTGGTTTAGAAACGCCATGGAAAAGCACGATTATGATGCCAAATACTACTATTGTTATTGTACCAAAAGTTCGCACTTTGAGTTTATCTTAAATGAAGCTTTGAAGAACAACATACACATTGAAACTTCTTCTGCTTTTGATATAAACATTGTAGAAAATTTGATGGAACAAGGCAAAATCAATAAAAACACTTTTATTGTTTGTAATGGTTTCAAGCGCGATCAATATGTAACCAACATTGCCCGAATAATCAATAACGGCCATAAAAATACCATTCCAGTAATCGATAATTTTGAGGAACTGGATTTGTTACAAGAGCAAATTGAAGGAAAATTTAAAATTGGAATTCGTATTGCAGCTGAAGAAGAACCAAAATTTGAGTTCTATACGTCACGTTTAGGAATCGGATATAAAGATATTTTACCCTTTTATAGAAAGCAAATTGCTGAAAATAAGAAAGTGGAATTAAAAATGTTGCACTTTTTTATCAATGCTGGTATTCGTGATACTGCTTACTATTGGAACGAATTATTAAAATGTATGAAAGTGTACATTGCTTTGAAAAAAGAATGTCCTTCATTAGATAGTTTAAATATTGGTGGTGGTTTCCCAATTAAAAACTCATTGGCATTTGATTACGATTACCAATATATGGTAGACGAAATTTTAAATCAGATCAAAATTGCCTGTGATGATGCTGAAGTAGCTGTGCCTCATATTTTTACCGAATTTGGCTCTTTCACTGTAGGAGAATCAGGTGGTGCTTTATACCAAGTTTTGTATCAAAAGAAACAAAACGACAGAGAAAATTGGAACATGATCGATTCTTCATTCATTACTACTTTACCCGACACTTGGGCAATCAACAAGCGTTTTGTAATGATGGCTGTCAACCGTTGGAACGACACCTATGAAAGAGTACTACTAGGTGGATTAACGTGTGATGGTGACGATTATTACAATTCCGAACAACACATGAATGCGGTTTATTTACCAAAATACAACAAAGAAAAACCTCTTTACATTGGTTTCTTTAATACAGGAGCTTACCAAGAAACGATAGGAGGATTTGGAGGTTTACACCATTGCATTTTACCCCAACCAAAACACATTTTAATCGATAAAGATAAGAATGGTATTATTGCGACAGAAGTTTTTTCAGAACAGCAAAAAGCAGAAGAAGTATTAGAAATATTAGGATACAACAAAAATAAAGAAAAATAAAAACCGAAATAATGAGCAAAGGACCAATTAGTCAGTTTATTGAAAAACATTACTTACATTTTAATTCTGCTGCGTTAGTAGATGCTGCAAAAGGATATGAAGAGCATTTATTAGACAATGGAAAAATGATGATTACACTAGCGGGTGCTATGAGTACGGCCGAGTTAGGAAAATCATTAGCCGAAATGATTCGTCAAGATAAAGTACACATTATTTCATGTACGGGTGCCAATTTGGAAGAAGACATCATGAATTTAGTGGCACACAATTCCTACAAAAGAGTTCCCAATTATAGAGACTTGAGTCCGCAAGAAGAATGGGATTTATTAGAAAATCATTACAATCGAGTAACAGATACCTGCATACCTGAAGAAGAAGCTTTTAGAAGATTGCAATCGCATTTGTTTGATATTTGGAACAATGCCGATTCAAAAGGTGAGCGTTACTTTCCGCATGAATTTATGTACCAAATGATCAATTCGGGCGTATTGAAACAATATTACGAAATTGATCCTGCCGATTCATGGATGGTAGCAGCTGCCGAAAAGAATTTACCAATTGTAGTTCCAGGATGGGAAGACAGTACGATGGGGAATATCTTTTCGTCGTATTGCATCAAAGGGGAATTCAAACCCACAACGATGAAAAGCGGAATTGAATACATGATGTGGTTGGCCGATTGGTATCCTAAAAACTGTGCCGGTAAAGGAATTGGCTTTTTTCAAATTGGAGGAGGAATTGCGGGTGACTTCCCAATTTGCGTAGTTCCAATGTTGTATCAAGATATGGAAATGCACGATGTGCCTTTTTGGAGTTATTTTTGTCAAATTTCAGATTCCACAACAAGTTATGGATCTTATTCTGGGGCCGTTCCAAACGAAAAAATTACGTGGGGTAAATTAGATATTCATACGCCAAAATACATTGTAGAGTCTGACGCTACGATAGTTGCACCCTTAATGTTTGCTTATATTTTAGGCTGGTAAAAAAAATAAAAAAAAATATTTCAAATTACTTGAAAATATAAGTTAAGGATATTACATTTGACGAAAATACAAGATTAAAAACTACCCAATGAAAAGAGTTATTGTTGATTACGCAAAATTAACAAATGAAATCTTAACCCTACTAGTTGAGAAATTTCCAGATGGCTATGATGATTCGGATATCATTCGATTTAAAAACGCCAAAAATGAAACAGTTGAAGCTGTTGAAGTACGCACATCGGATACTATTTTTTTAGTTAAAGTAAGTACTAAGTTGTCTGATCGTATTGAAAATTATGATGAAGATGATATCATAACCGAAGAAGTGGTCGTAGATAAAATCGTTGGTCTTAAAGAGTTAGACATCGAAGACGAAGACGATACCGATGAAGAGGAAGGTACTAATGATGCTGAAGATATAGAAGACACAGAAGAAGAAGATTAACAATAAAAAAGGGAATTCGATTGAATTCCCTTTTTAGTTATAAATACCGTTCTATAATTATTTGCTTGTGGTGTAATTCGTGTCCTAAAATACAATACCCAATTCCTCTAACAGACACACTTGCATTTGAAGCCGTTCCCAATTTTAATACATCTGATTCGGAAAACGAAGAAAACAAACTTATTGTTGCATCTCTTACGATTGCATATTCTTCTAATAAACTTTCATAGGTTCTTTCGTTTGCATTTGCCGCCAGTACAAAATCGTTTTCATCAAAACCAGGTAAAGCTGTAGCATCATTTCTGCTTATGCGCAAAGCCCTGTATGTAAAAACCCGTTCGGCATCAATTAAATGCAAAAGCAAATCTTTTATCGTCCATTTACCCTCTTCGTATCTAAATTCTTGTTTAAAAACCGGAATCGAACCAAAGAAATGAAGCATTTCCGCTTTTTGATCCTTCAATCCCTTTACAATATTTTGTTCCGAAACCAATTTAATATAATTCATCTGGTAGGGAACATATTCGTTTGCATGTAGATTTTTCATCGTTCTATACGTATAAAAAAAGCCTCAATAAGAGGCTTAACATATTAAAGTTCTTTAAAAATAGTATGCATCAATCGCTTTTTGTCGTTGATACTTTCCTCTAAAGAAATCATGGTTTCAGTTCTGTATACTCCTTCAATATCATCGATCATGAAGATTACTTCTTTAGCATGTTTTGTATCTTTAGCTCTAATCTTGCAAAAAATATTAAACTTACCTGTTGTTACATGTGCAACTGTTACATATGGAATTTGATTGATTCGCTCCAAAACAAATTTAGTTTGAGAGGTATTGTGCAAAAACACACCTACATATGCAATAAAGGAATAGCCTAATTTCTCATAGTCTAAGGTAAGAGAAGAGCCTTGAATAATTCCTGCATCTTCCATCTTCTTAACTCTAACATGTACGGTCCCAGCAGAAATTAACAATTTCTTAGCGATATCTGTAAAAGGAACTCTGGTGTTATCAATTAACATGTCTAAAATTTGATGATCTACTTCATCTAAACGAAACTTGCTCATAGCGCTTGTAATAAATGTTAAATTATTGACTTATTATCAATATCGAAACAAATTTATTAAATTATTTTTAATCCGTTGTTGAATTGTATAGAATTATTGAGATCAAACGTAGCTTCTTCTCCTAATATTGGATAGGGTTTCCCATTGGATGAAAAAAGCAATGATTCACAATCGTATTCAACATGTCCAAAATAATGGTCTAAATCAGAAATTTTAGAAATAACCGCTCGAAATTTTACTTTACCTGCAATTACCTCTTCACGATATTGAGCAGCAAAGTTAATTATTTTTTCAACATTATTATCAATAATTTTGATATTTCTATAGATAATATCGAAAAAACATTTATTATTTTGAGGAATTCTCAAATATTTAGTCAAATCGTTATCAACTACAACGTTTTCGTTTTGCTTCATAAACGAAGCAACTAATGCGATAAAAACAAACTTTCTACTTTCATCTCTGTTGTAATCATTTGGATAATGTCCGGCTTCAAATAGAATTGTAGGTGTTTGTTGGGTGGTAAAATAATCACCCGTACAATTCACATTATAAGCGTCGTCAAATCGCCCAATTTGATGGGGTAAATACGATTCTAATACATCAACCATAGCAACAATAATTTCTACCGCTTTCATTCGGGTCGAATTGTATTGACAGGCGGCATCAAAAGCAGGTGCTAAAAAGGAAATAGTTGCCGGACTATTAAATCCTTCCGTTCCAAAAAT
>JAGNZI010000087.1 GCA_017984495.1 Flavobacterium sp.
GAACACATAGGCGTGGTTACGGCTATCAAATGAATACCATTAGCTTTACAAATTTGTTTGATTTCTTCGAAATAGCGGTTGCGCAAAGGTTTTAAGTTTTCAATATTGTTTTTCATGTTGGCCTTTGGATTATGCCCTAAAGGATAATACCCTTGATTGTGCATCACATTCGTCGGTTCGTTCACCAACGTTTTATACCAAGCTCGAAATCCGATTTTCTCATCAAATTGGAGGTAACGATAAAAGGGCACATAATATAATTCCGTAAAATCGGCTTCCTTTTTAAAATGATCGGTAATGATTTTGGATTGGTGTAGGAACGGCATAAAACGTCCAAAAGTACCATCATCGCGTTTTTCGTTAGAAAGATTTAAGTCGGTTTCCACAATAACGTTTTTTATTTTCCAGCCGCGAGCTACCATTAATTTCAACAGCAATGATGTTTCAAACAAATGCGAACCGCTCATCCCATAATTAAAGGTTTTTAGCCCTTTTTTTTCAAACAATTCCGGCACAAAATGATTATTCGCTCTTGAGGTTCCTAAAATGATTACATCATAGTTTTGGGGTTTCAAATGGATGACATTTTCAACCTTATTTCGCGTTTCAGATTGACCAAAAACAGTGGTATACATAAAATCCAATGCAAAAGCAGAAAGCAAAAGCACCAGCAAAATTTTTCCGATAAAGACAAAAAATGGTTTCATTAGAATTGGAAATAAATAAATTCTTTATAATCGGAATACACTCCTAACGCCAGCAACGCCATAAGGGCTAAAGCTACTTTAATCCAACTTGCTTTTCCCGATAAAGGTTCTACTTTTAAGCGATTGTACCATTCGACCATGACAAAAACCAGTACTAAAAGCAGTAGTTCGTAGTTGTATCGTTGGTTGCTCAAATACTGCGAATCAAATTGACAATCGGTTAGCATTCTTTGGATATACCCCGTTGCTTCTGAAATGGATTTGGCTCTAAAGAAAATCCAAGCAATTGAAGTTAATGCAAATGTACCTAAAATACTAAAAAAGGTTTTTACGCTACTTACATTCCAATTCATTTCGATTTCGCCCATGTTGGAACGGTTCTTATTTTGTAGTAACAAAGGCAAGAAGTAAATCGCATTTAGTAATCCCCAAACAATAAACGTCCAGTTGGCTCCATGCCAAAACCCACTGACCAAGAAGATGATGAATGTGTTTCGCACTTTCATCCACAGGCCGCCTTGACTTCCGCCTAACGGAATGTACAAATAATCGCGGAACCACGAAGACAAAGAAATGTGCCAACGCCGCCAAAATTCGGCAATATCCCTCGAAAAATAAGGGTAATTGAAATTTTTCAACAAATCGATTCCGAATAATTTGGAAGTTCCCAATGCGATATCAGAATACCCTGAAAAATCACCATAAATTTGAAAGGCAAAGTACACAGCCCCTAAAATTAATGACAACGAATTCATTGATTCATAATGATCAAAAATAGCATTCGCATAGGTGGCACAACTGTCTGCAATCACTACTTTTTTGACCAACCCCCAAAGGATTTGATAGCTGCCTTCTTTGGCTTTTTCAAAGTTAAAATCGCGTTTTATTTTTACTTGTGGTAATAAATGGGTGGCTCTTTCTATGGGTCCGGCTACTAAAAGCGGAAAGTAACTTACGAATAACGAATAGTCGACAAAATTGCGTTCGGCGGTGATTCTTTTATAATAAATATCAATCACATAAGACAAACCGTGAAAGGTATAAAAGGATATACCCACAGGAAGAATCAATTGCAATAAAACCGGATTCGTTTCAAATCCGAAACCGCTCAACAAATCGGCAAAAGATTGCGCAAAGAAATCGTAATATTTGAAGACACCTAAAAAGCCTAAGTTAATTCCAATCGTCAACCACAACCAAAACGTTCGCTTTTTTGAGGTCGTGCTGTTTTCCATCATGATGGCGCTCACGTAATCGAGTAAAGTAGAAAACACCAATAAAAACAAAAACCGCCAATCCCAACAGGAATAAAAATAATAGCTCGCTACAATCAGTACAGCATTTTGTGTGGTTTTGTTTTTAGGGAACACCAACCAATACAGTATAAATACGATGGGTAAAAATAGGGCAAATGATAAGGAGTTGAAAAACATTAAACTAACGCTAATTTTTTTTTGATGATTGCGTTGCCAAATATCGGGTATTTCTTTGAATTGAGAAACAATTTAAGGAATTAGCACAGCACGAGTTATTGGTTTTCTTTTTTTACCAATTGGAATTATTTTAGTAGCTTTAAAAAATTTTAAAAAAAAACATCAAAAGGATACCGTTGTATTCAAAAACAATAATCTCATGAGAACAATTATTTTATCGCTAGTAATTAGTATTTGGAGTCATACTGCTTTTGCTCAAGTAGGTATAGGCACCACAACACCAGCAGCTTCTGCAGCTTTGGATATTACATCGACCACAAAAGGGTTGTTGGTCCCGCGTTTAACCCAAGCCCAGCGCGATGCCATAGCTACACCTGCCGTGGGCTTAATGATCTATTGTACCAATTGTGGTTCGCAAGGTCAGCCTCAATTTTATGGGGGGAGTTCTTGGTATAATGTATTGAAAGGGGCAGCCGTACTTAATGGCACAACCGATCCAACCGACGCTGTAGGTTCCGATGAAGATTTTTACATCAATACCTCAAGAGTAATGTTATTCGGACCAAAAGCGAACGGCACTTGGCCAGCTGGCGTTTCCTTATTTGGGAGTGAAGGACCTCCAGGTAATGATGGCGTTGACGGACGTGAAGGACCTCCCGG
>JAGNZI010000002.1:0-4210 GCA_017984495.1 Flavobacterium sp.
AACATCTCGGGCAACACAAACAAATCGATAGCCTGCGGCGTGTTGCGAAAATAACGTTCGATATTTTTTCGGTTCTCAGCAGGGTTTTCCCAAGTTAATTCGGACTGAAAAAAAGCAATTTTCATAACTATATTTTCCGTAAATGTACAAAAAAAACGCACCCAAATAAATGAATGCGTTTTTGATTTTTAATTTGTCAGGAAGACAAAATAATATTATTTCACAGAAGCTTTTAAAAATTCTCTGTTCATACGAGCGATGTTTTCTAACGAAATTCCTTTTGGACATTCGATTTCGCAAGCACCCGTATTGGTACAATTTCCAAATCCTTCTTCGTCCATTTGACGCACCATGTTCAATACACGATTGGTAGCCTCTACTTTACCTTGAGGTAATAATGCATATTGTGATACTTTAGCACCCACAAATAACATGGCCGAACCGTTTTTACACGTTGCTACACACGCACCACATCCAATACAAGCTGCTGCTTCAAATGCTTTGTCTGCATCATCTTTAGGAACGGGAATGGAGTTTGCATCAATGGTATTCCCTGAAGTATTTACCGATACGAAACCACCTGCTTGCTGAATTCTATCGAAAGCACTTCTATCTACCACTAAATCCTTAATTACAGGAAATGCTTTACTTCTCCATGGTTCGATGTAAATGGTATCACCGTTGTTGAACATTCTCATGTGCAACTGACAAGTCGTAATTCCGGTATCTGGTCCGTGAGCACGTCCGTTAATATATAAAGAACACATCCCACAAATTCCCTCACGACAATCGTGATCAAAAGCTACTGGTTCTATATTTTCGTTTATTAATTGTTCGTTCAATTGGTCTAACATTTCCAAAAACGAACTTGCAGTAGAAACATTATCTAATTTATAAGTTTCCATGCTCCCTTTTGAATTGGCATTTTTTTGACGCCAAATTTTAAGGTTTATATTGATATTTTTTGCTGCACTCATACTATTTTATTTGTAATTTCTAGCTGCTATTTTTATAAACTCGTATTTCAATTCTTCTTTATGAAGTTCTTCTTTTGTAATATCATCCCCTTTGTATTCCCAAGCTCCCACAAAAGAGAAGTTTTCATCATCACGAAGTGTTTCGCCTTCAGCATCTTGGTATTCTTCACGGAAATGACCTCCACAAGATTCTTTACGTTGTAAAGCATCCATCGCCATCAATTGACCCAAATCAATTAAATCGGCAACTCTTAGTGCTTTTTCTAATTGAGGATTCAACTCTTCGTTACTTCCTGGAACATTTACATCGCGGTAAAAATCTTCTTTCAATTGGGCAATTTCAGCGATTGCTTCTGTTAATCCTTTTTCATTTCTACCCATACCCACTTTATTCCACATGATCAAACCTAATTTTTTGTGGAAATAATCTACGGATTTTGAACCGTTATTGTTCAAAAATTTACTGATTGAATCTTTAACTCGTGCTTCAGCTTCTTCAAATTCAGGTGCATCAGTTGCGATTTTACCCGTTCTGATTTCATCCGCCAAGTAATTTGAAATGGTGTATGGCAATACGAAATAACCGTCGGCCAAACCTTGCATTAAGGCAGAAGCCCCTAAACGGTTAGCGCCGTGATCCGAGAAGTTCGCCTCACCGGCAACAAAACAGCCTGGAATCGAAGATTGTAAGTTATAATCTACCCATACTCCACCCATAGTGTAATGTACCGCTGGATAAATTTTCATCGGTGTTTCGTATGGATTTTCATCGGTAATTTTTTGATACATGGTAAATAAATTACCGTATTTTTCTTTTAACCATTGCTTCCCGTATGCCGTAATCTCTTCAGCCGTTGGGTTGTGGTTTCCTTTAGCATAGGCCGCTTGTTTCCCTTTTGTTTGTATTTCAGTTGAGAAATCTAAGAAAACACCTTCATTAGTATCGTTTGATTCAATCCCTCTTCCTTCATCACACACCTCTTTAGCTGCTCTTGAGGAAATATCTCTTGGCGCTAAGTTTCCAAAAGAAGGGTATTTTCTTTCTAAATAATAATCTCTGTCTGCTTCAGCAATATCGGCAGGTTTTAATCTGCCTTCTCTTACAGCAGCTGCGTCTTCTTTTGTTTTAGGCACCCAAATACGTCCCGAGTTACGTAATGATTCCGACATCAAGGTTAATTTCGCCTGATTGGTTCCATGAACTGGAATACAAGTTGGGTGAATTTGCACATAACAAGGATTTGCAAATAAAGCCCCTTGTTTGTGTACTTTCCATGCAGCTGTTACGTTACTTCCCATGGCGTTTGTAGAAAGGAAATATACGTTTCCATACCCTCCAGAAGCAATAACCACAGCATGAGCCGAATGTCTTTCAATGGCACCTGTTACTAAGTTACGAGCGATAATTCCTCTTGCTTTTCCATCTACTTTAACTAAGTCTAACATTTCGTGACGGTTGTACATTTTTACACGACCTAATCCGATTTGTCTCGATAAAGCAGAGTATGCGCCTAATAATAATTGTTGTCCGGTTTGTCCGGCTGCGTAGAACGTACGTTGTACTTGCGTTCCACCAAATGAACGGTTGTCTAACATTCCCCCATATTCACGAGCAAAAGGAACACCTTGTGCTACACACTGGTCAATGATATTTCCTGAAACTTCGGCTAAACGATGCACATTTGCTTCACGCGCACGGTAGTCACCTCCTTTAATCGTATCGTAGAAAAGACGGTACACACTGTCACCATCATTTTGGTAATTTTTTGCGGCATTAATCCCTCCTTGAGCAGCAATTGAATGCGCACGTCGTGGAGAATCTTGAAAACAAAATGCTTTTACATTGTATCCCATTTCTCCTAAAGAGGCAGCAGCCGAAGCCCCTGCTAAACCTGTCCCAACTACAATAATATCGATTTTTGGTCGGTTATTGGGTGCAACTAGTTTCAAATGGTTTTTATGATCGGTCCATTTGTCTTTTAATGGACCCGCTGGTATTTTAGAATCTAACTTCATAATATATACTGATGTTGATTATTTTTTAAAGTGTAAGATAACTGGAATAATTGCAAACAATAGTGGTACTACAATTGCAAATGCTCTTCCGAAAAACTTAATCACCGGAGTTAATTTTGAACTGTTCACGCCCAAAGATTGGAAAGCACTTTGAAAACCATGCCATAAATGAAATGCTAAGGCAAACATGGCTAAGACATACCCAATCGTAAAATACAATCCATATTTAGCATCTTTAAAAAAGTCGATCGTAAGTTTGTATAAATCTTTGTAAAGATCGGCTGTTTTAACATCGGCTTGACTAAAATATAACTCGGTTCTATTTTTGATAACCAATTGTTTTGGCATCTCTCCTTGAGCAGTTTTATCGCCTTCTTTACCTACTTGTTCCACTGGGAAATACTGCCCAACTTGTGTTCCAACATAAAATTTTTGTTTTTGACCTTGCACTTCAATCGTTTTGGTCATCAAAGGCATGTTCTTATCAAAATGCATTTTTGCCCAAAAATTAACCATGTGTGTGGCAATAAACACTAAAATAATTGTTCCTAAAACAGCCATGTTTCTTGACGCTAAACTACTGGAAGAACCATCTGTTTTTGCGTAACCCACTGGACGCGCTTTTTTGTTTTGAACCGTTAAAGCAATTCCATCGATAGCGTGGAATAAAATAGAAATGTACGTTAAGTAAGAAAGTAATTTTACTGCCGGATTGGAAGTCATAAATAACGCATACTGATTAAAATTCAAAGCATTGTTTGGAACAAGCAATTGAAGATTTCCTGCTAAGTGACCCGCCAAAAACAAGCATAAAAATAAACCTGTAAGAGCCATCCAATATTTTTTTGCGATAGATGACTTTAAAAGTGCTGATTTTGCCATAGTTTTATTTGATTGTAATAGTTTTAAAAAAATCAAAACAAAAATACAGCTATTTGAAATTAACTACAACCTTTTAGCTGTAATTTATAATGAATTTAAAATAATTTAACGACTGTTGAATATCAGTCAGTTAAGTCCAATAACACTTAGTGTGTATATCATTTTAGCGAAATTAATTGCTAAATTTCTTGAAAATTAAGCGCTATCTCACCCTAACACGTTGATTTTTTGACAGGCAGCCTGTTGTAAAATCAATTCATTTTAAAATACCCTATTGTCGTCGTACTACGTTAAAAATCGGATCCGTTCCAACTGACCTCAATTTTCTATGATAA
>JAGNZI010000002.1:4310-47081 GCA_017984495.1 Flavobacterium sp.
TCTTTGGCTCGTGGCTGTATCTTTACATCATGCACAGCAACTTTTGGCATTCCGCAAGAAAAATCTTGCCAAGTAGCGCCCTTATCCAAGGAAATGAACAAACCGTTGTCGGTTCCAACGAATAAAATATTTTCGTTTACAACATCTTCAACTAGCACATTTACAGCCTGAGTTAATCCGTTTGAAATGGGCGTCCATTGGGCTCCAAAATCTTCTGAAACAAAAACAAAACTTTCAAAATTATCATTGCGATAGCCATTTAATGTGCAATAAACCCGTTCTTTCTTATGTGCTGAAGCCACTACTCTTGAAACCCATAAATTTTGTGACATTCCGGTTTTCACAGGAATAATCAACGGAATCCATGTCACGCCGCCATCTTTAGAAACTTGTAAATTCCCATCATCTGTTCCGGCATAAAGCAAACCAAATTGCAAGGGGCTTTCCGAAAGGGTGGTAAGTGTACCAAAAGCTACATTCCCGTCTATTGCCCCCTTAGTTAGATCGCCTGAGATTTTCTCCCAAGTTTTGCCTTGATTCATCGATCGGTGCAAAAAATTAGAGCCCATATATACAATATCAGGATTGTGAGAGGATACTAAAATAGGGGTTTGCCAATTGAAGCGAAAAGGCTTCTCGTCTTTGGCAGGTTTGGGCGAAATAAAATCAAATTGCCCTTCTTTTTGATTGATGCGGTAATAATTTCCAAATTGGAATCCCGTATACACCACATCCGGATGGCGAGGATCGATTTGGATTTGCATGCCGTCGCCTCCGATCAATTCTTGATAGGGATACTTCCCTTCTTGGTGCCAAGCTACATTTTGCTGAAAATCATTTGGCCCAAACCAAACACCGTTGTCTTGCATGCCTCCATAAACGTTGTATTTTTCTTGATCATCAACATTGACTGCATACAATTGGCTCACGGCTTCATTATTGCATTTGACCCAATGGGCGCCGTTGTCATAGGAAATATTAATTCCGCCGTCGTTACCATTAATAATGTGATTTTGATTTTCGGGATTGATCCATGTTACATGATGATCGGCATGTACATTTTCTTTGGAAATGGCTTCAAAAGTTTTTCCGCCGTCTGCAGAAAACAATAAAGGAACCCCCCCGATATACAGTCGATTTTGATCCGTTGCATCCACCGATATGTTCGCAAAATAATAGCCATACGTATAATACATGTCATCAATATAGTTCGTATTGGCTCTTTTCCAAGACATCCCTCCGTCTTCAGATTTATACACCTCACACCCAATGACTTCGGTTTCAAAAAGGGCTTTATTGGCATCTAAAAATGCATTTAAGGCAGGTGATGAACTGTTGTTTTCAAGCCAATTTTTGATGTTTTCGGCACGGTATTTTTCACTAAAGCCACTCTCTTTTAATGCTTGATTGACTGCTTTATTTGAAATGCCTTGTACCTCGCCAGGGGTCGCCAACATCGTCGTCAATTTGTTTTTGGAAACTGCTTTTGGTCGTTTATTTTGATTGTCAACTACGGCATAAATTACTTTTTCATTGAACAACGCCAAACCAATTCTTCCCACGCCTTCATTGGCAGGAAAACCACTTTCTTTAGTTGTAACCAAGCGCCACGTATTTCCGGCATCTTCGCTTTTATAAATCCCTGATTTTTCACCATCTCCATCAAAATGCCACGCTTTTCTATCTTTTTGCCAAGCCGCTGCAAACATTACATTGGGGTTGGTTTTAGACACAGCCAGATCCACAATTCCAGTGTCATCTGCGACATACAGGGTTTGTTGCCATGATTTACCGCCATCGGTTGTTTTAAAAATTCCACGTTCTTTATTGGTAGTATACAAATGACCCAAAGCGCCCACTACTATTTCATTCGTATTATTAGGGTTTACCCAAACCCTGCTGATGTGATGCGAATTGGTTAATCCTAGATTCTCCCATGTTTTTCCTTTGTCTGAAGATTTCAAGACCCCAATACCTGCATAAGAAGATCGAGATGCATTGACTTCGCCTGTACCCACCCATAACGTTCCCGAATTCCAATCTACCGTTACGGATCCGCAATTGATGGTATTGGCAGTGTCCATTACTGGCGAAAACGAAGTACCATTGTTTTGGGTATACCAAAGTCCGCCTGAAGCATAGGCGACATAAAATTCAGTAGGGTTTTTAGGATTTACAGCGAGATCCACCACTCTTCCACTCATAATGGTAGGCCCAATATTTGTAGCTTTCACTTGATTGAATAGAGAAGTTTGTGCAAAAATCGTATTTGTAAGGACTAAAAAAAGGCAAACTAGTTGTTTCATCTTGAAAAATTTTGTTGAAAAATAACCAAATCATTGCACTTCTACAAAATTTCTGTCGGAATTAACATCTTTTCATGATTATCTTTTTATTTTTGAGGCATATTTTTACCCATCTAGAAATTTAGATGCCCCATACAATATTAACGAATCACCAATCTTTCAAAGCATGAAATATCATCCAATTGACCGACAGTTATACATTAAAAATAGAGCAAAATTTACTGCTCAAATGCAACCCAATAGTGTGGCAGTTTTTAATTCAAACGACATTTATCCTGTAAGTGCCGATAGTACCTTGCCTTTTGCGCAACATCGAGATATTTTGTATTTATCGGGTGTAGACCAAGAAGAAAGTATTTTGTTGCTTTTTCCAGATGCCCCTTATGAACACTTGAAAGAAATATTGTTTTTAAAAGAAACCAATGAACACATTGCTATTTGGGAAGGTGAAAAACTGAACAAAGAGCGAGCCTTTGAAGTATCGGGAATTCGTTCGGTAATTTGGTTACAAGATTTTCACAAAACGCTGAAAGAAATCATGGCGTATGCCAATACAATGTACATCAACACTAATGAACATTATCGTGCCGTTATAGAAACCGAAACTCGTGAAGCCCGATTTGTAAAATGGTGGAAAGAAACCTATCCCGGACATAAAGTGGAAAAATCAAATCCAATTCTTCAACGCTTACGTTCTGTGAAAGAAAGTGAAGAATTAGCTTTGATCCAAAAAGCCTGCGATATTACAGAAAAAGGATTCAAAAGGGTATTGAATTTTGTAAAACCAGGTGTTATGGAATACGAAATTGAGGCTGAATTTGCACATGAATTCCTTAGAAATCGTTCGAAAGGATTTGCGTATACCCCAATTATTGCTTCGGGAAACAATGCCAATGTATTGCATTACATTGAAAACAACCAGTCTTGTAATGCTGGTGATTTGATCTTATTGGATGTTGGTGCCGAATATGCTAATTATTCAAGCGACATGACACGAATGGTTCCGGTTTCGGGACGTTTTACAGACCGACAAAAAGCGGTTTACAATGCTGTATTAAATGTAAAAAATGAAGCTACAAAATTATTGGTTCCGGGTACCTTATGGAAACAATATCATGTAGAAGTAGGTAAAATTATGACTTCGGAATTGCTGGGATTGGGATTAATCGATAAAGCCGATGTGCAAAATGAAAATCCGGATTGGCCAGCTTATAAAAAATATTTTATGCACGGGACATCCCACCATATGGGATTAGACACCCACGATTATGGCTTATTACACGAGCCCATGCAAGCCAATATGGTCTTTACAGTAGAGCCCGGAATTTACATTCCTAAAGAAGGTTTTGGTATTCGTTTGGAAGACGATGTAGTGATCCAACCCTCTGGAGCCCCATTCAATTTAATGCGTAATATTCCAATTGAAATTGAGGAAATTGAATCGATAATGAATACCTAATTTGGATATTCAGAGATTCGGATTATAGATTTTAAACAGGACGGTTTGCGAAAGTGAGCCGTTTTTTGTGTATTCAAAAAAAACGTTAGTACCGAAGTTTCGGAATTTGCGTTTATACGCTACCTTTGCCCCCATGAAAACCACATATTTTAAAAATACTGCCATCTGTTATACCGATCAAGGAAAAGGGACGGCGGTTGTATTATTGCATGGTTTTTTGGAAAATCAGTCGATGTGGAACGCCATATTGCCTGAACTTATAAAAAAAAATCGCATCATCACCATTGACTTATTAGGGCATGGTGCTACCGAATGCTTGGGTTATGTGCACAGTATGGAAGACCAAGCCGATGTGGTGCATCATGTTTTGAACGAATTGAAAATTAGAAAAGCCGTTTTCATTGGGCATTCGATGGGGGGTTATGTAGCGCTGGCTTTTGCCGAATTGTATCCCGATACTGTAAAAGGTATCGTATTGGTAAATTCGACATCAAGAGCCGATAGCGACGAACGCAAACGCAACAGAGACCGAGCGATTGTAGCAGTAAAACAAAATTATTCGGCGTTTATTCGCATGAGCATCGCTAATTTATTTAGTGAAAACAATCGCGAACGATTAGCAGACAGTATCGAAGAAGTGAAATTAGAAGCATTAAAAACTCCTCTTCAAGGAATAGTAGCGGCATTAGAAGGTATGAAAATTAGAAAAGACCGCGAAGTAATGCTCCATTTTGCCCCTTATCCAATCCAATTGATATTAGGTAAAAAAGATGGTGTATTATTGTATGAAGAAAATCGCGATCAAATCTTAGATACACACGTACAACTCACTACTTTTGAAGACGGTCACATGAGTCATATTGAAAATCAGGCAGAGTTGTTAGCGGTTTTAAGTGGCTTTTTGAAAAGGGTTTAAGCACTAGGAACACTAAGCTTTGGACTTTGTGGTTCCGTTATACTTTCTCCTTAAAAGGAATTTCTGGATTAAAAATTTCTAAAATTAACAACTTGATAATTACTTTAAAATCTTCCAACATTTCACTTGTAATTACTGTATTTGCATCTTTTCCACTCCCTATTCCAAAGGGTAAAAAACCGTTCTTCATATTTTTAAACGAAATGATTCCGGCAGTGATATCTAGATTTTTGCGTAACTCATGGTTTTCAAACATCATGGCATAACAAAGTAATTGGATAATTTTTTCATTGGCAATTTCAGGAGTTAGGGCAAAAATATCGTTCAATTTTAAACTCCCAGCAGCTACTCTTCCGGTTTTGTAATCGACAATACGAATGACGCCATTGCGCTCTTCGATTCGGTCCACTTTTCCAGCAATTTTTATTGGAAAATCGAAGGATTCCAACTGAATTTCGCAACTTAATGATTCTTCTAAAAGCAGAACTTTAACAGCATCATTATCTTCGGTAATGGCTTTCTTTTCAACTTGTAGGAAATTGTAAACATTTCGTTTTGCTACTTCAAAAGCTAAGAGATTTTTTCCTTTCGTGATTTCCCCTTCTTTATACTCTTGTTTAAAATATTTTAGAATTACTGCATCAATTTTGGATTCCATAGATGCAATATGATGCACGGCTAAAAACTGATTCAAATACGGTGTATACAATTCTTCTAAAGCACTGTGAATAATTATTCCCAACGTATTAGCGGCAATATTTTCTTCTACATCTTCGGCTTCATTAATGCGAAGGATGCGCTGTGTATAAAATTGAATGGGGTTTCGAATATAACCCGTTAAGGAAGAAGGCGAAAATCCTTTATCAGTAGCTATTGCAATAAGTCGCTCAATAATAGCCGCTGTTTTAGGTATAACCATAGGTTCATAGGCTTTTTCGGGTAAAACGGCATTGTAAATGGTACTGTTTGGCAGCTGATGTTTTTCGATTTCCAATTGGGTAATGAATCGACTTTTTTCGCCCGCATCAATACCTTCATGATCGGTATTATAGAGCAACCATATGTTCTTGGCACGCAACAATAAGTGATAAAAGTGATAACAATAAATGGCGTCTTTTTCTTTAAATGTTGGTAATCCCAATTCTTTTTTCACATCATAAGGTAGGAACGAATTTTGCGATTTTCCTGCCGGAAATTTCCCCTCGTTAACCGAAGTAATGATTACATTTTCAAAATCTAAAACCCGACTTTCCAACACGCCCATTATTTGCAATCCAGACAAGGGTTCGCCTTCAAATGACACTTCTGCCAATTCTACAATTTGTTTATAGATGGCGTGTAAGGCCGTAAGACTATCAATTTGCTGGTATTTCTCCTGATAATTGGTAAGTTTAACAATGGTATTATAAATGGAATATAAAAAAGCTTTTGCCATTTTATCTTCCGAATTGTCATTGCTCAATTGCGATTTAATATGAAGCAATATTTCCCGTAAGTTTACTAATATTAAAGGTATTTCATCCCAACGGGCAAACAAAAGTTCGAATAGCGTATTGGTGCTGTTCGGATATTTTTCAGCGTATAACTGAAATAATTTTTCTCTAGAAAAAAATGTAAAATTATTACTGTTGATGACATGAACTACTTCTTGCGCTTGACAATAAGGCTCAATCAAGGGATGGTTTAAAATAGCAAGTACTTCTTTATAGTAGAACGTATAGCTTTTATCATTGCGTTGTTTGGCGTTGTGGTGTAACTTGAATAATTTACTAACCAACAATTGAGCAGGGTTGTTTTTACTCGGATAACCCATTGTTATGTTCAAGGCATCCACCGAATCGGGTAAGCCAAATAATACGGGCAATAGCAGGTTTTCGTCGCCCAATACCACCGCTGTTTTCTCCAAATTAGGATGAGTAGTTTGGATTTTTTCAATAAGGGTACCTACAATTTTTGCTTGTCCAATACTTTTGGGTGTCCCAATAATTTGGATGTTTTTTTGTTCGCTGAAATGGTTTACCACCCATTCAAAATCCTGATGGACAAACGACTTCCATTCTTTTTTATATCTCCGAATAAATAATCCTGCATCGTGATGGGGATCGTTTAAAAAAACCGCATCGATATCCCAATATATTTTAGCGGAATTTTCCTTGGCCAAATACTTGAATATTTTTTCTTCCGCTTGATTGAGGGCATTGAACCCAGCAAAATAGATTTTATGTGTTGTGGCAGCTGCAAAAGATTCCAGTTTATTTACGGCTTCACGGTAAATTAGGCCTTGATATCCTATCCCTTTGCTGACTAAATGCTCATAAAATGATGCATAATATTCGGGTAATTTTGCCCAAAACTCCAAATGATTATCAATTAATTTGGTTGTTTTTGAGGCTTCCACTTGCCATCGCTTTAAGGCTTCAATGGCCTCTAAATACGTAAATACTTTTTTTGGATCAAGCAGATAGCGATCGATTTCATTAAAATCTTGAATTGCGGTTGTTGCCCAAGTAGCAAACTGTTCAAAATTTTGACATTGCCCTTTTGGGGTAATTCCTTGATAAACCTCGTAAAATTCAAACAGCAATTCGATGGAATCAATAGTACGAAGACAAGCCATTTCTTGAATAAATTCTTCGATACTTATAATGTTTGGAGCAAACGCTGTGCCCATCATTTGGTTTTTTAAACTTTCTAACAAGAATACTTTAGCCCTTTTGTTTGGCAAAATAATCGTAGCATTCGAAAGTTCTTTTTCCGAAAGTAATAATAATGTAGCGCTTAGTTTGTCTAAAAAAGTACTTGATTTCATGGTTTAAAAATAAAAAAACGTCCCGATATATCGGGACGTTTCTTATTATATTTTAGAAAAAAATTATTTTACTAATTTTACTTCTACTCTTCTATTGTTCGCTTTTCCTTTAGCTGTTTTGTTTGATTCAACTGGAGTTGATTCACCAAAACCTTTAGAAGTTAATCTTGAAGCATTAATACCATTTTCAACTAAGAAGGTTTTAACAGCAGCAGCTCTTTCTTCTGATAATTTTTGGTTTAATACATCAGATCCTGTATTATCTGTGTGACCTTCTAATGAGAAGTTAGCCGTTGGATACTCTTTTAAGATAGCAGCCATTGCTTGTAAAATTGGGAAAGCTTGTTTTTGAAACGATGCTTTTCCAGAGTTGAATAAGATGGTTTTACCATATTCATTCAATTTTTTCATAGTGTCAGCTGTAACTTCTGGACAACCATTATTTGCTACAGTACCCGCAACTGTTGGACATTTATCGTCTTTATCTAATACGCTATCTCCATCTGTATCTGGCCAAGGACAACCTGCGTTTTCTTTAGCTCCTTTTACTGAAGGACATTTGTCATCTTTGTCAGCTACACCGTCTCCGTCAGCATCTGGACAACCTTTCATCATTTTTGTACCTTTTACATCTACACAAGCGTCTTCAGCATCAACGATTCCGTCTCCGTCTGTATCAGGACATCCATTAAATTCAGCTAAACCAGCCACTTCTGGACAAGAATCAGCAGCATCTTGAATTCCATCGCTATCGGTATCTGGACATCCTTTGAATGCAGCTAAACCAGCTACTTCTGGACAAGAATCTTCTTTGTCATAAATTCCATCACCGTCTGTATCTTTACCACCAAACTTGAACGTTAGACCTGCAGCATGTTGCATGTATCCTGGAACGTCAACATTAACGGTTCTTGTATCATCATAAGAATGCTTGTAAGAAGATTGGAAAAATAATCCAACCCCTTCTGTAAACCAGATTGTTACTCCTACACCTCCATTAACAGTTCCAGCAGAAGCATCTCCGAAGAAAGTATACCCTCCTCCAATGTGTGCTGATGGCTCTAACCATTTAGATTTGATGATATCTTGAAAACTATATCTGATGATACCGTCAACTCCGAAGAAAGTAATATCTCCAGGATTTGAAACCACCATTCCTCTTGGATCTGCATTTGAAGAAGTTGGATCAAAATTAACCATCTTAGAGATTTTGTTAGCAGAACCTGTTACTCCAAAAGAAAAACCATCACCTACATACTTTGTAAGGCTTAAGTAAGACACTGAAGGTAAGAAATTCCAATTCTCTTTAGCATCAAAAGTTTGAGAGAAATGTTTGTCTAATAAGCTCAATCCACTTCTAGTAGCACTAACTCTAGTATCTACTGCATTTGTCCCTACAGACAATGCCCATGGGTTGTTACTGTCCTGTGCTTGAGATACTAATCCTACAAACAACAAGGCAGCTGTAAAAAATTTGTTTACTTGTTTCATACGTTATTTTTTAATTACAATCCGTTATAATTACGACAAAAGTACTATATTTTTTGAACTTCAAAAAGTTTTAAAGAAAAAAAACAATATTATGGCATGTCTTACTTACTAATTTTCAATTCTTGAGCCACCTCTGTAAAGGCTTTTATTGCTTTATCAAGATGCTCTTTGGTGTGAGCTGCGGATAATTGTACGCGAATACGTGCTTTACCTTTTGGTACAACCGGAAAGAAAAATCCAATAACATAAACCCCTTTTGTCAATAACTGCTCGGCCATTACCTGTGCTAATTTTGCATCATACAGCATTACGGGAACTATCGCTGAATCGCCATCAATAAAATCAATACCTGCCTCGCGCAATCCGGCTTTAAAATAATTGGTATTCCATTCCAATTGATCCCTAAGTGCCGTATCTTTTTCTAATAATTCGAATACTTTCAAAGAGGCACCAACAATGGAAGGCGCTAACGAATTTGAAAACAAATACGGACGCGAGCGTTGGCGCAATATTTCAATAATTTCTTTTTTAGCGGTGGTATACCCTCCCATGGCCCCACCTAATGCTTTTCCTAAGGTTCCCGTAATGATATCGACTCTTCCCATAACTCCTTTCGCTTCCAAAGTACCTTTTCCTGTGGCGCCAATAAAACCTGCAGCATGACATTCGTCCACCATTACCAAAGCATCGTATTTGTCGGCTAAATCACAAATCTTATCCAGAGGCGCAACTAATCCGTCCATTGAAAACACCCCATCGGTCACAATGAGTTTGAAGCGGTGACCTGCTTCAGTGGCTTTTATCAATTGTTGCTCTAAATCGGCCATGTCGTTATTATCATAACGATATCGTGCCGCTTTACACAAACGCACCCCATCAATAATGGAGGCGTGATTTAAACTGTCTGAAATGATGCAATCTTCTTCTCCCAATAATGGTTCAAAAACACCTCCATTCGCATCAAAAGCTGCGGCATACAAGATGGTGTCTTCCGTACCATAAAACTGGGCTATTTTTTGTTCTAATTCTTTATGGATATCTTGCGTTCCGCAAATGAATCGTACCGATGACATTCCAAATCCATGAGTATCTAAAGCATCTTTTGCTGCCTGAACTACTTCCGGATGAGAGGACAATCCCAAATAATTATTGGCACAAAAATTCAATACCTTTTCCCCTGTTGAAATCGTAATTTCGGCACCTTGTGGTGAGGTAATAATGCGTTCTTTTTTAAACAAACCGTTCTCTTGAATGGTCGCTATTTCTTGCTGTAAATGTTGTTGTATTTTTCCGTACATAGTCTTTTAAGTTTTGATGGTATTAAAGATTACAAAGTTACTACTTCTATATTTTCTCCTGTATATACAAGCACTTTTTTTACAACTTCGTAGTGCATTTCTTGTAATGCTATTTCATATTCATTAATTTGAGTACGATGCTTTTCGTGCTTCTCGCCGGTTTTATAGTCTAATAAATAAGCCTCTTGCCCTTTGAGTACAACGCGATCGGGTTTGATGGTTTTTGCTCCATTTTTAAGAATGGCTTGTTCGTTATAGACTTTACCCCCTGTTTCAAAAAACACATTCAATTCGGGATGATCAAGAATTTTTTGAATGGTTTTTTTAAATACCTCCCGTTGTGAAAGCAGCATTAATCCCGACTCAAGGGCTTGTTGCAAAGCGCCGTCAAGGGTTTCTTTTGTTTGTATTAATGCCATGATTTCGTGCAAAATTGTTCCAAAAGCTATGGCATCTTGTTGTGCCGAACCCCACATTAAGGCTTCGCGTTGTGCAATGCTGATTTTTGTGGGCTTCATTTTTTGAGCGACAATACCTATTGATTGCAGAACACTATTGTCTTCACTGTGTTTGGATTTTCTTTCGGCTATACCAAATTCATAACTAAATTTCGTTGGTTCATACTGCCCAATCTTTTGTAAAAAATCAAGAAAATAATACGATAAATTAGTCGTTACAAAATCTCCTTTTGGGTTGACTTTTTTATTAGAAATCACATACAATTGTTCTTCGGCTCGAGTTAAGGCTACATATAGCACATTAATGGTATCTAATATTTCTTCCTGATTTTTAGTTTGAAAAATAGTTTGTGCTGTGGCGCCATAATTTTCAACTTCTTTTTTGTTGTTTATTAAGGCTCTTGGAAGATCCATTTCGGGTGTTGCTAATGGAATCCATAATTTGTCTTTGATTTTTTTCGAAAAATCTTCTTCTGCGAATGGAAAAATCACAACCGGAAATTCCAAGCCTTTGGATTTATGAATCGTCATGATGCGAACCGCATTAGTACCTTCGGGTGAAGGAATGCTTTTCTGAAATCCCATTTTATCCCAATACGCCAAGAAATCTGAAATACTCGACTGTGATTTTACATCTTTCTCTAAAACTAAATCTAAGAAATATTGCAAATAGGAGGTATTTACTTTGTCCTTGAGAAAAACCGAAACCAATGTTTCAACGGTTTCATACAGTGATTTTTTCTTGCAATCGTTGAACGAAATAGGAATACCAATCGTTTGCAAATAGCGTTCTAATTCTAAACTGTTTTTGTTTTTTGTGGCCAGAATAAAATCATGAATTTCCATTGTGGATTGCAGGTATTTTGCACAATAATACAGCACGTAACTTTTCGCCTCTTCTTCTTTAGGATTTTTCAAAAACCGCAACAGAGCAATGATCAATTTGACTTCGGTAGCATTTTGAATCAATAAGGTTTCAGAAGATAATATTGGTATTTTATTTTCTGTTAAAAAATTGGCCAATTTCACGCCCGGAGCTTTCGTTCGGGTAAGCAAAACAATATCCTTATACTCAAATTGTTGGTCAAGACATTGCTTAATGGTTTGCAAGGTTTGACTCAAATACACCTTGTCTTTTATAGTAACCGTATCGTTTTCGGCATCAAAACCATCTATTTCAGCATCCTCTTCAGGCACTTGAATAAAGGTTAAATTGACATACCCCCCTGTTTTTGAATTACAATTTTGGCTGGAAAGGTTTTCGTATAAATTTTTATAATCTTCGTTCTTGAATTGCTGGGCTAAATGTTTAAAAAAAGCATTGTTAAACTGAATCACTTCGCTATAACTCCGGAAATTTGTTTTCAATCGTTCGGTTCGTTTGTCCTTATTTGAAAAAGGATTTGTCGAATCAATTTCTTTGGCCAAATCGATAAATTGTTCGGCTTTTCCTCCACGCCAACGGTAAATGGCTTGTTTTGGATCACCCACCAACATCAAGGTTCCTTTGGTTCCATAAGCATCTTCACCGGCTAAGGCATTGTCAATCAAAGGAATTAAATTTTGCCATTGCATGACCGAGGTGTCTTGAAATTCGTCAATAAAATAATGGCGGTATTTTTCTCCCAAGCGCTCATAAATAAAAGGTGCGGGTTGGTTTTGAATTTCATTATGGATAATGGTATTGAAATCGGATATTGAAACGATATTTTGTTCTTCCTGTATTTTTTTAAATTCTTGGTAAATCGTATTCAGTAAAGAAAGGGGATTGATGTTTTGAAGGAACGCATTGTATAATGCAAATTTCCCTGCCAATGCATTGATTTTTTCTATCGAAGCGACTATTTGAGCTCCATTTGCATCGATAAAATCCTTTTCCGATTGGGGTGTCGTTTTTGAATACGACGTATTGTTCCCGTTCAAATAATTCAACACCGTTTGGTTTTGGGCCAATTTTTGAACCGCTATTTTTTCTAAATAATTGGGCACATAACTCGAATAAAATGACTTTCGAGAAACACCATTTGTATCAATATGTGCTAACACTTCTTGAGCAATCGATTGGCTATCAGCTAGTAATTGTGTGTTGGCCGCTTGTAATTTTTTCTTGATGATTCCAAAATCGGCAATACTTTTTTCAGAAAGTTCTTTGATCTCCTCCGAGTTGTTTTCATTGGTAATCAACTGAGCTACCTTTAATAATTCTGATGAAATATCCCAATTTTTATCTTCATCGGTACGATCTTTTGAAAATTCAATCAAGAGTTGGGTCAAACTTTGATCCTCTCCCGCTTTGGAAATCACCAAATCAATTGCTTCTTGCAGCAAAATATCGGTATCTAATGAGACTTCAAAATTAGGCGGTAAATGCAAATCTTGTGCAAAAGTACGGATGACTTTATGGGTAAACTTATCGATGGTTGAAATATCGAATGCCGCATAATTATGAATGATGTTTTTGATGATTGCTTTGGCCTTATCGCGAATCGTCGCCTCACTCAATTTGGTTTCTTCAGTAATATCTTTAAGCAACTCCATTGCCTTTTCGGAAGTAGTAGCTATAGAAAATTCATACAAACTGGAAACAATTCGGGTTTTCATTTCGTTAACCGCTTTATTGGTAAACGTAATGGCTAGTATTTTTTTATAGGCATCATCTGTCGCTGCTAAGAAAAGAATTTTTAGGTATTCTTTCGTTAACGTATAGGTTTTTCCTGAACCTGCCGAAGCATCATAAATGGTAAAAGCACTTGTATTCAAATGTTATATTTGTCTTAATTATAATACTATAGAAAGGATCTATTTTTGATTCCAAAGTTTAATTTGTAAATTTGGTGAAAATAATATTAATCTAAAAATAAAATATCATGGCTTTTGAATTACCACAATTACCTTATGCATATGATGCATTAGAACCACATATTGATGCTCGAACAATGGAAATTCATCATTCAAAGCATCATAATGCCTACGTTACCAACCTAAACGCTGCTATTGCTGGAACAGATATGGACGGAATGGCTATTGAAGAATTAATGCAAAATCTTGACATGAACAACATGCCTGTTAGAAATAATGGTGGAGGACACTACAACCACAGTTTGTTTTGGGAAATTATGTCGCCAAATGGAGGCGGTTTGCCAACGGGAGAATTAGCCGCTGCTATTGATGCTGCTTTTGGTTCGTTTGAAGCTTTCAAAGCTGAGTTTGCTAAAGCGGGTGCCACTCGATTTGGCTCGGGATGGGCTTGGTTGTGTGTGAAAGACGGAAAATTAGAAGTATGTTCTACCCCTAATCAAGACAATCCATTAATGCCCGGTGTAGCTTGTGGTGGACAACCTATTTTAGGAATGGATGTATGGGAACATGCGTATTATTTGAACTATCAAAACCGTCGTCCTGATTATATTGAAGCTTTTTTCAGTGTAATTCATTGGGAAGAAGTGGCCAAACGATATAAAGCAGCATTATAATTCAATCCGAATTGTAACTAAAAAAGCCGAGAAGTATGGCGACTTCTCGGCTTTTCTTGTATTGTACCAATTTTACATTTGAAAATAAAAAAGGTGAAATTGCTTTCACCCTTTTTGCCCCAAATTTACCATAAAACTTAACCTACTAATTTTTTGGTAGATCTAAAGTACTATAAGTTATTACTTTACCACAAAAAAATTGTTCAATAGCACAAAAACTCGATGAACTGCATTTTTTAGTATGCTCTAGCATCTTTTCCTTCGTAAAAATTCATAAACGCGCGGTTTACAACACGGTTTCCGCCGTCTGTTGGATAATCTCCTGTGAAATACCAATCGCCTAAGTTTTTAGGGCACGCCACATGTAAATCTGCAACCGTTTGATATATGATTTTCACCGCTGCTTTTGTGCCTTCCGGTGTGAGCATTTCTGCAATTTTATCCGATATTTCTTGATCGGTAAACGGTGCATAGATTTCTTTCACATAATTTACGACATCGGCATCGGTATAATTTTCTTGTGCCTTCGATTTTTGATAGACCTCTTCAACAATGTGATATAAATTGCGTTCTTTTAACAAAGCCAAAGCAGCTCTAAACGCTACCAATCCTTCTAATTTTGCCATGTCAATACCATAGCAATCGGGATACCGAATTTGTGGCGCTGATGAGACAACTACAATTTTTTTCGGTTGTAAACGATCCATCATTTTAATGATACTTTGCTTCAAGGTAGTTCCTCGCACAATACTATCGTCAATAATTACTAAATTATCGGTGGGTTTTACAACGCCATACGTTACATCATATACGTGTGCAACCAAATCATCTCGACTGCTGTCTTCGGTAATAAACGTTCTGAGTTTAGCGTCTTTGATGGCTATTTTCTCCGTTCTAATTTTTACCGAAAGTAATTCTTGTAAAGAAGCTGCAGTTAAGGTGTCTTTTTGTTCAATAATGGCCTGAGCTTTGCGTTGATTTAAAAAATCCTGTGCTGCTTCCGACATACCATAGAAAGAAGTTTCTGCCGTGTTCGGTATGTAGGAAAAAACCGTGTTATCCGTGTCGTTATCAATGGCATTTAAAACGCTTGGGAAAATTAATTTCCCTAAAGCTTTGCGTTCTTTATAGATTTCAGCATCGCTTCCACGCGAAAAATAAATTCGCTCAAACGAACAGGCTTTTTTTACTAATGGTGTTCGCACTTCTTGCACCGAAACCGAGCCGTTTTTCTTAATGATAATGGCACTTCCTGGTTCTAATTCCTGCACTTTTTCAAAGGATACGTTGAAAACCGTTTGAATCACAGGGCGCTCTGAAGCGACTACTACAATTTCGTCGTCTTCATAAAAATAGGCAGGTCGTATCCCGGCAGGATCACGCAAAACAAAAGAATCACCGTGACCTAATAATCCGGCCATGGCATAACCCCCATCAAAATTTCGAGAAGCACGTTCTAAAATGCGTTGGATGTTTAAGCGTTCGCCAATGATTGGAGAAGCTTCTTGTTTTGAATAGCCTTCTAACTTACATTGTTTGTACAATTCGGTCACTTCATCATCTAAAAAGTGCCCTATTTTTTCCATCACCGTCACCGTATCGGCCATTTGTTTTGGATGTTGACCTAAGTCAATCAGATTTTGGAACAACTCTTTAACATTGGTCATGTTAAAGTTCCCCGCCACAATTAAATTACGATGCATCCAATTGTTTTGACGTAAAAAAGGGTGTACGCTTTCAATGCTGTTTTTACCAAAAGTTCCATAGCGTACATGGCCTAAAAACACTTCTCCTAAATACGGAATATTTTGTTTTTGTAGGGCAATATTGTTTGCATATTCGGGATGCTCTTCAAGTTCACGAGCTATTCTGTCGTTGATTTGAGCAAAAATATCTTTAATGGGTTGTGGATCGTTTGATCGGATACGACTGATGTAGCGTTCTCCTGGATTGACGTCTAATTTAATGCTGGCTAATCCGGCGCCGTCTTGTCCACGGTTGTGCTGTTTTTCCATGAGCAAGTACATTTTTTGTACTCCATAGAATGCAGTTCCGTATTTTTCTTTATAGAATTCTAACGGTTTTTTTAATCGAAGTAAGGCAATTCCACATTCGTGTTGTATGGCGTCACTCATAAGTTGTTGTGTTGTTGTGTTATTATATTTTCTTTTTTAACACATAGATTCATCGTTAAACTTAATATAAAAAGTTGCTTCGCTTAAAATAGATTACATAGCTATGTGTGAAATTTATTTCTGGTAACCAACTCATTAATAAAACTTAAACTATGTGCCTATGTGTTTTATATTTATTTTTCAAACAAAAAATGCCCCGAAATTTCGAGGCACGTTGTTATTCTTCTAATTCGATTTCAAATTGAGTTAATGCTTTAAATTGTTTTAATCTTGCATTTACTTCTTTTGTATCTAGATTCACCATTCGTTCTGTTCCAAATTTTTCCACACAAAAAGAGGCTAAATTTGAACCCTGAATGATTGCTGTTTTCATGGTGTTGAAAGAAATATCACCTTGTTGTGCGATAAATCCAGAAAAACCTCCTGCAAAGGTATCTCCCGCTCCTGTTGGATCGAAAACATCTGCTAATGGCAATGCTGGAGCAAAGAAAATGTGTTCGTTATGAAAAATTAACGCACCATGTTCTCCTTTCTTAATAACGACATATTTTGGACCCATGGTCTGAATTTTAGCCGCTGCTTTTACCAGTGAATATTCCCCTGATAATTGGCGTGCTTCTTCATCATTAATAGTGATTACATCCACCCGTTTAATAACATCTAGTAATTCGGGTAAGGCACAATCCATCCAAAAATTCATGGTATCAAGAACCACTAATTTAGGTGTAGTGGTCATCTGATCCAATACCCCCGTTTGAACAAGTGGGTGTAAATTACCCAACATTACCACTTCGGCATTTTTATAATCTTGTGGAACTACCGGATTAAAATCAGCCAAAACATTTAATTCAGTGACTAGTGTATCTCTTGAGTTCATATCATTGTGGTAGCGACCGCTCCAAAAGAAAGTTTTACCCCCTTTTACGATTTCAATTCCTTCAATATTTACGCCTTTATTTTCTAACAATTCTAAATATTCCTTTGGAAAATCTTCTCCTACTACCGAAACAACGGCAGCATCTACATTAAAAAACGAAGAAGACAGCCCAATATATGTGGCAGCTCCTCCTAAGATTTTATCGGTTTTTCCAAAAGGCGTTTCTATAGCGTCAAAAGCTACTGTTCCTACTATTACTAGCTTATTCATTACATTGAATTTGAAATAAGTGCCAAAGATAAAACTTTAGTTTCAAAGATTAAAAAGTTATTCTGTTTAATTCTATTGAAGGCACTATTGCTTTTTTATTCTATGCTGTATATCATAAATAATTTTTATGATAGTTATAATTTAATAATTTCTTTTTATTGGTAAAGTTCATCGGCTAAATGGTATTTTTGATAATTATTACTAAACTGAAAAACATGAAAAAATTTAATTTAATGCTTCTTTTTGCGTTATTTACCTTATCTGCTAGCGCACAAGATTATGTTGACATTTTTAAACTCTCTGTAAACAATGCCACACTAGGCAACATAGATAACAACTATGAAACCGGTGTAAACAATTTAAACATGGAGGTTTACTACCCTAAAAAATTATCTGAAAAAGCCGTTTTATTAACTGGTTTTACCGTTGAAAATACAAGATTAAACTTAAGTCCAAACGCTGATAGAAGCAGCTTAACTATGACGCGCTTCAATTTAGGAATGAAATACCAACATTCTGAGAAATGGTCGGGTACCTATGTGTTTCTTCCGAAAATCGCCTCTGATTTTGAGAACATTGGTTCGAATGATTTCCAATTTGGTGGATTAGCCGTTTTGGATTACCAATACAGTGAAACTTCTAAAGTAAAATTTGGAGTATACGCTTCGACTGAAAATCATGGTTCGACCATAACGCCATTAATTGGTATTTGGCACCGTTCTAAAGACAGTAAGTTTTACATCAATGCAACGTTACCGATTCGTATGGATGCAAATTATGCCTTGAGTAAAAAGTTTAGTGTAGGGTCTGATTTACTAACATCTATCAAGTCCTATAACTTATCTCAAGTTAATTCAGACAACTACGTACAAGAAGAGTCGGTTCGTTTTGCGTTATATGCGGCCCTTGGCTTGATGGATAATTCAATTATTGTAAGAGGAAAAGTAGGATTTGACACTACCGATTATGGTCTATTTAATAGCAATCAAAAAGTAGGTGCACAAGTATTAACTTTCCCATTGAACACCGATAAAAGAACCCGTTTAAACTCGGAATTTGATTCCTCTTTATATGTAGGTTTTGATGCGATCTATCGATTTGATTTGACAAAAGAAACAAAATAATATAAGGAGCTGAAAGGCTCCTTTTTTTAGCTCTTTATAGCAATTTTCCCTCTTCCCTTTCATAAAATTCATCAACAGACAATTGTTCTTGTTGCGAAGCCATAACCGCTAATTGATCACAACGTTCATTTTGCGGGTGACTGTTGTGCCCTTTTACCCATTGGAAGTCGACTTGGTGTTGGCGGTAAATTTTTAAGAAACGCAGCCACAAATCAGGATTCTTTTTGGCCTTGAAATTGATCTTTTCCCATTGAAATACCCACCGTTTTTCTACGGCATCTACTACATATTTAGAATCGGAGACAACCAATACTTTGGTTTTTGGGTTTTTGAGCTTTTCTAATCCTACGATTACGGCTAACAATTCCATTCTGTTGTTGGTTGACAAGCGAAACCCTTCGTAAAATTCTTTTTTATAAGGCGTTCCTACCATTTCCATCACCACGCCATAGCCAGACGGACCAGGGTTTCCCTTGGCAGCACCATCTGTATATATGTGGACTTCGTAACTCAAGTGATTAGTGTTTCGTGATTAGTTTTCCAATAACTTCAGGAAAATATTGATGTTCCAATTCGTGTATTTTATGCGCAATTTCTTCAGGGGTATTGCAAGCTTGGATATTTACTGCTTTTTGAAAAATAAATTCCCCTTCATCATAATGTTCGTTTACATAATGAATGGTAATTCCCGTTTCGTGCTCCTTATTTTCTAGAACAGCTTGATGCACATGCATGCCATACATCCCTTTTCCACCATATTTTGGCAGCAACGCGGGATGAATATTAATTACATTTGGAAATACCTTTAATATAGTAGTTGGAAATTGTAATAAAAATCCGGCTAAAACTATCAAATCGGGTTGTAAAAGTTCCAAATTTTCAAGAACAAAACCTTCATTTAATTGAGCTTTCGTAAATGTAAAAGAAGGAATGCCGTGGTTTTTTGCTCGTTCCAATACTTTTGCTTCGGGTTTGTTTGAAAAAACAGCGACAACAGTTGCTGTTAATTGCTCTTCAAAATAACGGATGATGGCTTCGGCATTCGAGCCATTTCCCGACGCAAAAAGGACTATTTTTTTCATTTTTATGGTATTTCCTTCCACAAAAAAAAGAATAAAAATTGGTAAAAAATAAAAAAAAGAGTCCTTTGTGAATTATTTTTTTTAAATTCGTGGTCATATTTAGTAACAAAAAGGTGGTTTTAAAATAAAGTTTTTTATTTTTGCCAACAATTTAAATTAAAAATTAAAAGATTATGTCAGACATTGCATCAAGAGTAAAAGCGATTATCGTAGACAAATTAGGTGTTGACGAAAACGAAGTTGTAACAGAAGCAAGCTTCACTAACGATTTAGGAGCTGATTCATTAGACACTGTTGAGCTTATTATGGAGTTCGAAAAAGAATTTGATATTCAAATTCCAGACGACCAAGCTGAAAACATTGCTACTGTAGGTCAAGCTATTTCTTACATCGAAGAAGCTAAAAAATAATATGTAAGGCATCCATAAGAGAATATTTTATGGGTGCTATTATTTTTTAACTACGTTTTAAATCTTTTAAAGATTTTGCAAACATTGATTGTATTACAATCATACCATAAAAAAAATATGTAATACCCATTGTTTCTTTTAGTAATTATTAAAAGCACTTTGGGTTTTTTTATATTAACTGAAAATTAAAAACTATGCAATTAAAGCGCGTTGTTGTAACCGGTCTTGGTGCATTAACTCCAATCGGAAATAGTATTCAAGAATATTGGGAAGGTTTAATTACTGGAAGAAGTGGTGCCGCACCCATTACCTATTACGATACAGAAAAACACAAAACCAAATTTGCATGTGAAGTAAAAAACTTCAACATCGAAGATTATATGGATCGTAAAGAAGCGCGTCGATTGGACAAATTTGCACAATATGCTATTGCAGCAAGTGACGAGGCTATTAAAGATGCTGGAATTACGCACGATAATGTAAACAAACATCGAGTTGGAGTAATATGGGGAGCCGGAATTGGCGGTTTAGAAACGTTCCAGGAAGAAGTTTTGTATTATGCAAAATGCGACGGCCAACCAAAATTCAACCCGTTTTTTATCCCTAAAATGATTGCTGATATTGCCCCTGCTCATATTTCTATGCGAAATGGGTACATGGGACCAAATTATACGACGGTATCTGCTTGTGCGTCTTCGGCCAATGCGTTAATAGATGCCTTCAATTACATTCGTTTAGGCATGTGTGATGTAATTGTTTCAGGAGGTTCTGAAGCTGCTGTAACCATTGCCGGTATGGGAGGATTTAATTCTATGCATGCCCTTTCTACTCGAAATGAAAGTCCGGAAACCGCTTCAAGACCTTTTGATGCTACTCGCGACGGGTTTGTATTGGGTGAAGGTGCGGGTGCTTTAGTATTAGAAGAATATGAACATGCCAAAGCGCGTGGTGCTAAAATATATTGTGAAGTTGGCGGTGGCGGAATGTCTTCGGATGCCTACCACTTAACCGCTCCACACCCAGAAGGAATTGGTGTAATTGCCGTTATGGAAAACACCTTACGTGATGCCGGAATGACACCAGATATGATTGATCATATCAATACGCATGGTACTTCTACCCCGCTAGGTGATGTTGCCGAATTGAAAGCTATCAGCCATGTGTTTGGTGATCATGCTAAAAACATCAACATCAATTCTACTAAATCGATGACAGGTCACTTATTGGGAGCTGCGGGTGCCATTGAAGCTATTGCTTCAATACTTGCGATGCAAAACAGTTTGGTGCCTCCTACGATCAATCATACAACAGTAGATGAAAACATCGATCCTTCATTGAATTTAACATTGAATAAAGCGCAAAAACGCGAAATCAAAGTTGCAATGAGCAATACTTTTGGTTTTGGAGGTCATAATGCCTGCGTATTATTTAAAAAATTAGAAAACTAATTAGATGCGTCGTTTGTTGCATAAAATAACTAAAAACTCCCGTTCTCCAGAAGACGGGATTTTTTTTAAAAAAATCACTGCTATTTTAGGGTTTGAACCTAAAGAACTCAACTATTATCAGAAGGCGTTTACGCACCGATCGGTTAACAAATTAGACGATAAAGGCAATCCTTTTAACTATGAACGACTCGAATTTTTAGGCGACGCCATGTTAGGCAGTGTTATCGCTGCACATCTCTATAATGAAGTGCCTTCTGGGGATGAAGGATATTTGACAAAAATGCGTTCAAAAATTGTGAGTCGGGAACACTTGAATGAGTTGGGACGTGATTTTAATTTGGTTGGATTTGTAGACAGCAAAGTGAATTCTAATCAATTTGGTGAAAACATTCATGGCAATCTATTTGAAGCATTTATTGGAGCCATCTATTTGGATCGAGGTTTTGCCTATTGTGAAAAATTCATCCGCACCAAAATCATCAAACAATATGTTGATATTTCCAAATTAGAAGGGAAAGTGATCAGTTATAAAAGTTTGATTATTGAATGGTGTCAAAAAGAGAAAAAAACATTTGCTTTTGAATTTGTGGAAGATAATGGTATAGAAGGGCAAAAATATTTTGGCGTAAAACTACTCATCAACCAAAAAATTATTTCAAAAGCACGCGCTACTTCGAAGAAAAAAGCAGAAGAAAAAGCATCTCAAAGAGCCTATTTTGCCTTGCAAGAAAAAATTTCGCAAAAATAATCCAAAACTAAAACGTTTGCGTTAGTAATTTAACGTTAAGAACCGTTAAACTTCAAAATTTTAATAGATTTTAATATTATATTTACCATCTAATTGTAGCTAATGGCGATCCATAAAATTCAAATAAATGATTTTATTTCAGAGGATTATGAACTCATTGCAATTCATTCTTCTTTGGAAGATTACAAATTAGCCTATGCCATTAATAGCATTTTGGACATTCGATTATTCAAAAACGAATCCAATATTGAGATTGCCATTCCGGAAGGAAAAAGCGCCTTTGGTAATTATATTTTTGACGACGAGAAAAGTGATGTGCAATGGAGTTTAATTGAAAACAAAACTACTATTAGTACCGCTAAAAAGAAAACCACTCAATTGTTTGATGAAGTAGATATTACCGTCTTTTTATTGCCCGAATATAAAAAAGCGGATTTTCTCTTGAAGATAGAAAACATAGATTATGAGTTTGATGAAGAAGACATGATCGATAAAATTCTATCGATAAAAAATGTGACAACCGCTTATACAATTGAAACAACGAATTTAAAATCTAAAAATAATTTAATTTTTTAAAAATGCCAACAAACAAAAAAACTAAAATTGTAGCCACATTAGGCCCTGCTTGTAGTTCAAAAGAGGTCATAAAAAACATGGTTGATGCTGGTGTTAATGTATTTAGAATTAACTTTTCACACGCCGATTATACCGATGTTTCGGAACGCATAAACATCATCCGTGAATTGAACGAAGAATTTGGCTATACCACTTCGATCTTGGCCGATTTACAAGGTCCAAAACTTCGCGTAGGAGTTATGAAGGAAGATGTGGTGGTAAGTAAAGGTGATCTCATTACGTTTACAACCGCAGAGGATGTACTTGGAACAGCTTCTCGAGTTTATATGAATTATAAAGAATTTCCAAAGGATGTTAATCCTGGAGAAAGAATATTATTAGACGACGGAAAATTAATTTTTGAAGTAACCAAAACGGATAAAAACACAGAAGTTGAAGCCGTCGTAGTTCAAGGAGGTCCGTTAAAATCTAAAAAAGGGGTAAACTTGCCCAATACAAAAGTATCTTTACCCGCTTTAACACAAAAAGACATCAAAGATGCTTTATTTGCAATTGAAAATAAAGTGGATTGGATTGCGCTTTCGTTTGTAAGAACGCCTAAAGATCTAGAAGAATTGCAAGATTTAATTGCCAAACATTCTGACCATAAAATTCCAATTATAGCCAAAATTGAAAAACCAGAAGCTGTAGAAAACATCGATAAAATCGTTGCTTTTTGCGACGCTTTAATGGTAGCTCGAGGCGATTTAGGAGTAGAGGTTCCTGCAGAGGAAGTGCCTTTGATACAAAAAAAATTAATCCACCGCGCAAAAACGGCTCGTATTCCTGTAATTGTTGCTACGCAGATGATGGAAACTATGATTACTTCGCTAACGCCAACGCGTGCTGAAGTTAATGACGTAGCCAATTCTGTAATGGATGGTGCCGATGCGGTAATGTTATCGGGTGAAACTTCGGTTGGAAACTATCCGGTTGAAGTAATTGAAACCATGACTCGTATTATCAAAAGTGTTGAAGATTCGCCGCTGATTAAAGTGCCGTTGAGTCCACCAAGCATTAGAACCAATCGCTTTATTACCAAATCCATTTGTTATCATGCCGCTATTATGGCAGATGCAATTAATGCAAAAGCGGTTACTACGTTAACCAATTCGGGATATACCGCCTTTCAAATTTCGGCTTGGCGTCCAAAATCACACATTTTAGTCTTTACATCAAACAAACGTATCTTAACGCAATTGAACCTATTATGGGGTGTAAGAGCATTTTATTACGACAAATTGGTAAGTACCGATGACACCATTGACGACATCAATAAAATATGTGTAGATCGAAACTACGTAAACAAAGGCGACATGTTGATTAACTTAGCGGCTATGCCAGTGATCGATAAAGGAATGGTGAATACCTTACGCGTTTCAGAAATCGAATAATACTTAAAATACAATACACTAAAGCGATCTTCGGGTCGCTTTTTTTATTAGAATTGGAAACGCAATTGCACCGAAACACTTTTTTGAGGCAGTTCAATTTTAGTGGGCTCATCATTGTTTAGATTGTGAATGGAAATGCCCAATAAGCGAACCGAGTTTCTCAGGCGTTCTTGGTACAATAAATCTTTTGCTACATCTGCTATAATGGCTTTGTCTGTAATAAAATAAGGCATGGTTTTACTTCGCGTTTGTACCGTAAAATCGGAATATTTAATTTTAAGTGTAATGGTTTTTCCCGCAATTTTACTTTTTTTCAAGCGTTTCTCCAATTCAACAGCAATGTTTAGCAAGCGTTCTTCTAAATAAATTTCGGAAGATAAATTCTCGTTGAAAGTGCGTTCGGCTCCCACCGATTTGATTTTACGATTGGGCTTTACAGGGCTTTCATGAATGCCCCGCACGATTTGAAAATAATGCCCTCCACTATTTCCAAAATGTTTTTCTAAATAGTCCAATGACTTTTGCTTCAAATCAATCCCCGTAAAAATGCCCAATTGGTACATTTTTTCAGCCGTTACTTTGCCGATACCATAGAATTTTTTCACATCTAATTTTTCTAAGAAAGAAGCCACTTCATCGGGATGTACCGTTTTTTGCCCGTTGGGTTTGTTGTAATCGGAAGCAATTTTTGCAACAAATTTATTGACCGAAATTCCTGCCGATGCCGTGAGGCCTACTTCTTCAAAAATGCGTTGTCTGATTTCTTGCGCTATTAATGTAGCACTGGGATTGCCTTTTTTGTTTTCGGTAACATCGAGATAGGCTTCGTCTAAGGATAGCGGCTCGACCAAATCGGTATATTCTAGAAAAATTTTTCGTATTTGTTTTGAAATTTCTTTATACCGATCAAAGCGCGGGGGTACAAAAATCAAATCAGGACACATTCTTTTGGCTTGTATGCCGCTAATTGCGCTTCGAACTCCGTATTTCCTTGCTTCATAACTTGCAGCGCTTACAACGCCTCTAATTTCGCTTCCACCAACTGCCAGCGGTTTGCCTCGCAAGTCGGGTTGGTCCATTTGCTCCACGGAAGCATAAAAAGCATCCATGTCGATATGAATAATTTTTCGAAGGTGGTTTGGCGTAAGCATATTACAAATTTATAGTATATTTGGAGAACTCTACTAGAGTCCCTTTTATTTTAACGATGAAGATGCCGTCATGAAAGAAATTGAGCGTAAATTTTTAGTCACTTCCAACTCCTTTCTATCCGAAAGTACAACGTCATATCGTATTGTACAAGGTTATTTAAATACCGATCCAGAGCGAACGGTGCGCATTCGCATCAAAGGAACAAAAGGCTATATCACGATAAAAGGAAAAGGAAATGCATCAGGTACCACTCGATTTGAATGGGAAAAAGAAATCACTCTTTCTGAAGCCGAACAATTATTATTGTTATGTGAGGAAGGGGTAATCGATAAAATTAGGCATGAAATTCCGCTGGGAAATCATTGCTTTGAAGTGGATGTTTTTGCGGGTGTAAATGACGGATTAATCGTTGCAGAAGTTGAACTCCAAACCGAAAACGAATCGTTTGAAAAACCCGATTGGTTGGGCGAAGAAGTGACCGGACAAGTACGCTATTATAATGCCTACTTGAGTGCGACTCCATTTAAAGATTGGCAACCGTAACGTTATTCAACAATTTCAAGATTCACACGCAAAGGCGCTCTTCCGTGATTGTGCGAAATTTCTAAAAAGGGCTTTTTGGCCATATCGATTTCTCGGCGTTTGGTAAACGGACCCCTATCGGTTATGATAACCATCACGCTTTTACCATTAGCAGTATTGGTCACCTTAACTTTGGTGCCAAATTTCAACTTTTTGTGAGCTGCCGTATAATTATTGTTGTGAAAACGAGCACCACTTGCCGTTCTTCTACCATTAAAGCGATCGGCATAATGTGACGCTTCCACATTCTTTTTATAGGGCGTTATTTTTATTTTAGCGAGCGAATCCTGCTTTTTAGCCAGTAGTATGGCAATGGAATCCTGCTTTTTAATACTGTCGACAATAGCGGTTTCTCTGATTGGATTTTTACCCGTGTCAGAGAAACTACTAATGGCTATAATGAGTACGAGTAATGGAACTATATATCGTAATTGCTTCATTGATTTGATTTTTGTTGAGTGCTTATGCCAACCATTGTTTGTAAGGAATCATGGCCAACAAAAGTACTAATCCTATGGTATAAAACAAGGCAATCTTTTTAAACTTACCGTTGTTGCTTTCTTCTTTTTTATGTTTAGACCATCCGATTGTGATGCATACTAATGCCAAGATATTTGTAAAAGGATGCTCCACTAATACGGTTCGTAAAGCCGAATCGGCCATAACTTTCATGCCTAGTGTAGACCAAGCTTCTAATTTTGGGGTGACAAAATACAAGATCAAACCGATTACTAATTGGATATGACAAACCATCAATGCCACTAATGAAATGCTTCGGTCTTTTGATTTGAATAAGCTTTTAGAAGTAAGCCCTAAAAAGGCATTGATTACCGCTAATGTCAATACTCCTAATGCCGCATAAGCTACAGTAGAATGAAGAGAAAGAAGAGTGCTGTACATAGTTTATAGTTTTATTGTGAATTACAAATATAATAAATAAAAAACCTCTCACTCAAAAAAATGAGTGAGAGGTTCAATATGTTTTTCTAAAAAGTATTAGAAGTTATAACGAACTGTAAAGTTCCATGTTCTTCCAAAACCAAAGAATACTTGGTTCGCATCCGCTACACCATTCCAAGTTCTTCCTCTAGAAGCATATGTTCCTAAAGCTGGATTTGTACTACTGATATTGTCTGAAGCAAAAATATTAGTTCTAGATTCAGCAATATACATATGGTCAAATACGTTGTTGATGTTCAATCTGAAGTTTAATGCATCTGATTTATCTTTTCCAAATAAGAATTTGTAAGAAACTCCAGCGTCAACTAAACCATAAGATGGCAATTGTAACGTACCTTTATTGTCATATGTTGTTTGTCTTGTTGGATCTAAACTTGCATACAATTTATCTGCATATCTGTAGTTAGCATCCACTGAGAATGTTTTAGTGAAATCGTAACTTGCTCCTGCACTTGCTGTAAACTGAGCAACATCACCTACTTTAGTTCCCGCAACAAAATAGGTTGGAGCAGTACCACCTGTAATTTCGTTGTTATTTACATCAAATCTTCTTCCAGTAATATCATTTTCATATTCCCAGTTTCCGATAGAGATCATACCGTTCAATTTCAAATTGTTCAATTTAGCAGTCATGTCCAATTCAATACCTGTATGTACTTGCGTAATACCAGCAAAATCGTAATATCCACCAGGATTGTCAATTGCAGCATCCCCAGATCTTTGGTATCTGTCTTTCCATTTGGTATAGTATAAATTCAAGTTTGCGTTAAAAATTGACGAACGGTATCCTAAACCTTCTTCAAAACCGATTACTTTTTCGTTTGTTAAATTTTCATTCACAACAGAAGCATTGTTTGGATACACTGCATTAAAGAAAGGTTGTTTTGAATAATACCCTAAATTAGCGAAGAAGTTGAAATGCTCATCAAAGTTATAGTTAAGACCCCCTTTAATGTTTCCTCCTAAAATATTTTCATAATCTGTAGAAGCTAATTTATCTGACTCTAAATATTTAAAGAAATCATCTCTTCTAAATCCTTGGTTTGAAACCGCTGCTTGAACAAAAGCAGATAATTTTTCAGAAGAATATTCTAACTGTGTAAATGCTCCGTACCAATTTACTAAACCATCATTGTTGTAGTTGATTTTAGCTTTTTGGTAATCCAAACTGTAGAATGGATTTAAATGTGGTCTCGCTTGATATGTAGAAGTCAATACTCTACCAGGATTGTTAACATCATTATTATCAAAATAATTAGTTGATCCTAATAAATCAACAACATTTTGGTAGTGAATTCCTCTATAGGTTCTTGCATCTAAACCAAAATCTAAGGTCAATTCGTCTGATAATTTTTTATTCAAATTGATTACTCCACCATACCAGTTGTGTGAGTTGATAGAAGCAATTTTAGAAATACCATTTGTAGCATTGTTACTTGTAGAAGCAGTATTTTGATACCCACCACCTGCAACTTGTGCTCTTGTAAATGAAACACCATTAATTACTACAGGTAGACCTGAGTTATAATCTTGAATCAAATCAACATTAATAGAACCATCTGGCATTCTTAAATTAGGAGCAAAAAAGCGGTTTCCTCTTACAGCACCTGCACCATTACTTCCTCCTCCACGACCCCAAGAGCCATAAAGTACTGTTGACAATTTCGTAGTTTCATTGATTTTGAAATCCCAGTTGATTGACATGATTGGTTTGTGGTAGAAATTCGTTCTAAAACTGTATTCTTGACCGTTTAAATATCCCCAATCAGAGTTGTATTTAATGTTTGGCTCACCTTGACCGTATCTAACATAATCGGCAATTGTAGGAGCAGCACTTCTTTGGTTGTGCCATTGAGGAGCACCTGTAAATGTAAATTGAAAACTGTGTTTGTCGTTCAATTCATATCCTACCGCCACAAAATAATTTCCTCCTTCAAACTTCGTTCCATCAACATAACCATCTCCTGTAGTTTTGCTTAATAAAATAGAAGTTGATAAACCATTTTTCATTTTACCCGTTGAGTAAGAAGCTTGTGTTTTTAAATAGTTATCATTACCCATACTACTAGAAACATTTCCTCCTTGTTTTAAATCAGCAGCTTTAGTTACTACATTGATTGTTCCTCCAACAGATGAAATAGCTAATTTAGAAGAACCTAGTCCTCTTTGTACTTGCATTGCAGATGTTACATCCGATAAACCAGCCCAGTTAGACCAATAAACCGCACTGTTTTCCATATCGTTAACCGGCATACCGTTGATCATTACCGCGATATTTCTTTGGTCAAATCCACGAATATTGATTCTTGAATCTCCAAAACCTCCACCTGATTTAGTAGTGTATACTGAAGGTGTGTTGGCTAACATTTCTGGAAACTCTTGGTTTCCTAATTTTGCTTGAATTTCGGCAGCTTTAATGGTAGAAACCGCTACTGGCGTTTTTCTATCTTTAGCTACGTCCATAATTCCTTTACCAATAACAACTACGTCTTCTAATTCAGAAACGTTAGTGCTAATTGATACTGTACCTACATTAGTAGTAGCTCCAGTAACGGTAAATTTAATTGTTTTTGTTTCAAAACCTAAGAAAGAAATTACAATTTCTCCTGATTTTTGAGTAGTTGTAAGTTCAAATTTTCCGTCAAAATCGGTAGCAACACCATTTGTTGTACCTTTGATAACAACACTAGCTCCTGCTAAAGGTTGTTTTAATTCTCCATCGGTTACAGTACCTGTAACTTTAGACTGAGAAAATACTGTTAGGCTTGTCAAAAAGAAAAACCCAAAAAGAAATACATTTTTAAAAATTTTCATTTGCTATGTTTTTAAAATATTTTGTGCAAAGTTGCTACAAGATTTTAATTCTAATGTTAAGTTAATGTTAACAAAAGCATTTTGGCATTAAAAAACAAAAAAAAATGTTAAGAAATGAATTGTGCAAACAAAAATAAGGTTTTAAATGGCGTAGACCCTATTATATCGTACAACTAACGCATGTATTTTTTTAATAAGAACGCAGTTGAACTATCATGAGCTTGAGGCGTTTTGTCTACAATTTCATTCAGGATGCTACTGGCCAACTGTTTTCCGAGTTCTACTCCCCATTGATCATAGCTAAAAATATTCCAAATGACACCTTGTACAAATATTTTATGCTCGTATAATGCCACTAAAGCGCCTAAACTTGCAGGCGTTAATTTATCAATCAACAGTGTATTTGTAGGTTTGTTTCCTGCAAACACTTTAAAAGGCAATAAAAAAGCAGCTTTTTCTTCTGAAATGCCTTGTTTTTGAAATTCTGCTTTCACTTGTGTTTCGGTTTTACCCATTAATAAGGCTTCGGTTTGGGCAAAGAAATTAGACATTAATTTATCGTGGTGGTCTTTATTACCATATAATGCTTCTTTATAGCCAATAAAATCGGTCGGGATTAATTTGGTTCCTTGATGAATCAATTGAAAAAAAGCATGTTGTGAATTGGTTCCGGGTTCGCCCCAAATGATAGTACCCGTTTGATAATTGACCGGTTTACCATCTCTTCCAATACTTTTCCCATTACTTTCCATGATACCTTGTTGTAAATAAGGCGCCAGTTTTTGTAAATATTGAGTATACGGAATTAAGGCTTCACTCTCAGCTCCAAAAAAATTGTTATACCAAATGCTCAACAACGCCAATACAACCGGTATGTTATTTTCAAATGATTCGTTTTTAAAATGTTCGTCCATTTCATGAGCGCCTTCCAATAATTGATCAAAATGATCAAAACCAACGGCCAAGCTAATAGATAATCCTACAGCACTCCACAAAGAAAAACGGCCACCTACCCAATCCCACATTGGAAAAATATTATCGGGATTGATGCCAAATTCCGTTACTTTTTGAATGTTTGTTGACACGGCTACAAAATGCTTGGCTACGTCATCTTGTGTTGCCGATTGTAAAAACCAACTTCTGATGGTTTCGGCATTAGACAAGGTTTCTTGTGTGGTAAAGGTTTTGGAAACAATTACAAAAAGAGTAGTTTCCGGATTTACTTTTTTGAGAATTTCATTCACATGATCACCATCTACATTGGATACAAAATGAACATTCAATGGATTTTTATAATATTGTAAAGCTTCCACAATCATTGCCGGACCTAGATCGGAACCTCCGATACCAATATTGACTACATCGGTGAACGGTTTGCCGGTATATCCTTTTCGTTGCCCAGCTATGATTTCATTTGAAAATTGCTTGATTTTATTTTTTACCGCATAAATTTCTGGCATTACATTCGTTCCGTCTACAAAAACTGTTGCGTTTTCTTTGGCACGTAAAGCAGTGTGCAAAACGGCTCTGTTTTCGGTTTGATTGATAAGCTCTCCTTCAAAATATTTTGAAATAGCCTCTTTTAATTGCACTTCATTGGCCAATTCCTGTAACAAATCCAGGGTTTCATTCGTCACAATATTCTTAGAATAATCTACTAAGAAATCCTTCCACTGCAGGTGCATTTTTTCGGCTCTTGCCGGTTCGTTTGCAAATAAATCTTGCATTTGAACATTTTTTAGTACTTCAAAGTGCGCTTGTAATTTTTTCCAAGTAGTGGTTTGTGTGGGGTTGATTGCTTGTAATGCCATTATTCTTTAAATTTTAGTGCGGTTATATTGTCTAATTCTTTTTTCAGCGGTGCTATGTATTGCAAATATTTTTGTTTTTCGGAGCCTCCCATAGGTTCTGTATTGGGTAATTTTAAGCGAAGCGGATCAACTTGCACGCCGTTTTTCCAAAAACGATAACAAACGTGAGGTCCAGTGGCCAATCCTGTACTCCCTACTTTTCCGATGGTTTGACCTTGCGAAACGCTTTGTCCGTTGCGCACCATTATTCTTGACATGTGCAAATACTGGGTCGAATAGGTACCGCTATGGCGTACTTTCACGAAATTACCATTTCCAGCCGTATAACCTGTTTTTTCTACAACCCCCGAAGCAGTTGTTTTAATTGGTGTTCCGTGCGGTGCAGCATAATCGGTGCCGTTATGCGCTTTAAAGCGCATTTGAACCGGATGAAAACGGCGTCCAGAAAAACGCGATGAAATTCGAAAATAATCTAGGGGCGCTTTTAAGAACATGCTTTTTAACCCTTTCCCATTTTCGTCATAATAATCTTCCTTCTTTTGATTTTCATTCAATTTATACGGAAATGCAAATATTTTTTTGCCTTTGTGCTCAAAATACGAAGCCTCAATGCTCTCAACACCAATGTATATGGAATCTTCCATAAATTTTTCATTGATGGTTACCGCAAATTTGTCGCCTTTTTGAATTTTGAAAAAGTCGATTGTATAGGCATAAATGCCAGCCAATTTGGGGGCTAGAGCCGGACTCACACCCGCATTACTTAAGGTTTCCGACAAGGATCCATTGATTTCGGCCGCCACCACTCTTCGTTTAATTTTAGTGGGTTTTTGTTTGTTTGCTACGACTAAAGAATCTCTAAAATCAATAACGGTATATTGTATTCTGTCTTCAATATAAACAAGGGCCTTGAGTGTATTCGGTTTTTTCTTATCCAAAAAAAGAAGATACGGTTTTCCCACTTTGATTCTTCTGACGTTGAAAGAATCTTTTACTTTTTCGGTAACTTGATGCACCGTGAGACTATCTCGCAATGGAAATTTATCCAAAAGCGCCCCAAACGTATCGCCCGAACGAATGGTGTCTCTGATCACTTTGTAATCATTAAAAGTAAACCCATACTCTTTAATAATGGGCTCTTTTTTTACTATTTTGGCTTTCTTATTGTCCTCTTTAGTAGTACAGGCTGTAAATAAAGAGCAAAAGAAAACAAGTATTGTAAGGTATCTCAATGTTTTTTTATTTCTTAGATGTTAGGCGCCCCAATTTTCAATTTCCTCTGCCGACCATAATTCGGGGAAGAAAATTCGTTTTTGGTATTTCGGCAACATGTATTTTTTCCAATCACTACCACCGGTAGCTTCGTGATTTCCAGGAACACTCTCAATATATTTTTTGGCCGCATTGAAATGCCCCATAACCCATGTAATATTTACAGTCACATCATAATGGCGCATGGCGGCCACTAATGTTGGGTTTTTTTGATCGGCTTCGGGTAATTGTTTGAACTTGCGCCATAGGTTGATGGTGTTGTATTCTTCCATATGAGCCAAGAATTGTTTTTTGTATTTTCTTTCGAATTCTAAAATTAAAAATGATTTTTCACCTGTTTGATAATCTTTTCCTCCCGCTTGCCAATACAAATGTTCAAAGGCATGTTCGTAGGGCGTATTTCTATCGATGGTTGCTCTAAAACGGTTGTCGATAAGGTTGATCAAATCGGTGGAAGAAAATTCTATGAATCGATACTGCGCCGATTGAAATCCGCTGGCAGGAGTTAAGGTGTTTCTAAATTTTAAATACTGTTCGGGCTCCATTCCGTCTTTCATGATATCAAAAGAAGTAGTTAGCATGTCGAAATAGCGACTTATGCGTCCCAATTTTTCGGTGAAATAGGTGGTGGAAGGTGCTTCGGTATGACACAATTGCTCCATTTCCCAAAGAATCATTTTAAACAACAATTCGTTTACTTGATGGTACATGACAAAAACCATTTCATCGGGCAAGGTGGTGCGTTGGGTTTGCAAACTAAGCAAGGCATCGGTTTGTATATAATCCCAATACGTAATGGGTTTTGCCCAAAGCAAGCCTTCTAAATGCGTCGAAGTATTTTGATTGATCGCAGTAAACTTATCATTTAGTTGATTTAATTGTTCTTGGATTTTTGGGGTAATTTCCATTCGTTATTTACTTTTAATTTTAAATGAATATTTTAGTCCTTTAAAGGCTTCAATATCTGCTTTTAGTGACCCAACGGCCAAACTTGCTTTTACGCGAATAGGGATTTTATTGTCGTCATCGGATACCCAAACCGTTAAGCTCTCTTCTTCTTGGAATACTCTACCAGCTTGAACATAAGGTCTGAATATAAGACATGAAACTTTTCCAAATTTAGTACTTATATCTTCTTTACCTAAAAATTTTAACTTAAATTTTGTGGTTTCGCCATCAAAAAACATATCGATGGCTATGGATTCTCCGACTTTTAATTTGTCTATTTTAGGGTGATTTCTCAAATAATAGTAGGACGAAACGATGTCTTGGACTTCTTCAGGAACGTTTATCGTCTTTTCATTATCGTGTTTGTAGTCTTTAACCAATACTGTATTTTTGTTTTGGTTGAAAAACCCTACTTGATTTTTGGTGTAGCCGCCTTCGTCGATTTTTCTAACAAATTGATACGGTTTTCCTGTTTCTTTGTCAAAATAGCTTTCGTAATTATCCTCCACTCTGAAGAAAAATTTGGTCATTCCAATGGTCCAGCCTTTTCCAATAACATGATGTACTTTTTTGTTGTTTTTGGTCGCCTCTTTGACCTCAAGTGTCGCATAACCCGCATTGACAACGCCATAATGAATTCTCATTTTAAGCCATTCGCCCGTAGTGTATGCATTCTCTCTTTGATCAAACGAATTGGTGAGTACAAAAAGCACAAAAAGTGTTGCTATTTTTTTCATATATTAATTTCTGTCTAAAAGAAAGTGCAATTTCTGTTCCAAAAATAGTAAAACAAAAAAACCCAGTCAAAGATATGACTGAGTTTTTATGCTATTAACCAACCAAAAAACTATAAATTATGAAAATTTATTACAATTTGTAGAGCAAACTACCTCTCTACATTTGCAAGGCAAAGGTAAAATCATTTTTATGTTATTCTCAGCAAAAATTAAACTTTAACATATTTTTATCAAAAATAACACTACTACAACGTTGTATTCTAATAATTGTTTAATGAAAATTGGTTTTTATAATGTTCCTCGTAATGCTTGTTCTCTTTCAATAGATTCAAAAAGCGCTTTAAAGTTACCTGCACCGAATCCTTTGGCACCCATTCTTTGAATAATTTCGAAGAAGAGTGTAGGGCGGTCTTCTACCGGTTTGGTAAAAATTTGCAACAAATAGCCTTCCTCGTCAGCATCAATCATGATGCCTAATTTTTGAAGCTCGTTAATGTCTTCTTTAAATTTAGACATGTGGTCTTTTAATCGTTCTGGAATTGCATCATAATAGGCTTGAGGCGGCGTGCTTAAAAATTCAATTCCTCTTGCGCGCATTTGTGCAACTGTTGTTATGATATCATCTGTTGCAACCGCAATGTGCTGAACGCCTTCGTCTTCGTAAAAATCTAAATATTCTTCAATTTGAGAACGTTTTTTACCTTCTGCGGGCTCGTTGATGGGAAATTTAATTCTTCCGTTGCCATTAGACATTACTTTAGACATTAATGCCGAATATTCCGTAGTAATTTGTTTGTCATCGAAGGAAAGGAAATTCACAAATCCCATTACATCTTCAAACCATTTTACAGCTTCATTCATTCTGTTCCAGCCTGTATTCCCAACCATGTGGTCAATAAATTTCAAACCAACGGGTTCCGGATTGTAATCCGATTTCCATTCACTGTATCCCGGTAAAAAGATTCCGTTGTAGTTTTTACGCTCTACAAAAATGAAAACTGTTTCTCCGTAAGCACCATAAATACCCGCGCGAACCACTTCTCCATTTTCATCTTTTTCAACTACAGGCTCAAAATAAGATTTTGCTCCTCGTTTGGTTGTTTCTTCGTAAGAATGACGGGCATCTTCTACCCAAAGCGCAATCACTTTAACCCCATCACCGTGTTTTTTAACGTGTTCCCCAATTGGAGAATTACTATTTAAAGCTGTCGTTAATACCAAGCGAATTTTATCTTGTTTTAACACATAAGAAGCCCTGTCTTTAACGCCTGTTTCCAGTCCTGCATAGGCTAATGATTGAAATCCGAAAGCTGTTTTATAAAAATGAGCGGCTTGTTTTGCGTTTCCTACATAAAACTCTACATAATCGGTTCCTAAAAGGGGAAGAAAGTCTTGTGCTCCTTCAAATATTTTTTCTAATCCGTATTCCACTGATTTTATTTCTGTACTCATAAGTAGTCCCCTAGCCCCCTAAGGGGAATTCCTATTAGGGGTCAATAGGATTTATATATAATTTAAAAAATACGTTCTATTTTGTACAAGAAAACTTTTACACAATCTTGTCCATTCCCCTTTCGGGGGTTAGGGGGCTTATAGCCAACTCTGATAATAGGTGTCGTCTGCAATTCCCATGGCCTCTTCTGTGACCATTAAGGGTTTGAAAGTATCCACCATTACTGCCAGTTCTAAGGTTTCTTTTTTTCCAATGCTGCGTTCGACTGCACCAGGGTGGGGTCCGTGCGGAATCCCGGCCGGATGTAACGAAATGTTACCCGGTTTTACATCATTTCTACTCATAAAATCGCCATCCACATAATACAATACCTCATCGGCATCGATGTTGCTGTGGTTGTAAGGAGCAGGAATTGATAACGGATGGTAGTCGTATAATCTGGGCACAAATGAGCAGATTACAAAAGCACTGGTTTCAAAAGTTTGATGTACCGGTGGTGGTAAATGAATTCTCCCCGTAATCGGTTCGAAATCATGAATCGAAAAGGCATAGGGATAATTGAATCCGTCGTAACCAATAACATCAAAAGGATGAGAAGCGTAAACGATTTCAAAAATCTCGTCTTTCTTCTTTACTTTGATGATGAAATCGCCCTTTTCATTGTAGGTTTCTAATTCTTCAGGACGACGAATATCTCGCTCACAAAAAGGCGAATGCTCGAGCAATTGTCCGAACCAGTTTCTGTATTGTTTGGGGGTATAAACCGGTGCGTGTGATTCTACAATAAACAAACGGTTGTCTTCGGTATCGAAATCCATTTTATAAATCATCCCACGGGGAACTACAAGATAATCTCCATAACTAAAATCTAGGTTTCCTAGCATGGTTCTGAGCTTTCCGGTTCCTTTATGAATGAAAATCACTTCATCCGAATCGGTATTTTTATAAAAATAATCGTGAGTTGATTTTCGCGGTGCTGCTAATACAATATGGCAATCCGAATTGGTCAATACAATTTTTCGGCTTTCCAGATAATCGTCTTGTGGCGCGATTTCAAACCCTCTCAATTTATAGGATTGGATGTTGTTTGTCTTAGCGATTTTTGGCGCTACACTGTACTGTTTTCTGATTTCCTTTACCTGAGTAGGTCTTTGTTCGTGATAGGAATTGGTCGACATTCCATCAAAACCTACCGTTCCAAACAATTGCTCATAGTAGAGCTCTCCGTTTGCTTTACGGAATTGCGTGTGTCGTTTGCGTGGAATTTCGCCTAATTTATGATATATTGGCATAGTGTTTTTGTTTAAAAGTTACGGTTAAAGTGTTTTATAGTATTGACTAAAAACGTTACAAATTCGTCAAAAAAAAGAGTTCTCATTCAGGATTTCTCTTGATGAGGAATTTAAGTTGCGACAATAACCCGATCCAAAATGGTTCCATACCCTACAAATTTCGTAAAAATTTAAAAAAAGCCACTATAAAGTGGCTTGATTTTTTATTTTTCTTCTTTGCCTAATTTAGCATTTCGTTTGCCGTATAGGAAATACACTACAATACCGATTGCCAACCAACCCAATGACAGCATTTGCGCATCCTTGCTCAAATTAATCATCAAATAGGTGTTGATTAATATCCCACAAACAGCAATTACAGGAAGTGCTGGTACTTTGAAGGTTCTTTCTATGTTTGGCTGTTTTACTCTAAGAATCCAAACGGCAACACAAACCATAGTGAAGGCAAATAAGGTTCCGAAACTGGTCATGTCGGCCAACTTATTAATGGGTGTAAATGCCGCAACAATTGCAATCACTACACCTAAAATCATCAAGTTCGTTTTTGGCGTTCCAGAAATAGGGTTCACTTTTGAAAACACTTGAGGGATAAGTCCGTCTTTAGACATTCCTAAGAAAATTCTGGATTGCCCCATGATCATTACCATTAATACCGAAATTAATCCTACAGTAGCAGCAATGGTTATAATGTAACCTGCCCAAGCTTGACCTGCAATATCGAAGGCGTACGCTACAGGTGCTTTAATAGCATCTGGATACTGACCTAGTGGATCAAAATCTTTATAATTCATCATTCCGGTTAATACTAAAGAAACCAAAATATACAAGATCGTACAGATTAATAAGGAAGCAATAATAGCAAAAGGCACGTCTTTTTTAGGATTTTTTGCCTCACCTGCTTGGGTTGAAACGGCATCAAAACCAACATAAGCAAAAAAGATAGCGGCCGCTCCAGAAACAATTCCAGAAACACCATAAGCTTCATGTGTAGCTTCTTTGTCAATAATTTGAGTAGCTTCCGGGATAAATGGCGTCCAATTTTCTACGTTAATAAAGAAAGCCCCTGCAATAATTACGAATATAATAGCAGAAACTTTAAGAATAACAATCATATTATTTGCTTTTGCAGCGCTTTGCGTTCCTTTAATCAAGATGGAAATCACAAAAAGGACAATTAAAAAAGCAGGCAAATTCATAGAAAAACCTTCTCCTGTATAACTTGCCGGATCGGAAGTTAGCCATTCGGGAAGCTTTATGCCAAACATTTTGAGGAGTTTATTAAAATACCCCGACCACGAGACCGCAACGGTCATGGAGCCCATAGCATATTCCAAAATTAATCCCCAACCGATAATCCAAGCGAATATTTCTCCAATAGTTCCATAGGCATACGCATACGCTGAACCTTCAACAGGTAAAATAGATGCAAACTCTGAATAACAAAGTGCCGCAAATACGCAGGCAATACCAGCTATAATGAATGAGATGGCCAAGGCAGGTCCGGCATGGTAGTAGGCTCCTGTACCTGTTAACACAAAAATTCCTCCTCCAATAATAGCTCCTACACCAATTGCAGTCAAACTCCATTTACCGAGAACTTTCTTCAATTCACTTTTTTTCATATCTGCTTCAAAGGCAGAAACTGGTTTAACTCTCCAAATAGACATAACTAATTATTTAAAATTTGAATTCCAAAAATAAACTTTTTTAAAAACAATATGACAAAAAATTGCATTAAATGTAATTTTTTTGTTGCTTTTTTAGTTTTAAAACCAAAAACCAATCGAAAACCAAGTAAAATGATTTCCTGTTTCGGGCGACCAAGAATGTTTAATTTCTAAAGGCCCTACAATAGATTCCATTCCATAGCCTAAAGCATAACCCGAATGTTTTGGGCTTTCAAACCATCCCGAAGTATGTTCAAAAATACGGTTCCCAATCGTCGCAAAATTTCCTGCTAAATTAAGATGGTGCTTTTTGTAAAATTCATAATCTATTGTAAAGGTTTGTTTTACATAACTGTCTCCGGCCACACTTAAAAAATCATATCCAAAGAACGGTTTGAAATTATTAGTTGGAACAAATCCGTATCCCCCAAGAACAAAATCAAAGAAAGATATCGATCGGCGACCAATAGCGAATCCAATTTCGGTTTGTGATTTAACCGTGCATTTTTTTAGCGGCTCAAAAACAATGGCGCCCTCTGTTTTTGCAATTGAAAACGGCTTGAATTGTTGGGTATAATCAGAAGAATAGAGATACGATTTTAATTCTCCAGCTAATGCCCAACCTTTGCTTGGAAAATATTTTTGATTGAAAGAATCAAATTTTAGATACCCAAAAGCCGATAAATAATTACTGTTATCAAATACTGGTGTAGTATTTTGAAGGGTTTGTGATTGAATCTTTAGAAGCTTAAATTCAACACCGGCGCCCAAAGAAAATTTCTGAGCAAACAAGGTTTGCAAATAAGCCTGGTTGGTCAATTCGGTAAAATCAATATTGATAGAATTGATGCCCAGGTCGGTAAACACCACTCCGTTTTCAAAATCGGTTGAAATATTTCGATTGAAGGCATTTAATTTAGAATTAACTCCGAAACTCCAATAAAATCCATTATCTATATAATAATCAAAATTGTACCTGAAGTTATCTCCTAAAACAACATCCAATGCAACTACATCATTTTTAGTGATGATTTTTTTATGTGTATAGTTAACCAGCACCCCACTTTTGAATAAATCATCATAATGCAATCCAAATTTCAAAAAAGTGTTGGTTGTATTTTCTTTTAAATGAAGGACCAATCGCTCTCCTTTGTCCATTTTTTCAAAGGAATAGGTAATGGCGCTAAAATTTTGTGTAGCGTTTAAATTTGAAATTCCTTTTTCCAATTGATGGTGTGTAATCGTTGTATTCTTTTTGATTTTTAGTTTCCCTAAAATATACGCCTTGGTATAATTTTCTAATTTATTTGAGGAAATATCCACTAATGTAATAGAATCATTTTTAATAGGTTTTATATACCTGTTTTGATCATACCTCAAGGCCATTAATGAAGCGCTAAATGCATTGGCTCTTTCATTTCCTTTCTTAATAATTTCTATTCCTTTATCGAAGGAAACAGCGGAATATCCTTTAATGTCTGGATTGATATAAATATTGGTAAGCTTTCGCTTTTCATCCATTTTTTCAATCATTGAAAAGTTATTAATTTGGGAAAGAACAGTAGTAACTTCTTTTAATTGCAGCCTATTTTTTAAGCCTTCTTGCACATCAACGCCGATAATAAAATCCATACCTCTGCTTTTCAACTCTTCCACAGGATAGTTATTTACCACCCCCCCATCAATAAGTATTCGTTCGTTAATTTCTATGGGATTATACAGTGTGGGAATTGCGCCACTAGCAATAATTGCCTCGGCCAAAATGCCTTTTTCTAATACTACTTGTTCGCCTGTTTCCAGGTCAGTGGCCACACATAAAAAAGGGATAGGAAGTTTATTGAATTCTCTTTCATGACTCACATGTTTTGTTAGTCTTGAAATTAAATTATAATTATATAAGCCTTTTGACAATCCAGAAGGGAGTCCTAATTTAAAATTAATAAACGGTAAGGTCAGTGCATAAATTTCGTCGTTCCGCTTTTCATAAAACGATTTGGATTCTCGTGGAGTATAATCTTGTAGCAATGCATTAACATCTAGCGCAGCAAAAATAGAATCCAATTGGTTAGCGCTATATCCCGCAGCATACAAACCGCCCACCACAGCTCCCATGCTTGTGCCGGCAATATAATCTACTTTAATGTTTAAGGAATCAAGGGTTTTTAATACCCCAATATGTGCCAAGCCTTTTGCTCCTCCGCCACTCAATACTAAGCCTACTTTTGGACGCGAAGCTTCTTGACCAAAACTCATTTGGAAAAACAACAACAGGCAGATCCTTAGAAGGTGCTTACACATAATCACTAATTATTCTTGTAAAAGTCGGAAATTTTTTTGGCTTTTGAAAGCCCTACTACTTCAGCAATTGATTCAACAGAGGCCAATTGTAATCTTTTTACACTTTTAAAGTGCTTCATCAAGGCAATCATGGTTTTTTCACCAATTCCTGGAATGGCCTCTAGACTGTTTGTTAGTGCTGATTTACTCCTTTGATCGCGATGGTGGGTGATGCCAAATCGATGCGCTTCATTCCGTAAAAATTGAATCACTTTAAGTGTTTCCGATTTTTTATCCAAATACAACGGAGCCGAATCGCCCGGATAGTACAACTCCTCGAGACGTTTTGCGATGCCAATTATGGCTATTTTTCCGCGCAAACCCAATTCGTCAATACTTTTTAAAGCCGACGACAATTGGCCTTTACCGCCATCAATAATAATTAATTGTGGCAGGGACTGGTTTTCATCCAGCATGCGTTTATAACGACGGTACACAACCTCTTCCATAGAAGCAAAATCATTAGGCCCTTCTACGGTTTTAATGTTAAAATGGCGGTAGTCTTTTTTACTCGGTTTTCCGTCTTTAAACACCACACAAGCCGCTACCGGATTAGTACCTTGAATGTTTGAATTATCAAAACATTCAATATGTCTTGGTTCTGTTGATAAACGCAAATCTTTTTGCATTTGAGCCATGATACGATGGGTATGCCGTTCTGGATCTACAATTTGAATTTGCTTTAACTGTTCCAATCGATAATATTTTGCATTGCGTTCGGACAAGTCCAAAATTTGCTTTTTATCGCCCAATTGGGGTACGGTAACTTTAATTTTTTCTCCCAAATCGATGGGAAAAGGTACGATGACCTCTTTTGCATTCAATTGAAAACGTTCGCGCAATTCAACCACGGCTAGTGACAACAAATCTTCATTGCTTTCATCCAATTTTTTCTTAATATCTAAGGTATGCGAACGAACAATAGCGCCGTGCGAAATTTGTAAAAAGTTAACATAGGCCATCGTTTCGTCAGATACAATGGAAAACACATCAATGTTGGATATTTTTGGGTTGATTATGGTTGATCTCGATTGATAATTTTCTAAGACCGCTATCTTCTCTTTGATTTTTTGAGCGGCTTCAAACTCCATTTCCTTGGCCAAATCGGTCATCGTTTGCTTAAAATCTTTCAAACTTTCTTTGAAATTTCCCTTTAAGATTTGACGAATTTTCTCGACTTGTTGTTGGTAATTTTCAAAAGATTCATAGGATTCACAAGGTCCTTTGCAATTGCCTATGTGGTACTCCAAACACACTTTGTATTTTCCAGCATCAATATTGGCTTTTGACAGATCGTAAGTACACGTGCGCAATGGGTACAAAGCCGTTATCATATCCAAAAGGGTATGCACTGTTTTAAAACTGGTGTACGGGCCATAATATTCGGAGCCGTCTTTGATCATTTTTCGGGTCGAAAAAATACGGGGAAACCG
>JAGNZI010000002.1:47181-72377 GCA_017984495.1 Flavobacterium sp.
TGCGCAATGGGTACAAAGCCGTTATCATATCCAAAAGGGTATGCACTGTTTTAAAACTGGTGTACGGGCCATAATATTCGGAGCCGTCTTTGATCATTTTTCGGGTCGAAAAAATACGGGGAAACCGCTCGTTTTTGATGCAAATCCAAGGATAGGTCTTATCATCCCGTAGCATTACATTATATCGCGGTTGTAATTTTTTTATCAAATTGTTTTCTAGCAATAACGCATCCGATTCAGTAGGAACCACAATGTGCTTGATGCTTGCGATTTTTTTCACCAATACCGCCGTTTTGTAATTATCGTGGTTTTTTGTGAAATACGATTGTACTCTTTTTTTTAAGTTTTTTGCTTTACCAACATATAAAATTTTCCCCTCCTTATCATAATACTGATACACCCCAGGATTGTCGGGTAGTGTTTGGATTTGAAGTTCTAAAGGTGCTTGCATGGGTGAAGAAAAAAAGAGTACAGCACAAAGATAGGAGATTTGTTTTTGAATTCTTAAAGTTTTTTAACCGTTAATCCCGAAGCTTCGGGACTCAAAGAAAGCGCTTAGAGGGTCCAATTGTATTGTTTTTTCAATATGAAGATTAAAAATTGGGATATTTGAACGGGTTCTTGCTCTTGTGCTAGAACTTTTTGTATTTTTAGCACTTCAGAATTTATACCATGACTGCCACAAAACCCCTTAGGATTCTTAAAGAAACCATTTTAGCCGGAGAAAGCAAAACCATCAACATGGAAATTGCAAAGTTGCACACCATGACCAAATTGAAAATTCCGATCATTGTGGAACGTTCAAAAGTAGCCGGTCCTACGGTATTATTTTCAGCCTGTTTGCATGGCGATGAAATCAATGGAACCGAAATTGTGCGGCAGCTCATCGTTCAAAAAATAAACAAGCCCAAATGTGGTACCATCATTTGTATCCCGATTATTAATATTTTTGGCTTTGTCAACCAAACCCGAGAATTTCCAGACGGACGCGATTTAAACCGGGTTTTTCCGGGGAGCAAAACCGGTTCACTCGCCAGTCGATTCGCCTATTATATTTTAAAAGAAATTATGCCGCATGTAGATTATGCTATTGATTTTCATGCCGGTGGCGCCAGTAGGTTTAACGCACCCCAAATTAGAATTGTTCCCGAAAATCCCGAGTTAAAAGAACTATCCGACGTATTCAATGCCCCATTTACCTTGTATTCAAAAAACATTTCGGGAACTTTTCGAAATTCCTGTGATAAATTAAATGTCAAAATGCTGTTGTTTGAAGGAGGGAAATCATTGGACATCAACGAAAAAATCACCCTGGAAGCTTTAGAAGGTACTAAGCGATTTTTAAACCATTTGGGCATGCTAAACCCTAAAAAGAAAGTGAGCGATCCCCAACACGATTCCATTTACATTGAAAAATCAAATTGGATTAGAGCAAAATATTCTGGCATGTTTCACGGATTAACTAGTATTGGCAGCTTTGTAAAAAAAGGAGACATACTGGCAACCATCTCAGACCCCTATGGAAAAGTAGAGCACAAAGTAAAAGCGCCTCATGCAGGGTATATCATTAATGTAAACGATGCCCCTATTATTTATCAAGGCGATGCCATATTTCATATTTCAACCTTACTAGAAAATGAATAAAAATTACATTCGGCAAAAGGCAAAAGCGGCAAGGCAAAAGTTATCTCGAGAAGAAATCGAAGACAAAAGTTTGGCACTAGCGAATCAATTGTTGCGCATGGACATTTGGGACAAATTGTACTACCATTTGTATTTATCGATTGAAGAGCAAAACGAAATCAATACCGAATATATATTGCAAATTTTGGCCGGTAAAGACAAAGAAACTGTCCTTTCAAAAAGTGATTTTGTCACTATAGAAATGACCCATTATTTACTCACGGATGCTACTAAAATCAAAAAAAACCAATACAATATTCCAGAACCAATTGATGGTATAGAAGTACCCGTAGCAAAAATTGATGTGGTTTTTGTGCCACTTTTAGCTTACGACAAACAAGGGAATCGTGTAGGATATGGCAAAGGTTTTTACGATAACTTTCTAAACAAATGCAACCCCGGAACGCTTAAAATTGGGTTGTCTTTCTTTCCTCCTGAAGAACGCATTGAAGATGTATCCTCGACAGATGTGCAATTGGATTTTTGTGTGACGCCTTATGAAATTATTGCATTTTAATTTTCTTCACCAACAACTTCTTCCTCTTTATCCGCATGAGCAAACGCTCTTTTGTTGAATACAATTAAAATACCAACCCCAGTTGAAATTGCAAAATCGGCTACATTGAAGATGGCATTGAAAAAAGTAAAGTGTTTTCCGCCCCAAAGTGGCAACCAAGAAGGAAGATTTCCGTCCCAAATAGGAAAATAAAACATATCCACTACTTCTCCATGGAACCAAGTACCATAGGGTTTCTCTGCAAAAGCTGTGGCCACTTGGTGGTAACTGTCGTTAAAAATAACGCCATAAAAAACCGAATCGATAATGTTTCCTAGAGCGCCTGTAAAAATTAAGGCTATGGCTACAATGAGAAAAGTTGAAGCCTTCTTTTTTACAGAATCCCATAACCACCATGCAATTCCACCCACCGCAATGATTCTAAACAGCGTTAAAAATAATTTTCCATAAGCGCCCGGAATTTCTGCTCCCCAAGCCATGCCTTCGTTTTCGATAAAATGAATACGAAACCAATCGAATACTTTCACTTCTTCATTGATGAAAAAATGCGTTTTAACGTAGAGTTTCGAAATTTGATCGATGAGTAAAATACTAACAATAAGTATATAGGCTTTCTTTAAAGACATTTGCGAAAATTTTATGCAAAAATAGTGGTTTTTATTAAATAAAAAACGCCCCAAACGGAGCGTTAGTAAAATTTTGTAAAAGATTAACGTTGTAAATTTTTAGCTTCGATGCTCATCGTAGCATGCGGAACGATTTTTAAACGTTCTTTACTAATTAACTTACCTGTTACTTTACACAATCCGTAGGTTTTATTTTCGATACGAATTAAGGCATTTTTTAAATCTCTAATGAATTTTTCTTGACGAATGGCCAATTGTGAATTGGCTTCCTTACTCATCGTTTCGCTGCCTTCTTCAAACGCTTTAAATGTTGGCGATGTATCATCTGTACCATTATTTAAATCGTTCATGTAGGCACTCTTTATCAATTCCAAATCCCCTTTTGCTTTTTCTAATTTAGCCTGAATTAAGGCTTTGAATTCTGCTAAGTCTGCGTCAGAATATCGCATTTGCTCCTCTATCATACTTTCAATTTTTATATTATACTTTATTTGTTTCTCTTTTAATTATTTTGAAATGAAGATGTTGGTTTTAATGTCATCAAATTCAATTTCGATTCCCATTGCTATTGTATCTTCAAATACTAGAGTTTCGGTTAATGTTTCCGACTTAATGTACGTCAAGTTTGCCGCTACGGCTGCTTCTAATTGTACATTTTTCTCCAGTTTAACCACAATTTTATCGGTAACTTCAAATCCGGAATCTTTTCTAATGTTCTGAATTCGATTGACCAATTCTCTTGCAATTCCCTCTTTGCGCAATTCATCCGAAATGGTAATGTCTAAAGCCACCGTAATTCCGTTTGCATTGGCCACTAACCACCCTTCAATATCTTGTGAAGAAATTTCCACATCGGCAAGTGTTAAAATTATGCTTTTTCCATCAATATCAATTTCCAATGCATTATCGCGTTCTAATTTCGCAATTTCTGTTGGGCTGAATCCTTGTATCTTATTGGAAATCAATCCCATATCTTTTCCAAAACGAGGCCCTAGTGTTTTAAAATTGGGCTTAATTTGCTTCACTAATATCCCCGAAGCATCATCCAATAACACCACTTCTTTTACGTTTACCTCTGCTTTTATCAGGTCTGAAACTGCCTCGATTTCAGCACGTTGAATGGCGTCAAGTACCGGAATCATAACCTTTTGCAGCGGTTGGCGTACCTTAATCATTTCCTTTTTTCGCAGGGATAACACTAAGGAAGAAACGGTTTGTGCCTTTAACATTTTGCTTTCCAACGATTTATCAACAAAGTTTTCAACTGAAACAGGGAATTTCGCCAAATGTACGCTGTCAAAATTTTCTGAAGATGTTGCTGCCGTTAAATCTTTGTAAAGTTTGTCCATAAAAAATGGCGCAATCGGTGCTCCTAATTTGGCAACGGTTACCAAACAGGTGTATAAAGTTTGATATGCCGCAATCTTATCTTGGGCATAATCGCCTTTCCAGAATCTTCTTCTACACAAACGAACATACCAGTTGCTTAAGTTTTCTTGCACAAAATCAGAAATCGCTCTAGCAGCTCTTGTCGGTTCATAATCGGCGTAGGCTTCATCAACTTCTTGAATTAATGTATGCAATTCCGACAAGATCCAACGGTCAATTTCTGGACGTTCAGCCACCGGAATTTCGGCTTCACTGTAGGTAAATCCGTCAATATTTGCATACAATGCAAAAAACGAATAGGTATTGTAAAGCGTCCCGAAGAATTTTCTACGAACTTCAGCGACTCCTTCGATGTCAAATTTTAAATTGTCCCAAGGGTTGGCATTGGCAATCATATACCAGCGCGTGGCATCGGGACCATATTCTTTCAAGGTTTCAAATGGATCTACGGCATTGCCCAAACGTTTCGACATTTTTTGTCCGTTTTTATCCAACACCAATCCATTAGATACTACGTTTTTATAAGCAATTTTATCAAAAACCAAGGTTCCGATAGCATGAAGTGTGTAAAACCAACCTCTTGTTTGGTCTACCCCTTCGGCGATGAAATCAGCTGGAAACGCTTTGTTTGCGTCAATTAAATCCTTATTTTCAAAAGGATAATGCCATTGTGCATAAGGCATCGCACCCGAATCAAACCATACGTCAATCAAGTCCGATTCGCGTTTCATGGGTTTTCCAGAAGGCGAAACCAAAACTATAGTATCCACTACGTTTTTATGCAAATCCACCAAATCGTAATTGGCTTCGCTCATGTCGCCGCTTTTAAATCCTTTGTACGGATTTTCAGTTTGGAAACCAGCAGCAATCGCTTTTTCAATTTCGTTGTACAATTCTTCCACAGAACCTACTAAGAGTTCTTCCGTTCCATCTTCTGTCCTCCAAATAGGCAATGGAATGCCCCAATAACGAGAACGCGATAAGTTCCAATCGTTTGCATTTTTTAACCAATTTCCAAAACGGCCTTCCCCGGTTGCTTTCGGTTTCCAGTTGATGGTTTCGTTAAGGTCAAACATTCTATCCTTGATTTCGGTTACTTTAATGAACCAAGAATCTAATGGATAGTACAAAATCGGCTTGTCTGTTCTCCAACAATGCGGATAACTGTGTACGTATTTTTCAACCTTAAAGGCTTTGTTTTCTTCTTTTAATTGGATCGCTATTTCTACGTCGGCTGAGCGTTCTGGCGCTTCGCCTTCGTTGTAATATTCATTTTTAACATATTTACCCGATAACGCGCCTAATCCCGACACGAATTTCCCTTGTAAATCCACTAATGGGACCGGATTTCCGTTTTCGTCCAACACTAATAGGGGCGGTACTTCTGGTGTTGCTGCTGCCGCCACTTTAGCATCATCTGCTCCAAACGTAGGTGCGGTATGTACAATTCCCGTTCCATCTTCTGTGGTAACAAAATCTCCCGAAATAACTCTAAAGGCATTCTCAGGATGTTGATATGGCAAGGCCAATGGCATCAACTGCTCGTATCGAATTCCTACTAAATCTGCTCCTTTTGCTTCGGCTAGAATTTGGTAAGGGATCTTTTTATCTTCCGAGGTAAAATGGGTAAAATCAGCCTCCGATTCGGCTACAAAATATTTTCCGCCGAATTGTTTCGCGAGTAAACTTTTAGCCAAAACAACATTGACAGGTTCAAACGTATATTGATTGAAGGTTTTCACCAACACATAATCGATTTTAGGTCCAACAGTTAATGCTGTGTTAGAGGGTAACGTCCAAGGGGTTGTCGTCCAAGCTAAAAAATGAACGGTACCAAACCCTTGAAAAAAGCTTGGTAAAGTATCTTCTTTAGTTTTAAACTGAGCAACAATTGTTGTGTCGGTTACATCGCGGTACGATCCTGGCTGATTCACTTCGTGCGAAGACAAGCCCGTTCCTGCTTTCGGAGAATACGGCTGAATGGTGTAGCCTTTGTATAGTAAATCTTTGTTGTAAATTTGTTTGAGCAACCACCAAACGGTTTCCATGTATTTGGATTTGTAGGTCACATACGGATCTTCCATATCTACCCAATACCCCATTTTTTCGGTCAAGTCGTTCCACACGTCGGTATAACGCATCACGGTTTTTTTACACGCTTCGTTGTATTCCGTCACTGAAATGGTTTTTCCGATAGCTTCTTTGGTAATGCCCAGTTCTTTTTCGGTACCTAATTCAACTGGCAATCCGTGTGTGTCCCAACCCGCTTTACGCTTAACTTGGTAGCCTTTTTGAGTTTTATAACGACAAAAAATATCTTTGATCGCACGCGCCATTACGTGGTGAATTCCAGGCAGTCCATTTGCAGAGGGTGGCCCTTCAAAAAACACATACGGCGTGGCTCCTTCACGAGAAGTTACTGATTGTTCAAAGATGTTGTTTTTTTTCCAAAAATCAAGAACTTCGGATGCCACTGTGGGCAAGTCAAGTCCTTTGTATTCAGTAAATTTTGTACTCATTTTGTCGCTTACTTAAATCAATTTGCGAAAGTAATGATTTAAAGGTAAAAGGCAAAAGGTAAAGGGCAAAAGTTGTCGGTTACGAAAAAACTTCTTTGAGCACTTCTAGCGATTTTGGTTTTTTAAAACCCTCTAAATGCAAGGTGTAATAATCTAAAAGGATTTTAAGGAGTACTTGGCGTTCCGATCCTGCAAACACTTTTTGATCGGAGTCAAATTTTAAATGCAACAACCGTTTGAACACATGCGTTTCTTGATCACTTAGGGTATGAACGTTTTGAAAGGGCGTAAAATACCCTTCTTTGCTATCAAAATACGGATAATCCATTTCGGAATCGTCGGGATAAAACCCTAAATATTTGGTAACTTCGGTCATTAATATCAAGTGAAAATTAGTGACCTCATCGTGGGTGTCTAACCACAACAAAGCGGTTTCTAAAAAAGAAAATAAATTTTGGTTTTTTTCTTCCTCTTTGATGGCGTGGTGTAAAATTTCGGAAAGAAATATCACTAAGGTGCTTTTAACAATATCGGTAGTGATCGTGTAATAACTGTGTGCCAAACGAATTTCTTTAAAATGCTCTAAGGTGCCTTTATTCTTGTGATTGGCCTCAATTTCTAATACTGTTAAGGGTTGGAAATATGCGATTTTTTGATTCGCTTTTTTAGCCGAATAGGCGCTGGGTACAAAATAACTTTTTAGTCCGTCACTTTCGGTAAAGCATTTTACAATCAAGCTTTTTTCTTGATATTTTAACGAAGAAAGAACAATGGCTTTGGTTTTTACTTGCATGCTATGGCTTTGTTTTTGTATCTGTCTAAAAATTTCACCTCAATAAAAAACCAGGATAATAATGCCATTCCTACCGTTACAAAGCAAATCATCGCGCCCACCAAAAAAGGGTTGTATTGTTCAAATAATCCAAAGTGCTTAAACACTTGAATAATTGGAAAATGAAAAATATATATGCCGTACGTAAAATCACCATACTTCCCAAAATTGTTTAAAAAGGGTAAATTATACGCCAATAGAATTACCAGCAATCCTAAGCTCAACGGAAACAAATAGGCATTGTACTGGTAAAGCATAATTATAAAAACCAAAATAGCGCCAACCAATAACGGCTTGTTGAATTTTTGTACGGTTTGAAAATTAAAATACAACAACATCCCTACCGAAAAATAAGACAGGTATCCCGGCAATTGTTTCGCAAGAACGGGGAGTTGATAATAGTTGGAAAGCAATTGAAAATAAGCAATTGAACAGCAATAGAGCACAATGAGCAGTACCGTTTTATTTTTCATTTTATCAAATAAATAAAACAAAAAAGGGATCAAAAGGTAAAAACCCTCCTCGATTTTTAACGTCCACAAGGCGCCATTTACTGCACAAGTAAAATTGTACTCAAAAACGCCTGGCAAACAAGGTTGCATAAAATTCATAAAAACTAAATTCCAACCCACATAACGAAATGTAACTGGATTTATAAAATATTGAACTGCGGATAGATTTGAAACTAAAAACAGTACAACCGTTGAGAACAGTACAACAAAAACATAGGCGGGTAGTATGCGTTTGGCTCTTTTAATCAAATACTGTTTCAGTGAGGTGCTTTTAGCATAACTCTTTGCAATCAAAAATCCGCTGATGACAAAAAATGCTTTTACCGCAATGCTAGCGCTAAAAAGGGACAACAAAAACTGAAGTTCTTCATGCATTGACAATTCTGCCAAATGACAAAAAAAGATGGATACGGCAAAAAATAGCCTCAGAAAATCAAACGCATTTTTTTCAATCATGCTTATCGAATTATCATTACTTTTTTCACAGTGGTCTGTAATCCGTCTTCTGAGGAAACAAAAATCATATAGACACCTGATGCGACTTTATATTTTCCGAAGGCGGTTGTATCCCATTCAATAGTGCCTCCAGCCGTGGTGGTTTCATATACTAAGTTACCTTCGATATCGGTGATTTTAACGGTAGCCTTATCGGTCAATCCGCTAATTTTTACAGTTCCCGAAAAACCAGGGCGAACCGGATTTGGATACACGTAAACATCGGCTAAATTATCGCTGGGTTGGGTTGACGTTCCTAAAAAAGAGACCATTCCTTTGTCTGTTGCGAAAAACACTTCGCCAGAAACCCCATCAATTTCGATATCGTTGACCGTGTTACTCGGCAATGGTGAGTTTGACGTATCGAATCGATAAATGGTTTCTTGACCGTCGGCAGCTACCAAGAAAACGCCTCCGTTTTCTATCGCAACCCATTTTCGGTTGGCGCCATCTACGGCAATGTCAATGATCAATTGTTGGTAAAATAACTCTTGGGCTAAATCTCCCTCTTGAATAATAATACTGGATACGTTGAGTTCGTTTTGTCGAAGAAATTGATCCACACTAGACAAAACGCGAAGGCCAGCTGCGGTCCCTATCCAGAGTTGGTTGCGGTTGTCTACAGCCACACACAACACATTGGTAGAAGGCAATCCACTTTCAGTGTTGATGACTACCGTTTTATTGCTTTGTGTATCATTAAATGCAATGACTCCATCGTCTCGCGTAGGAAGCCATTTGGTTTCGTTTTTATCGATGGCCATGGGTGCAAATCTTCCATTGGTGATGTAATCTCCAATGTCATACGATTGCCATTGATTGGAAGTGCGTAGTACTTTTAAAGCTTTATCTGTTCCTCGATTGGTAACCCATAAATTTCCGTTTTTATCAAATGCGGGGCTGTTATTCAATACCCAAGTTTGAGGAGTAAAGGGTTCTAATCCGCTTGGCCCTGAATTAGTAGCATCGTGTAGGAAAATCGTTTCGCCTGTAAGTTCTAACACCCCAGAAAAATAAGAACTGATAAAAACATTGTTGGGTTGTAATGGATTAATGGCCAAATCCGACAAACATTTGGCTTCCAACACATCGGAATATGGAATGGTTTTCCACCCTAAATTTGGATCGTAATTACTTATGCCCAATTCATCAAGCGGAAACGGATTGTAATCAAAGGTATAATCGCCATAAACGGTCCACAATAAATTTGGCGCTTTTTTTACGCGAAAAATATAATTTTGAAGGGGACCATTTGGGGATAAATTTTCAAAAACAGTTGGATTCGTTAAATCGGTGGAAAACAAACCGTCTTTTTGTGTACCGATATATATTTTATTTCCCACAACCGTAGCCGCAGTAAAGGCTGCTGAAAAATCTGGAATGGACGTAATGTTTGCGCGTTGTGTAAACACCTGATTTAAGACAAACACATGATTCATTGTTGTGATGATTAACTCAGAGCCGTTGGTTTTTAACTTTAATCCGGGTTGGGTTTGATTGAGTATAACTTGCGGTAAGGTTCCGTTGAATTTATAGGTTTTTGCATCGGCATTCATGGCAACTATTTGGTCGAAGAAGGTCACAATCCCAGTCCAAGTTCCGGTAGTAAAGGTTTGCCATTGATTGAAATCAAAAAGGTTGGGGTTGGAAACTGTTGCTTTTCGAATGCCAAAATCGCGGGTAACCGCATATATTTCGTTGCCTAGAACCGTAGTTTGCAATACGGCAGTTTCTTCACCGGCAGTTCCAATAAAATAGGTGCTTATGAACTCTAAAGTAGAAGCGTCTACTACTGAAATACCATAATCCGTGGCCAAGTATATACGACCATTGTGTTCATACAAATCATTGATTTTCTTTTTATTCGGCGCTACGGGGACTTCATTGATGATATCGACTTTGGTTGTCACCGACCCGTCGGGTTGAATGACTAAGAGTAATCCATTTGCATTTCCTGCATAAATTTTACGGGTTGTTTCTGAATAATGAAGAGCGGTAATGGATTCGGGTTTAAACCCTGTAATTGAATTGTAAAGATCGGTTTCGGAAGAAGCTGTAATTTGGGTAAAAACCGCGTTTTGTGTCGCCGCCAATATTTTTCCTGTACCTCCTGTGACATCTACAATTTCATTGTACGAAAAATAGCCCTTCCACAATTGATTGTTTGGTTGGGCAAACAAAACATGCGAAAGAAAAAAAACAAAAATGTAAACCGATTGCTTCATTCCAATTATTTACTACAAATATACTATAAACGAATTAATTTTACTTTTGATATCAACTGCAAAAAAAAACGCCTTCAAATAAATGAAGGCGTTGAATAGTATTTGGTCTGTTGCATTATACAACTCCTTGTGCTAACATGGCATCGGCTACTTTAACAAAACCGGCAACATTGGCTCCTTTAACATAGTTTACATAACCATCTGGATCGGTTCCATAGGTTTTACATTGGCTGTGAATACCTACCATGATGTCTTTTAAACGCATGTCTACTTCTTCACTGGTCCAATTTAAACGGATAGAATTTTGTGTCATTTCTAATCCAGACGCTGCAACGCCTCCAGCATTTGCTGCTTTTCCAGGTGCGAATAATACTTTAGCATCTAAAAATTGTTTGATGGCGTCTAAAGTACACGGCATGTTTGCTGCTTCTGTAACACACATCACCCCATTTGCAATCAATATTTTGGCATCTGCTTCTGTTAATTCATTTTGAGTAGCACATGGAATTGCGATGTCTACTTTTGCTTCCCAAGGACTTTTCCCTTTGTGGAAAACTGCCTTTGGATATTTTTCAACATAGGCTTCGGCTCTGTTATCACCACTAGCGCGCATGTCCAACATAAATTCGATTTTATCGCCAGAAATTCCATCTGCATCATAAATATAGCCATCAGGACCCGAAATGGTCACTAATTTTCCGCCCAATTCATTGATTTTTAAGGCTACTCCCCAAGCTACATTTCCAAAACCTGAAATAGCAACGGTTTTACCTGCGATTTTTTCTCCTCTGGTTTTTAGCATTTGCTCTGTGAAATAAACCACCCCGTATCCTGTCGCTTCCGGACGAATTAGGGATCCTCCATAGGCCAATCCTTTACCGGTTAGCACCCCTGTGAATTCATTTCTAATGCGTTTGTATTGGCCAAACATGTAGCCAATTTCTCGAGCACCTACACCAATATCCCCAGCAGGCACGTCTAAATCAGGTCCAATGTGACGACAAAGTTCCGTCATAAAAGATTGACAAAAACGCATTACTTCTGCATCTGATTTCCCTTGTGGATCAAAATCTGACCCTCCTTTACCACCACCCATAGGTAATGTGGTTAAACTGTTTTTGAAAACTTGTTCGAAAGCCAAAAACTTCAATACCGATAAATTTACTGTATTGTGAAAACGGATCCCTCCTTTATAAGGACCAATAGCCGAATTCATTTGGATTCTAAAACCTCTATTTACTTGGATTTCTCCATTATCATCTACCCAAGGCACTCTAAAAATAATCGCTCTTTCGGGCTCTGCAATGCGCAACAATAAATTTTTTCCGTCGTATTTTTTATTATCTGCAATAAAAGGAATTACAGTTTCTGCAAATTCTCTTACGGCTTGAATAAATTCGGGTTCGTTTGGATTTTTGGCTTCAACTTGCGCCATAAAATCATTTATTTTTTTCTTCATCATGGGGCTATAACTTTCTATTTTTTGTATCAATGAAAACGTTTGCGTTAGGTGGACAAATATACAAGTATTTCTGAATTATTAAAAAAGAACCTGAAAAAGCTCTTGATGCTCCTTACACCTCTTAACCCTTTTAAAGGGTTATCCTTTAAATGCTTGTTCTAAATCGGAGAGTAAATCTTCAATGTCTTCTACACCCACGCTCAAGCGGACTAAATCATCGGAAATTCCCACTTCTTTTCGTTTGTCTTCAGGAATGGACGCATGGGTCATGAGTGCCGGATGATTGGCCAACGATTCTACGCCACCTAATGATTCGGCCAAAGTAAATACTTTTAAATTTTCTAAGAATTTAATAGCATCTTCTTTCTTCCCCGATTTGAAGGTGAACGTGACCATACCTCCAAAACCACTCATTTGTTTTTTGGCAATTTCATGAAACGGATGCGATGCTAGTCCGGGATAATACACGCGTGCTACCAAAGGATGTTGATCCAGATAAGCGGCTACTTTTTCACCGTTCTCACAATGACGTTGCACGCGCAAATGCAAGGTTTTAATGCCGCGTAAAACCAAAAAAGAATCCATTGGCCCTAAGGTGGCACCTGTAGCAAATTGTTTGAAATGCAATTCTTCTCCTAATGCTTTGTCTTTAATTATTAATGCTCCTGCAATAACATCGGAATGACCCCCCAAATATTTTGTGGCCGAATGCATTACAATATCAGCTCCTAAATCCAACGGTTTTTGCAAATAAGGCGTAGCAAACGTGTTATCCACTGCAAATAAGATGTTGTGCTTTTTAGCAATTTGGGCAATGGCAGCGATATCGGCTAATTTCATTAATGGATTGGTAGGCGTTTCCACCCAAACCAATTTGGTATTTTCATTGATCAACGCTTGGAATTTTTCCAAATCATTCATGTCAACAAAATGAAATTTAATGCCGCTATCTTTATACAATCGGGTGAATAATCGATACGTTCCTCCATACAAATCGTCCATTGCTATGATTTCATCACCTGCTTTGAACAGTCGTAATAAACAATCGGTTGCCGCTAAACCTGAAGAAAAAGCCAAACCTCTTGCGCCGTTTTCGATACTCGCAAGCGCGTCTTCTAAAGCTGTTCTTGTAGGATTTGATGCTCTGCTGTACTCGTAATCCCCTACGGGTTTTCCGGGACTGGTTTGTACATAAGTTGAGGTTTGAAATACAGGTGGCATAACGGCCCCTGTTATTTTTTCATGGTGCTGACCACCGTGTATGGTTTTGGTATTGAATTTCATTATATTAATTTTTTACAAAGATAATAAGTTTACAGGAATTTTTTTATTTGCAGCATGATCCCCAAATGAACCCCTTCGTGGTAATTATTAAAGGCTAGGGCTTCCTGTAACGAACCCAAATAAAATCCGGTTTTTGTTTGATAGGGATGAAAGGATGAGAAAATCCCCGCTTCAAAATCGGCTTGCGTTTTTTCAACCAATTCAGCCAATAATTTTTTAATTTCATCCACCTCGGCTTGCGAAGTATTTCCATCGGGACGCGAACCGTTTTGGTATTTTTCAAAAAGTTGGTCTGAAATATGCATCGGTAATCCCGATAATCCGTACGCCAATTTTTGTTGGGAAACCATAGCATGCCCCAAATTCCATATCAAATTATTGCTCATTCCAGGCGGAATCGTGTTCAACTGTTCTAAGGTATAGTTATCGAAAAAATTTAGGTATAATTTTCGGCTGGTTTGCCAAATTGTAAAGGTTGCTTCCATGCGTATTATTTTTTTATAAAATTACTGATTTTTAGAATTCAAAAGACTGTATTTTTGTAGCTGCTAATGAAAAAAACATAAAATGAACAAAATATACTATTTGGCTTCGTGCGATACGTGCCGAAAAATCATCAAATCGTTACCTAATGCTGACCGATTAACGTTTATAGACATTCGCCAAAATCCTATTTCGGAAAGTGATTTAGAAGAAATGTACCAACTTTCAGGAAGTTACGAAGCGCTTTTTAGTAAAAAAGCACAATTATATAAATCGTTAGGTTTGAAAGATAAAAATCTAACGGAAGCCGATTATAAAAAATATCTTTTAGAACACTATACCTTTTTGAGTCGCCCTGTTGTTCTTTTTAATAATGAAATTTTTATCGGAAACACACAACCCAATGTCCTTAAATTAACAAAAGCTCTTCAAAGTGTCTAAAAGAAATTGGGCCTTATTTGCCGCTACCTTAGTTTCCATCATTTACGGCGTAACCTTTACGATTGCTAAAGATGTTATGCCCAAATATGTTGATGCTTTCGGGTTTATTGTCATGCGCGTTGGTGGTTCGGTGATTTTATTTTGGTTGCTTTCATTTTTTGGCCCTAAGGAAAAAATTGCCAAAGCCGATTTTCCAAGAATTATTGCAGCAGCCTTATTTGGCGTAGCCTTAAACATGCTGACGTTCTTTAAAGGACTGAGTTATACTTCGCCGATTATGGGAGCCGTATTGATGGTGACCACTCCGATGATTGTTTTAGTGTTATCCGCTTTCATTATGAAAGAACGCATGGAAAATCGAAAAATAGTTGGGATTATATTGGGATTGGCCGGTACGACAACTTTAATTCTTTATGGCAAATCGGTGGTGAATGCGCCCAATGCCTCCTTAGGAAATTTATTAGTGTTTATCAATGCCGTTTCGTATGGGTTTTATTTGGTTATCGTAAAAAAACTAATGGATAAATACAACGCGTTTACGTTTGTAAAATGGATTTATACCTTTGGATTCCTAATGGTATTGCCTTTTGGTTGGAGCGAATTTCAAGCCATAGCTTTTGAGCAATTGCCAACGGATATATTATGGAAAATTGGTTTTGTAGTTGTGTTTTCAACCTTCTTAACCTATTTGCTGAATTTAATTTCCATGCGGGAATTAAAACCCACCACCGTGGCTGTTTTTATTTATTTACAACCTCTTTTTGCTACCATTTTTGCCGTAAGCTTAGGAAAAGACGATTTGAGTGTAGTAAAATTGATTTCGGCGGTGTTGATATTTGTTGGTGTTTATTTGGTTACTCAGAAAGCCTCCCCCAACCCCTCCAAAAGAGGGGAGAAAACTGCCTAAATAATTTTTTTCTAACGCTATAAATCACAAATAAATACACAAACTGATTCCCTCTTTGGGGGTTAGGGGGCATTTTCTTATCTTTGAAGACATTTTTATAAAATTATGATACACTCCATGACGGGTTTTGGGAAAGCATCTTTGCAATTACCTACCAAAAAAATTACTGTAGAAATCAAATCGCTAAACAGCAAAGGTTTAGACTTAAATACCCGCATGCCCTCTGTTTTTCGTGAAATGGAATTGGGTTTGCGCAATCAAATTTCGCAACGCTTAGAACGTGGAAAAGTCGATTTTTCACTTTATGTGGAAGTTACTGGCGAAGAAACCACTTCTAAAATTAATGTGCCAATTATAAAAGGGTACATCAACCAAATGAAAGCGGTTATTCCAACTGCTGATGAAACGGAATTAATGAAAATGGCGGTTCGTATGCCCGATGCTTTAAAAACCGAGCGCGACGAAATCGATGCCAACGAATGGAAACAAATCCAAACCGTGATTGACGAAGCCTTGGATAACATTGCAAATTTTAGAAAAGACGAAGGCGCTTCATTAGAAAAAGAATTTCAATTAAGAATTGCAAACATCCATAATTTAATGAATGAAGCGGTTTCTTACGATGCTGAACGTGTGGAAACGGTGAAATCTCGTTTGCGCACTGCTTTAGACGAATTAAAAGTAAATGTTGATGAAAATCGTTTTGAACAAGAATTGATTTTTTACCTAGAAAAATACGATATTACCGAAGAAAAAGTACGTTTGGGCAACCATTTGAACTATTTCTTAGAAACCTTAAACGGAACAGAAGCAAACGGAAGAAAATTAGGTTTCATCACGCAAGAAATGGGAAGAGAAATCAATACCATGGGATCCAAATCCAACCATACCGAAATGCAAAAATTGGTGGTAATGATGAAAGATGAATTGGAAAAGATTAAAGAGCAAGTATTAAACGTTCTTTAAAGCTATATGCCGTAAGCTTTTGGCTTTTGGCAAAAATAAACAATATTAAAAGCTTAAAGCATATTGCCTAAAGCCTAAAGCAATAAAAATGAAAGGAAAATTATTAGTATTCTCTGCGCCATCGGGTTCAGGAAAAACCACTATAGTACGCCATTTATTAGCCCAACCCGATTTGAATTTAGAATTTTCGATTTCGTGTACGACCCGTGAACCTCGCGGTGAAGAAGTGCATGGAACAGATTATTATTTTATTTCGTGGGATGCCTTCAAAAAGCACATTAAAGCCGAAGATTTCGTAGAATGGGAAGAAGTGTATACCGACAATTTCTATGGTACTTTAAAAACCGAAGTAGAACGCATTTGGGCCTTAGGAAAACACGTAATTTTTGATATTGACGTTGCAGGCGGATTGCGTATTAAAAGCAAATTTCCAAACGAAACCTTAGCTGTTTTTGTAAAACCACCAAGTGTTGACGAATTAAAACGTCGTTTAAAACAACGTTCTACAGAAAGCGAAGACAAAATTAACATGCGTATTGCCAAAGCCTCTGTCGAATTAGCAACTGCACCACAATTTGACACCATCATCAAAAATTATGATTTAGAGGTAGCTAAAGAAGATGCCTATCAATTGGTAAAAGATTTTATTAGTAAATAAAAAGTATAGCACAAAGTCTCACGAAGTTTTGCATCAAGTAGCACAAAAATTTCGTGAAACTCTGTGTTAAACTTTGTTAAACTCTGTGTAAAAAAATGAAAATAGGCCTCTACTTCGGAACGTTTAATCCCATTCATATTGGACATTTAATTATTGCCAATCACATGGCAGAAAACACCGATTTGGATCAAATTTGGATGGTCGTTACACCACACAACCCGCACAAACAGAAAAATACGTTGTTAGATGATTACCATCGTTTGCACATGGTGCATTTGGCCACCGAAGATTTTCCGAAAATTCAACCTTCAGATATTGAATTCAAATTACCACAACCGAATTATACCATAAATACGGTAGCACATTTACAAGAAAAATTTCCAAAACACGAATTTTCTTTACTCATGGGCGAAGACAATTTGAACTCGCTCCACAAATGGAAAAACTACGAAGTCATTTTACAAAATCATGCTATTTATGTCTATCCGCGGGTGAATTCAGGTGAGATTGACGCGCAATTTGTGAACCATCCTAAAATTCACCGAGTGGGTGCGCCTGTAATTGAATTGTCCTCCACTTTCATTCGCGAAAGCATTAAAAACGGTAAAAATGTAGTGCCGATGTTGCCCAATAAAGTATGGGAATATGTGGAGCATAATAATTTTTATAAGAAGTAGAGTGAGTTTTAGTGCCAAAATATATCATAAAAATAAGAATATCCCATTTTATAAAAAGTGGGTAACTTCTGAATTAATTACATGGTGTTGTTTGACTATCTTAATGCTTTGCATTGGAATACTAAGCTTAAATAAAGAATTGCTAAAAATAAGTTTTTTAGAAAATTTATCTCTACTACTAGCCATACTTTCGTTATTACTTCTAATCATAGCGGGTTTTAAACGATTTTTTGAACACGAAAAACTTAATGGAAAATTACAAGGTGAAATTTCATTAAATGAAAATTCAATAATTATAAATAATGAAACATATTTATTTAACAAAATTAAAGATTTCAAAATTGGATTTGGAAATAAATATGGTGATTTAACTGGAAATACCAAAATTGGACCAATGTATTCTCAAGGGTTAAACAATTCTGTTTCATTTTATAATGAATCAAAGTACATCGAAGTTTTTTTCCAATTAAAAACAGAAAATCAATTAAACTCCTTAAAGCAATATTTATATTTTTATGTAATAAGCGAAGTTCTTCCATTAAATACAAGAACTTTACAATATGTAGATAAAAAATTTAAACACACGAATGAATTTAAAAACTTAATTCATAAGTATATTAAAAATGGCACTTTTTCATGTACTGAAGGGTTATTGATAATTGGCTATTCTTCTGATAAAGAAGCAAGTGAATTGCGAAAACAATATTGCTCATAACTTAACATTCCTTTACCATTCGTTCCCAAATGCATTGTGTAACTTTGTAAACTTGCTGAACTAATCCCGAAGCTTCGGGGCAAAAGATAATTATTATGCTAAACTTCGAATTATACAATCCTGTAAACTATGTCTTTGGAAAAGGACAAATCGCTAAATTAACGGAATTAGTTCCTTCATCTCGAAGTCTCGGGACTAAAATTCTTATCGCTTATGGTGGTGGAAGTATCTTTAAAAATGGGGTTTATGACCAAGTCAAAGCCGCTTTACCCGACCATGATATTGTAGAATTTGGTGGTATTGAACCGAATCCACGTTTTGAAACCTTGATGAAAGCCGTCGAGATTATTCGTGCTGAAAAAATTGGTTTCATCTTAGCTGTTGGTGGCGGAAGTGTGATTGACGGCGTGAAATTTATTTCGGCAGCCGTTAATTTTGAAGGCGATGCAGCCGAAATTTTGAAAAAGCGCATTTTATTCAAAGACGTTTCTAAAGTTATTCCTTTTGGAACCGTTTTAACCTTGCCAGCAACGGGTTCGGAAATGAATTCAGGCGCTGTGGTTACCATTGAAGCTACACAAGAAAAATTGACGTTAGGCGGAAGCGCTTTGTTTCCTGTTTTTTCCATTGTGGATCCTACTGTCATCATATCACTCCCCAAAAGACAATTGCAAAACGGCGTTGTGGATGCGTTCACTCACGTAATGGAGCAATATTTAACCTATCCGCACGATGCTTTATTACAAGACCGCATTTCGGAAAGTATTTTACAAACGCTCATCGAAATTGGACCCGCAGTTGTAGAAAACCCGAGTGATTATAAATTGGCTTCCAACTTTGTTTGGAGTGCCACCATGGCATTGAATGGTTTGATTCAAAAAGGAGTTCCTTCCGATTGGGCCACGCACATGATTGGGCATGAATTAACCGCTTTATACGAAATTGATCATGCGAGAACATTAGCCATCATTGGACCTAATTTATACCGTGTAATGTTTGACACCAAAAAAGATAAATTAGCACAATACGGCCAACGGGTTTGGAACATTCAAGGCAATTCAACCGAAGAAATTGCCGAAAAAGCCATTGAAAAAACGGTGGATTTTTTCCATCAAATGGGCATGAAAACCAAATTATCTGAAAACGCTGAAAACATCGAAAAAACGGCTGATTTCATTGTAAACCGTTTCGAAGAAAGAGGTTGGAAAGCATTAGGCGAGAAGCAAAACATCACCTTAGACAAGGTAAAAACCATTGTAGAAATGAGTTATTAATGGTGCCGTCATTGGTTCGTTTTTTGTAAATCCTTTTTAATTCATTATTTTTGATTTTCTAAACAAAAAAACCAATGGAAAAAAAGCCAAAATTTGCAGTCATAGGAGGAGGAAGTTGGGCTACTGCAATTGCAAAAATGCTATGTGAAAATCAAGAAGAAATTGCTTGGTATATGCGAAGTACTTATGCAATAGAGCATTTAAAACATCAAAAACACAACCCCAATTATTTAAGTTCGGTTGCGTTTGACACCCATAAATTAAAACTTACCAATGACATTAATGAAGCGGTCGCTTTTGCCGATTATGTCATTTTTGTAGTCCCTTCTGCTTTTTTAAGCAAAGAATTAGAAGCTTTAACTGAAAGTTTAGAAGGAAAAATTATCTTTTCTGCGATTAAAGGAATTGTTCCGGAGTCGAGCTTAATTGTGGGCGAACATTTTCATACCCAATACAACATCCCTTTTGAAAATATTGGTGTAATTACCGGTCCGTGTCACGCAGAAGAAGTGGCGATGGAGCGTTTATCGTACTTAACCATTGCGTGTAGTGATCGGAAAAAAGCTAAATATGTAGCGCAGAATTTAAGTTCGCATTACATCAAAACCAAAACAACAGACGACATCATTGGGACCGAATATGCGGCCGTACTTAAAAATATTTATGCTATTGCCGCCGGAATTGCACACGGTTTAGGCTATGGCGATAATTTCCAAGCCGTTTTAATGAGTAATGGGATACGCGAAATGAAGAAATTCATTCGTAAAGTGCACAAAATGAAACGAAATATAAATAATTCGGCCTATTTAGGTGATTTATTGGTTACCGGATATTCTGTATTTTCTCGAAACAGAATGTTTGGAAACATGATCGGAAAAGGCTACACGGTAAAATCGGCTCAAATGGAAATGAGCATGGTGGCCGAAGGATATTATGCCGTAAAAAGTGCTTACAAATTAAACCAAGAATACGGTGCTGACACGCCAATTATCGATGCCGTTTATCAAATTTTATACGAAAACAAAGAAGCAAAAAATGTTTTCAAAAAATTAACCGACAAATTAAACTAACCCATGCTAGCACATAAAACGGTTGCAATCGATAATCTGATTGATCATCCGGGTATTATTACTGCTTTTACCCTTACCATTATCGCAATGTTAGTCTTGGATTTAGGGGTTTTAAACAAAAAAGGACACGTAGTTTCCAATCGGGAAGCCGCCATTTGGTCAGCGGTTTGGATTTCCTTAGCCATGGGGTTTAGTGGTATCATTTACTACTTCATGGGTGCCGAAAAGTTCATGCAATTCCAAGGTGCCTATTGGATCGAAAAAGCACTTTCTGTCGATAATTTATTTGTCTTTATTTTGGTCTTTGGGTATTTCAACGTGACCAAAGAAGCCCAGCATAAAGTATTATTTTGGGGCGTAATTGGTGCCTTAGTGTTTCGTGCCATCTTTATTTTTACCGGAGTTTGGTTACTGAATTACACCTATTTACCCGAAATGGAATTGTTTGGACAGCTGGTAAAAATCAACTACCTCTTAACCGTTTTCGGAATTATCTTGATCGTTGCCGGAATCAAGTCGGGGTTCAGTAGTGAAGAAGATGATGGTAGCAAAGATTTTAGTAAAAGTGCCGGTTCAAAATTCGTACACCAATTTTTCAAAGTAAGCCCGAATTTTGATGGCGATAAATTCTTCACCATCCAAAACGGTATCAAAATGGCAACGCCTTTGTTTGTGGTAGTGGCTATTGTAGAATTTACCGATTTGTTATTTGCGGTAGACAGTATCCCAGCAATTTTTGCTATTGCGCCTAACGATCCGTTTATTTTATATACTTCCAATATTTTTGCGATTTTAGGATTGCGCTCGTTGTATTTCTTACTGGCCAACTTTATGTACATGTTCAGTAAATTGAAATATGGCTTGGCAGTTATCCTTTCGTTTATTGGCGTAAAAATGATCATAGCGCCGTTTTACCATATTGAAACTACGGTTTCGCTGTTGGTTGTTGGTGGCGTGTTAATCCTGTCTGTAATCGCTTCTTTGTTGTTTCCTGATAAAGATTAATCTTATAACCACTAAGTACACAAAGAAGGCACAAAGAACAGTATTAAATTGAACTTTGTGCCTTCTTTTATTTTTATAATACGATTTATTTTATCGTAATCTCATCTATAAAGATAAACGCATCGCCACCCGCGCCTTGGTGCCAATCGGGTAGTTTGCCAAAGTTTTTTGCGATGACTTTTACATAACGTGCTTTTTTTGCTTTGGTTTCCTTGGAAGTAAAATTTAGAATCGTATTTTCTTCTATTTTGGGATCTAACGCATTCGCAACCGAATCAAAAAATGTGAAATTCACATTGTCTTCAGATACATAATAATCTACTTTCGTGGGCATTACAATCCACGAACGTTGGTCTTGTAAAAAGCGTGCTGAAATTTCAGTAATACTTTTTACTTCTTGTAAATCCACCACCGCTTCAAAATCCTGACTTTGGTAGCCTTGCCAATCGCCTTTGCGCCAGTTTTCGGTTCCTAAAATACCATCTAACAAACCTTCGGGTCCACCTGCATGATATTGCGGATTGTATTTGGACTTGATGTTGATACTGTAATTATTTGGTTTTTTGAAGAAGGTTGCGGATATGGTGTTGCTTTGTCCTTCTTTTGTTTTTACATATGCCTGAATTTCGCACGTTTTTTCAATTTTAAAAGGTTTCAAATAGGGAGCAAAAGCTCTTTTCATTGTGCTATAATCTTCTCCCTCTATAGTTTCCATATAATAAATCGCATCCATTGAATTTTGAGAATGCAATTCAATCTCCAATTTATCTTTAAACGCTTTGCTTTGTGCTTGAATTACTGGAACAGGAATTATTTTGTTGTAATTTGTATTTTCAGAGGTGTTTTGAGAATGGTCAAATTGGGATAGTGTAGCACTTCTTTTTTGAATCAATTGTTCTTTTAATTTTTCTCCCAATAAGAAAATTCTGTTAGTTGTTTTTCCGTTTACAACTTGTTTTTTGTATTTGACCAAATTTTTCCCGGTTTCATCTTTGATTATAATTTCATCGAAAACAGGTTCGATGCTTTCCCATTTTTCCATACCTGGGGTCACCGCATAAATCCCCATAGCACTCAAAACATACCACGCACTCATTTGCCCACAGTCTTCGTTGCCAATCAACCCATCAGGAGTGTTTTTATAAAATTCGTTTAAAATATAATGTACTTTCTTCGTTGTTTTTTCAGGTTTGCCTACATAATTGTACAAATAGGCCATGTGGTGACTTGGTTCGTTGCCGTGCGCGTATTGCCCAATTAAACCGGTTACATCCACTTGTTCTCTCCCAGTTGTTTTGCTTTCGCTGTTGAACATTTTGTCTAGTTTGGCTTCAAATTTTTCTGGCCCGCCATACGCTTCAATCATGCCTTCAATATCTTGGGGCACAAAAAAGGAGTAGTGCCAGGAATTCCCTTCGGTAAAATTGTTGTTGACTTCTCTTGGATCAAAAGGTTTGTCCCAACCGCCATTTTTCTTTGGACGCATGAAACCGGTTTCCCAATCAAAAATATTCTTCCAATTTTGAGAACGTTTCATGAAATATTCATAATCTTCTTGCTTGTTTAAAAGTTGTGCCATTTGGGCAATGCACCAATCGTCATAGGCATATTCCAAGGTTTTGGAAATGCTTTCGTGTTCGTCGTCCATCGAAATAAAGCCGTTTTTCTTATAGGCATCCAAGCCCAACACATCGCGCATTGCAGAAGCTTTGCTGGCTTCAAAGGCTTTTTCGTAATCAAAACCTTTTATCCCTTTAACCATCGCATCGGCAATTACCGAAACGGAATGATAGCCAATCATACAATCGGTTTCATTGGACGCCAATTCCCAAACGGGCAATCTGCCCCCTTGTTCGTATTGTTTGATGAAGGTATAAATATAATCGGAAGTTCGTTTTTTATCGATTAAGGTGTACAACGGATGCGCCGCTCGAAACGTGTCCCACAATGAAAAAACTGTATAATAATCAAAGCCTTCAGCTGTATGAATTTGGTTGTCTCTTCCTCTATATTTTCCGTCTAAATCCTGTGCGATATTGGGTTGCATCATTGTGTGATATAATGCCGTATAGAAAATCGCTAACTTATCTTTATCATCAGAAGTGACTTCAATTTTTGATAATTCTTTGTTCCAAAGGGTTTCTGCGTCTTTCTTAACTTTTTCAAAATCCCAATGTTTGATTTCGGAACTGTTTACTTTGGCCCCTTCATAACTCGTTGGCGAAAGCGAGACTTTTACAAGGATTTTTTCGCCTTTTTTGACTTGTTTAGAGAAAATTATAGCATTTGTTTCATTATCATTTTCATGACCTTTTGATGTTTTGTTAGCTAAAGTTTTTTTAAAAGGAACATTAAATTCAATCCTTGCATAAACATATTGATCTCTGGCCCAAGCTTCGCTTCTTCGGAGGACTTCAATGGTTTTGTCATCAATTACTCGAATGCGGCCTTCCAACAATTTATCACGATGATTCAAATCTAAAATAATATTGGCTTGTCCGTCTTTAGTAAACGTATATTCATGAAAACCAACACGTGTTGAAGTGGTTAAACGCACATCGATATTGTGTTTGTCTAATTTCACGGCGTAAAATCCAGCGGAAGCTTTTTCATTGGCATGCGAAAAAGGAGAAGAATAGATTTTATTATCAAACGAAGGTTCGCCCATCGTAGGCATCAACATGATATCTCCATAATCCGAAACCCCGGTTCCGTTCAAATGCGTGTGCGAAATTCCGTAAATTATATTATCCGAATAATGGTACCCGCCACAACCGTCCCAACTGCCATCAATACGCGTATCTGGCGACAATTGCACCATTCCATAAGGCACGGTTGCCCCTGGAAACGTATGGCCGTGACCGCCTGTTCCAATAAAAGGATTGACGTGCTGGGCGAAATCTTGTGCTTGGGAAATTGTAGTCGTTAAAAAGGCAAAAGCAATAAGAAATGATTTCATAAGATTGAAAAATTTCTTAAAGGTAAAAATATTTTGGAGAAAAAATGTTAAAATCTAATTGGCAAAAACACCCCTCTTGTTGATGATAGGCAAATCGGCAGTGGCTTTTTCGTTGAAGGAATTGGTTCTAAAAACAAAGGTTTTATCGAATAATTGTCCGTTTGAGAAATACGACAGCATGAATTCGTTATTCAATTGTAAGACATTATTTTCCAACAATTCAACTTTAACAGCAGTTCTAGGTTCTACTTTAGCAAAGGCATGACGAAAAGTTCCTGTTTTGCGTTCTTCTCCATTAATTAAGCCATAAGCACGTGAAACCACCATGGCCATTTCTAGCAAATTATCCGTATCATTGATCAAATAAGCATACCAAGAATTTTCCATGAAATCGTCGTTCCATTCTTGAAATGCTACCACGTGAACCCCTTCTACTTTTGGGATGATAATGTCTTTTTTCATTTTTAAATTAAATGTAACCACAAGGTACACAAAGA
>JAGNZI010000053.1 GCA_017984495.1 Flavobacterium sp.
TTGACTCTTACGCTCAATAAAAATGATTTGATTACTTCCTTTTGGAGAGTCGGATACAATTACTTCTTGCGTGTTTGCATCAATGGCAAATAATAGTTGGTTACTCATTGGATTTCAAATTAATAAAATTAGTCGTGCAAATAGCATCGCCCGCTAGAATTCGTGGTTTTATTTTTGCATCTTTTCCCTTTTTTGGTAGTACCCATGCATTGACTCGAAGTAGCGGAAGATTCTTGGGATAAAGAGGATGAATTCGATGAATTATGCAACGTAGCATTTCCATCACAACAATCCATACCTACTTTTTTATCATGCACTTTACAATAACAACTATTTGATTTACTTCGATTGCATTTTTGACAAAGCAACTGAATATTTGAAGCTACACTACTTCCTCCACAAGAAAAGGGAACAATATGGTCATACTCGAGACTTAATGAACTCCCACAACATTTACAGCTACCGCCATCTCGGGTGTAAACAATCTTTTTGACCGTTTTTGAAATGTACCTACTTTGAGAAAAACAACTGTAACTAAAAAAGAGAACAAATAGAACTAAAACTATTTTTTTCATATTCGTTTTGGTTTAAAATATCAAGTTGGAAATGTACGTTTATACATCCAATAAAACTTGATTTTTTAGAATATCTTCAAAAGTCTCACGCGCTCTAATTAGATGCCCTTTTCCGTCTTTGAAAAGCACTTCGGCAGGTTTTAATCTCGAATTATAATTCGAAGACATCGAGAAGCAATAAGCCCCCGCATTCTTAAAACATAGGGTATCTCCTTCGTTGATCTCTGCGATACGACGATTGTTTGCAAAAGTGTCTGTTTCGCAAATATATCCGACTACGGTATAAAAACGTTCTTTTCCTTTTGGGTTAGAGATGTTTTCAATGTTGTGTTGTGCACCATAAAACATGGGGCGAATCAAATGATTGAATCCGCTGTCAATTCCAGCAAAAACAGTAGATGTAGTCTGCTTTACCACATTTACTTTAGCTAAAAAATAACCGGCTTCACTCACTAAAAATTTTCCCGGTTCAAAAGCCAACGTAAGTTCTCTTCCGTATTCTTTTTCGAAAGCAAGGAAACGTTTGGTTAACTTTTTTCCAAGTTCTTCAATATTGGTTTCAATGTCCCCTTTTTTATATGGCACTTTGAAACCCGAACCAAAATCAAGAAAATCGAGGTTTTTGAATTGTTTGGCTGCATCAAATAAAATTTCGGCCGCATATAAAAAGACTTCAATATCTAAAATATCTGATCCGGTATGCATGTGAATTCCGTTAATGTGCATTTTGGTATTTTCCACAATGCGCAAAATATGAGGAATTTGGTAAATCGAAATTCCAAATTTACTATCGATATGTCCAACAGAAATGTTTTCGTTTCCACCCGCCATTACGTGAGGATTGATACGGATACAAACAGGAACGCTTGGGTGTTTGGTTCCAAAATGTTCCAAAACCGAAAGGTTGTCAATATTAATTTGAACGCCTAATTGTGCCACCGCTTCAATTTCTTCAAATGAAACGCCATTTGGGGTGAAGATGATTTTATCGGGTGTAAAACCCGCATGCATAGCGAGTTGCACTTCTTGAAAAGAGACCGTATCTACTCCAGATCCCATGTTCTTTAACAACTTAAGAATTGTAACATTTGACAATGCCTTCATGGCATAATTGATGCGCAATTTTTCTACCTTAGAAAAAGCGGTTGTCAAACGATTGTATTGATGCTCTATTTTTGCTGCGTCATATACATACAGCGGATTACCAAATTCTTCGGCAAGTGCTAGTAACTCTTTAGGTTGCATTTTTTATAATTTTATTTTTTATTAAGCCGGCAAAGATAAACCATACATTCGGGCTTTTGTAATTTTATTTTGTTTTGTTAAAGCGAAGGCAAATCGCCTTTCCCTTTGGCAGGCAAATTGGTTGTTCCCATTAAGAATAAATCGACCTCTCTGGCGGCTTCTCGCCCTTCCGAAATAGCCCAAACAATCAACGATTGTCCCCTTCTCATATCGCCTGCAGTAAACACATGTGGTACATTGGTTTGGTAGTTGTTAGCTTTATAATTTGATCTAACATCTGTTTCAATTCCTAATTGCTCACTCAACGTTTTTTCAGGGCCTGTAAAACCAAGTGCTAATAAGGCTAGGTCGCAAGGCCATATTTTTTCTGAACCTTCTTTTTCAATTAACTCAGGGCGTTGTCCAGGAACAATTTTCCATTCAACTTCTACGGTTTTTAAAGCCTTTAATTCGCCCTTGTCATTGGTTATGAATTCTTTGGTATTGATCAACCAATTTCTTTCGCAACCTTCTTCGTGAGAAGACGATGTTTTTAATTGCAAAGGCCAATAAGGCCAAGGCGTAGATTCACTTCTACCTATAGGCGGTTTTGGCATGATTTCAAAATTTGTCACCGATTTTGCACCTTGTCTATTGGAAGTTCCCACGCAATCAGATCCCGTATCTCCGCCACCAATCACAATCACATCTTTCCCAGTAGCTAAGACTTGATCTGGAACTGATTCACCCCAAAGTACTTTCGTTTGTTGTGTCAAGAAAGTCATGGCTTGTACAACCCCTTTTGAATCAGCCCCTTTTGTAGGCAATCCTCTTCTTTCGGTAGCACCTCCACAAAGCACAACAGCATCAAAAGCATTCAATTCATCTACACTGAAATTGACTCCTACATACACATTTGTTTTAAAGACAATCCCTTCCACCTCTAATATAGCAACACGTCGGTCAATGATTCCTTTTTCTAGTTTGAAATTGGGTATTCCATAGCGCAATAAGCCTCCAATTGCATTGTCTCTTTCAAAAACAGTTACGCTATGACCGGCACGATTTAGCTGTTGAGCTGCTGCCAAACCTGCAGGACCCGAACCTATTACAGCTACTGTTTTACCTGTTCTTTGAGAGGGGATTTGAGGCTTGATCCAACCTTCTGCAAAACCTCTTTCTACGATGTTTTTTTCAATATTTTCAATAGCAACAGGCTCTTTGATGATTCCTAACACGCAAGATTTTTCACAAGGTGCTGGGCACAACCTACCCGTAAATTCTGGAAAGTTATTTGTTGATTGCAAAATAGCTAAGGCACTTTCCCATTCTTCTTGGTGTACCATGTCGTTAAAATCAGGAATTAAATTTCCTAACGGACAGGAACTATGACAGAACGGAATACCGCAATCCATACATCTAGAACCTTGCTCTTTTATTTTTTCATTTGATAACGGAATGGTAAATTCGTTGTAATTAGTAACCCGTTCTGCAACCGCAATGTTACTTTCATCCGCTCTATAATATTCTTTAAATCCACCTATCTTTCCCATAACTACTGTGCTATTAATTCTTCAACTTTTTTATCTTCTGCCAATCTTTGCAATGCTTTTTTGTAATCTCTTGGCATTACTTTGATAAAGTGCTTTTGTTGATTTTCCCAATCTGCTAATATTCGTTTGGCCAACGGACTGTTGGTATACATGGAATGGTTTTTTATCAATCGTTTCAATTTCGCAATATCCTCAGCCTCTTTATCTTCAAATGCAACCATTTCCATATTGCAAACAGTGGCATCAAATTTATTTTCGGGGTCGTAAACATAAGCAATACCTCCGCTCATTCCTGCAGCAAAGTTTCTACCTGTAGATCCGAGTACCACGACGTTACCACCTGTCATGTATTCACAACCATGATCCCCAATTCCTTCAACAACAGCTGTTGCTCCCGAATTTCGAACGGCAAATCGTTCTCCTGCTCTACCATTGATGTAGGCTTCACCCGTAATAGCACCGTATAAAGCAACGTTACCAATAATGATGTTGTCTTCTGGTTTGAAAGTTGCTGTGGGTGGAACTTTGATGATCAATTTACCCCCTGAAAGGCCTTTTCCTAAGTAATCATTACAGTTTCCGTGAATTTTAAAAGACAATCCATTGGTTGCAAAAGCACCAAAACTTTGTCCGGCCGAACCCGTAAAATCAACCAAAATAGTATCATCTGGCAAACCTTGTGCGCCGTATATTTTTGAAATTTCGTTACTTAAAATTGCACCCACAGAACGATCCGTATTCTTAATATTAAAAGTAACCCTTGTTTTTTCTTTTCTATAAATGGAAGGAATTGCTGCTTTGATGATATCAAAATCCAAGACGTTTTCTAATGCGTGATCTTGTGAAGTGGTATTGTAATTAGGAACTACATTTGCTTTTTCTGGTTTGTAAAGAATGGCTGATAAATCCAATCCATTGGTTTTGTAGTGATCAATGGCTTTATTCACGTTGAGTTTTTGTGATTGGCCGACCATTTCTTTCAAGGTCCTGAAACCTAATTGAGCCATAATTTGCCGTAATTCTTCAGCAATAAAATACATGAAGTTAATGACATGCTCTGGTGTTCCTTTGAAATTTTTTCGCAACTCAGGATCTTGGGTTGCAATCCCAACCGGACACGTATTTAAGTGACACGCGCGCATCATGATACAACCCGATGCAACCAAAGGAGCAGTTGCAAATCCAAATTCTTCTGCACCCAATAAGGCTGCAATGGCTACATCACGACCGGTTTTTAATTGTCCGTCACACTCCAAAACTACACGACTCCTCAAATCATTTAGTATCAAAGTCTGTTGTGCTTCGGCCAATCCCAACTCCCATGGAATTCCGGTATGCTGTAAGGAAGTCAATGGCGCCGCGCCAGTTCCTCCATCATATCCAGAAATTAGGATCACGTCCGCTTTTGCTTTGGCAACTCCTGCCGCAATGGTTCCGACTCCTACTTCAGATACTAATTTTACGTTTATACGCGCTTCGCGATTGGCATTTTTCAAATCAAAAATCAATTGAGACAAATCTTCAATTGAATAAATATCATGGTGTGGTGGTGGCGAAATCAAGCCAACATATGGTGTTGAATTTCTGGTTTCCGCAATCCATGGCACCACTTTTTCACCTGGCAGTTGACCTCCTTCACCTGGTTTGGCTCCTTGTGCCATTTTTATTTGGATTTCTTTGGCATTCGTCAAATAATTAATTGACACGCCAAAACGTCCCGATGCTACTTGCTTGATGGCACTATTTTTGGAATCGCCATTCAATTCTTTTTGGAAGCGCTTTGGGTTTTCACCCCCTTCACCCGAATTGCTTTTACCGCCTATTCGGTTCATGGCAATTGCTAAATTCTCATGTGCTTCTTCACTAATTGATCCGTAAGACATGGCGCCTGTTTTGAACTTTTTTACAATTTCGGTCCATGGTTCAACTTCATCAATTGAAATAGGGTCCAAATTATTGAATTCAAATAAACCCCTAATGGTCATCAAATTTTTACTTTGGTTGTTGACCATTTCAGCATATTGTTGGTAGGCTTCCGGACTATTCAAACGGACAGCTTGCTGTAATTTCGAAATTGTGGTTGGATTGAACATGTGCTTTTCTCCCGATCTTCTCCATCGGTAGATACCACCAATTTCCAAAGGCAATAAGTTGGCTATTTTTGACTTTGGAAAAGCACTTCTGAATCGTTTATTGACTTCTTTTTCAACTTCCATCAATCCAATTCCTTCAATTCGTGAAGGTGTATAAGGGAAAAATTTAGTAGTGAACGCTTTATTCAATCCCACGATTTCAAATATTTGGGCGGAACGATACGAATGCAAAGTTGAAATTCCGATTTTGTTCATTATTTTCAAAATTCCTTTTGCAATGGCTTTGTTGTAATTTTTGATCGCATAGTCTGCTTTTACACAGCTGATGAATCCTTCTTCTATTTGGTTGTGAATGATTTCATTTACCATATAAGGATTGATTGCGCTGGCTCCATAGCCAAATAACAAAGCAAAATGATGTGGTTCACGTGGTTCGGCCGACTCAATAATGATTCCAAATTTTGAACGAACTTTGAGCTTGTTCAAAGTATGATGGATGTAAGAACAAGCCAACAGCATTGGAATAGGTGCCATTTGTTCGTTGACTCCTCGATCGGATAAAATCACAATGTTATGCCCTTCCGAAACTGCTTTAAAAGTAGCTTGCACACATTGTTCAAGTGCTCGTTCTAATCCATTTACCCCTTTTTTTATTTGGTACAAAGTAGAAATAGAAACAGACTTAAAATCAGGATGATCGATGTTTCTTATTTTATCTAAATCTTCGTTTGATATGACTGGATTTTGAATTTTTAGCTTTTTACAATGTACAGGATCTATGTCAAAAATATTAAAATCACCACCAATAGCTAAACTGATATCGGTAATGATTTCTTCTCTAATACCGTCTAATGGCGGATTGGTAACTTGAGCAAAAAGTTGTTTGAAATAATTATATAACAATTGAGGTTGTTCAGATAGTATGGCCAGCGGCGTATCGTTACCCATTGAACTGATGGCTTCTTGACCCGAACCTGCCATCGGATTGATGATTGTTTTTAAATCCTCTACTGTATATCCAAAGAGGCGCTGACGCGTTTTAAAATCGGTTGTTTCTTCGGGAATTGGATTATTGGTATACGGAACTTGAGCGAGTTGCAGTAAATTTTCATCCAACCATTTTTTGTAAGGTCTTTTTGTAACAATAGTCTTTTTCACTTCATCGTCTTCAATGATACGTCCTTCATTCATATCCACCAAAAACATTTTTCCAGGTTCTAGGCGTCCGTGTTTGATGACATCTTCTGGATCAATATCCAAAACACCTATTTCGGAAGACATGATGACGAAACCACTTTTAGTCAAAGTATAGCGAGAAGGTCGAAGTCCGTTTCTATCTAACAACGCCCCAATTACATTTCCGTCGGTAAAAGGGATGGATGCTGGACCGTCCCAAGGTTCCATGATACAGGCATTGAATTCGTAGAATGCTTTCTTTTCCTCCGACATGTTTTGGTGTTTCTCCCAAGCCTCAGGCACTACCATCATCATGGCTTCTGGCAGCGATCGACCGGTCATCAACAATAATTCAACAACCATATCCATGGAGGCCGAATCAGATTTGCCTTCTAAAATGATCGGGAATAATTTTTTTAAATCATCTCCAAAAATCGGGCTTTTCATAAGTTCTTCACGCGCTCGCATCCTGCTGATATTGCCACGAAGTGTATTGATTTCACCATTGTGACACATGTATCTAAACGGCTGTGCGAGCTCCCAAGACGGGAATGTATTGGTAGAAAAACGCTGATGCACCAAAGCCAAACGAGTTACCAAATCGGGGTCTTTTAAATCGGTATAATATCCGCTGATGTCTTCGGGCATTAAAAGACCTTTGTAAATAATCGTGGTGGTCGACAAACTTGAAAAATAAAAGCGGTGGCTTTCAGAAATTTTGGAAGCAACTACTGCATGTTCAGCAATCTTACGAGCAGCGTATATTTTAGCGTTGAATTCATTTTCAAGTAGTTCTTGCCCATTCTTTCCAATAAAAACTTGTTTGATTGTAGGCTCCTTCTCTGCGGCTATTTCACCTAAAGAAGTAATATCAACAGGTACGTTACGCCATCCAATAACCGTTAAATTTTGATTTTTTATTTCTTGATTGAATGTGTTTTCGCAAAACAAAGTCTGGTTAACACTTTTAGGCAAGAAAACCATTCCTACCGCATATTCACCCGCTTGTGGCAAATCAAAATCACACACTTTTTTAAAAAACGCATGCGGAATATCAAATAAAATTCCGGCTCCATCTCCTGTTCTTCCATCTGAACTTACAGCACCACGGTGTTCCAATTTTATTAATATATCCAGTGCTTTATGAATGATGTCATTTGATTTGATTCCGTTTAAATTACAGATAAATCCTGCACCACAATTATCGTGTTCGAATTCGGGCAAATAGAGACCTTGCGCTTTGATTTTCATGCTTGCTAATTTTTTGGTAAATTTAACGATTTACCATAAATTATGTAAGTAAATGACCAAATCACAATCATTTTTACACTAATTTTATAAATTGTATGTTCATATTGCAATAATTCAAATTTATCAAATCATTTTTGTCAATTTGATAATTCCATTCAATTGAAAGCGCTAAAAGTTCTTTATTTGGGATCAATTATACTTAATTACTACATCGATAGCGTAACTTCTTTACGGTCGATTCGCCATTTTTTAGACTAAAAAATAAAGTTGCTATTATTATTTATTTTTTAAGCTGAAAACCTTTTTTTGTTAATTGAATTTTTCTATTTTTGTGCCTCTTATTATTCTGATATATTTTCAGAATCCAGATAACATTTATATTATGGACATACACGAATACCAAGGAAAACAAATCTTAGCCAGTTATGGCGTAAAAGTTCAACGTGGACATGTAGCAAACACGC
>JAGNZI010000054.1 GCA_017984495.1 Flavobacterium sp.
CTTTTTAATCTTGATCGGCTTTATGTTGATTACAGAAAGCATGCACCTATCCCACGCCGAATTAGCCGGCCAGCACGTGGGCGCTGTTCCAAAAGGCTATTTGTATTTTGCGATTGCGTTTTCACTAACCGTTGAATTCATCAACATGAAAATGCGTAAAACGAAATAACAACTTATACATACTACTAAAAAGTCCCGAAATATCGGGACTTTTTTTATATACAGCGCTACGGTTTAAGACAAGCCCGTTATCACGCCCTCATTATCAATATCGATGCGCTCAGCGTTTGGAACTGCTGGCAGTCCAGGCATGCGCATCACATCACCTAACAACGGTACGATAAACCCAGCGCCACTCGCGATTTCAAATTCGCGCACGGTAATATCAAAATTTGCAGGACGACCGATTAATTTTTCATTGTCTGAAAAACTAGCCGGAGTTTTCGCCATACATACCGAAAAATGACCAAATCCTAACTCATTAATCATTTTCAATTGGGTTTTAGATTTAGCAGAAAAAGCCACCGATTGTGCTCCATAAATGGTTTTTGCAACCACATTAATTTTATGCTCAATACTGTCTGAAGGCTGATACAAAGGCTTATAATTAGCGGTGCCTTTTTCTATCGCAGCAACCACTTGTTGCGCTACTTCAGCAGACCCTTTACCGCCTTGAACAAAAGCCCTACTCACAACTGCCACAACTCCTTTAGCCGCACAAAGTTCGATTAATTTGTCATATTCGGCTTGCGTATCGTCGGGAAACGCATTAATACACACCACAGGATTCAATCCAAATTGTTGCATGTTTTCAATGTGTTTTTCGAGATTACAAAATCCTTTTTCAATAGCGCTAACGCTTTCTGTTTTGAAATCTTCCGCTGTTAATCCTGCATGGTGTTTTATAGCCCTAATTGTTGCTACCAGCACCACGGCATCTGGTTTTAAGCCACTTTGTTCGCATTTGATGTGCAGAAACTTCTCAGCCCCTAAATCGGCGCCAAAACCAGCCTCCGTAACCACATAATCGCCTAACGACAATCCCATTTTTGTAGCAATAGCCGTATTGGTTCCTTGTGCAATACTAGCAAACGGTCCGCCGTGTAAAATGGCTGGATTACCATCTATGGTTTGTACCAAGTTGGGCTTAATAGCATCTTTTAATAGCGTAGCCATAGCTCCTACTACTTTTAAATCTCTGGCAAAAACAGCTTTACCTTCCAATGTTTTTCCAATGTAAATATTGCCCAATCTAAATTTTAGATCTTCCAAATCCTTTGCCAAACACAAAATCGCCATGACTTCTGAAGCTGGAGTAATGTTAAATCCATCCTCGCGCATGGTTCCGTTTGCTTTAGCACCAACCCCCACGATAATTTGTCGCAACGAACGATCGTTCATATCCATCACACGCTTCCATGCAATCGATTTTGGATCCAAATTCAAGGAATAATTGGCGTTTTGGAGGTTGTTATCAATAACTGCCGACAACAAGTTGTTTGCTTTTTCGATGGCAGAAAAATCACCGGTAAAATGCAAATTGATATCCTCCATAGGCAACACCTGAACATAACCACCACCAGCTGCTCCGCCTTTCAATCCAAAAACAGGACCTAAGGAAGGTTCGCGCAATACTGCAATTGCTTTTTTACCAATGTAATTCAGTCCGTCGGTCAACCCAATCGACATGGTCGTCTTCCCTTCTCCATATTTTGTTGGCGACAGGGCCGAAACCAATATCAGTTTGCCTTTGGGATTTTCCTGTTGCAAATGCAAAGGTAATTTGGCTTTATACTTGCCGTAATATTCTAAATCGTCTTCTGAAATATTGATTTTTTTAGCGATTTCTTTGATGTGAGCCATTGTAGCATTTTGTGCAATTTCAATGTCTGATGGAAATGAAGCCATATTCTATAAATTAATTTAGGGTAAAAAGTGTACTTGAAAAGGGTAAAAAACCCACAAAGTTATCAAAACCTTGCGGGTTAATATTTTATTCTAATGATAAGGTGATTTGTCCGTCTTCGTCTAATTCGGTTTGAATATCCTCTAAAGCGGCCGGTTCTGTTGTAACTTCCACTTCTTCTGGTGCTTCTTCTTCCGGTTCTTCATACGGAAGCGAATCCAATAAATTGATCTGTTTGACTTTATCTGCCGTCAATTGGTTACCTAAAGCTTTTATTCCTTTAACCGCTATAAATTGCTCTAAGTCAATTGTTTGATTTTCTTTTTGAACTCCTTTTACTTTGGCAAAAATAACTTCTGCCACCGGACGCCAATCGGTAGAAACAATTTCCAATTGTGATTTCTCATGCTCCGTGATGAAGACCTCTTCTTTGTTTTCATTTTCAACCAAGAAACGTTTTACAAAATAACGCTCCTTCTCACCATCGTAATACACACACGAAATTGGCTTGTTGGCATTCCATTTTTCCAATACGATCATGTCTTCGTCAAAATGCGTGGTCAGTTCCGGAATTATGGTTTTTAATTTACCCGATTGGTTGACAATTAACAAACGATCGTTAGGTCGGAATTCGCCCAACAACTCTCCTCTTCCATCGACATTCAATCGCTGCACAGTATCATCAAACCAAACTTTTCGTGGTCGTAGTGTAGAAATCCCTTTCTCTTTTAATTCGATTTTTTTGATCGGGTATTTGGTCACCGTATTTCCGCGAGAAGCTCTTCCTTTGATGGCAATATCTGAGAAATCAACATCCCATTTCAATTTCTTAACACTACCCACTTGGCGCAATAAGATCGTTACTACCTCAGCTTCTCCATTTGGATTGGCCGAAAAATAAGACACCATAGATCCTGGGTTTTCTTGTGTTAAATCATAAAATTTATCACGAGTAACACCTGAAACATTAAAACGCTTTATGAAAGTTGAACCGTTCTTTCCATCGCGATACATCATGTTGTAAATGGTTCGCTTGTCGTTTTTATCAAAAACAGCGATATGAATAATGTCTTTTCCAACGAATTTTTTATCATCCACTTTGGCTACCATCATTTTTCCATCGCGAAGGAATACAATAACATCATCGATATCCGAACAATCGGCAACGTATTCGTCTTTCTTCAATCCGGTTCCAAAGAAACCTTCTTCGCGATTGACATAGAGTTTTGTATTTCGTAAAACCACTTTGGTAGCTTCAATATTATCAAAACTTCGCAATTCGGTTTGGCGTTCGCGGCCTTTTCCGTATTTATCTTTTAATCGTTGGAAGAAATCAATCGTATAATCAATAATATGATCCAAATGGTATTTCACTTGCTCCATTTCGGCTTCTAATTTCGAAATGGCATCATCCGCTTTATCCGAGTCGAAACGCGTGATACGAATCATTGGAATTTGCGTCAATTTTTGCAAATCATCGTCGTTAATCTCCCGAACAAACGATTTTAAAAACGGCTTAAATTGGTCGTACATGTAGTGGTACAAAGACTCTCTATCGGAATACAACTTGAAGTCGATGTACATTTCCTCACGAATGAATATTTTTTCTAAGGTAGAGAAATGCCATTTGTTTTCCAATTCGTCCAACTGAATTTCCAATTCGCGTTTGAGCAAATCAACCGTTCGGTGGGTCGAAATTTTCAACATATCGGTCACCCCAATAAACAAGGGCTTGTGGTTTTCAATCACACAACCCAAGGGCGCTACCGAAGTTTCACAAGCGGTAAACGCATACAAGGCGTCAATTGTTTTATCTGGCGAAACACCTGGCGGAAGGTGAATTAATATCTCAACCTCAGCTGCCGTGTTATCTTCAATCTTCTTGATTTTAATTTTCCCTTTTTCATTGGCTTTCAAAATACTATCAATCAAGGTTGACGTATTGGTAGAAAACGGAATTTGGGTAATAACCAACGTTTGCTTGTCCAATTGTCCAATTTTTGCACGCACCCGCACCCTACCGCCACGCATTCCATCGTTATAATTGGAAACATCTGCAATACCTGCCGTTGGAAAATCAGGAAATAACGTAAAGGATTTCCCTTTCAAGACTTTTATGGAACAATCTATTAATTCGTTGAAATTGTGCGGCAATATTTTTGTCGATAAACCTACAGCAATCCCTTCGGCACCTTGTGCTAACAACAAAGGGAATTTTACTGGTAAATTAATCGGTTCGGCCCGACGACCATCGTATGACATGCCCCATTCGGTAATTTTTGGCGAATACAAGACATCGTGACCAAATTTTGAAATTCGGGCTTCGATGTAACGGGATGCTGCGGCACTATCTCCTGTTAAGATGTTTCCCCAGTTTCCTTGCATGTCGATGATCAGGTCTTTTTGCCCAATTTGCACCATGGCGTCACCAATACTCGCATCTCCGTGCGGGTGATACTGCATGGTGTGCCCCACGATATTCGCTACTTTATTGTAACGCCCATCATCTAACTCCTTCATAGAGTGCATGATACGGCGTTGTACGGGTTTAAATCCGTCTTCAATCGCAGGCACTGCTCGTTCTAGAATTACATAGGAAGCATAGTCCAAAAACCAATCTTTGTACATTCCTGTAACCTTGGTAATGGTATCTTCTGGGTTTTCGTTGTTTTCGTAAAAATGATGTCCCGTAGACACACGAATATCGTCAAAACCTTCCTCGTTAGTAGATTGGTCTTGATTTTCGAAATTGTCGTCTTCTGGAATGATGTTATCTTCTTCGTCTTTCATGTTTTTGTAGCACTATGTTACTCAAAGTTTTGCACTAAGTTTCACAATGTTATAATATTACTCTTTTAATTCCGTCTTTTAATGATTTTTTATAAAAATTCAAAAGTAGTCCCAACCTACATTCAGAAAGTCTCATATAAGTTAAACATTGTGCTGTATGCTCTAATGTAAACTCTTCAACTACTTTCAATTCAATAATAACCTTATTATTTACAATTATATCAACTCTGTAACCACAATCCATTTTAATATCTTCATAAACAACTGGAAATGCTTTCTCTTGCTTAACTTCTAATCCGCACTTCGTTAATTCATAGGCCAAACATTCTCTATACACTTTTTCCAACAATCCTGAACCTAACTTTGAATGAACTCTGTATGCACAATCTAAAATGATTCGGCTAATTTCATTTTCTTCAGTCATATTTTTTGTATCACAATGTTACACTAAGTTATTCACTATGTTTCGCAATGTTTATATATCTTGGTGAGACTTTGTTTTAAACTTTGAGAAACTTTGTGCTCCAAATAACTATTTTTCCACTACATCCAACTCCACTTTCAAATTGTTGATGATAAACTCTTGGCGGTCTGGGGTGTTTTTACCCATGTAGAACTCCAACAAGGTCTCAATAGAAGTGGATTTGTCTAACATAACAGGATCCAATCGGATGTCTTGCCCAATGAAGTGCTTGAACTCGTCGGGCGAAATTTCCCCCAATCCTTTGAATCGGGTGATTTCTGGTTTTGGCTTTAGCTTTTCAATGGCATCAATTCGTTCTTGGTCGGAATAACAATAAATCGTTTCTTTTTTATTTCGCACACGGAATAACGGCGTTTGCAAAATATACAAATGCCCGTCTTTGATCAACTCCGGGAAAAACTGCAAGAAAAACGTAATCAACAACAAGCGAATGTGCATTCCATCGACATCGGCATCGGTTGCAATTACGATATTGTTGTACCGTAAATCGCCCATGTCTTCCTCGATGTTTAGTGCCGCTTGTAACAAATTGAATTCTTCGTTTTCGTACACAATTTTCTTGGTCATTCCATACGAGTTCAATGGCTTACCCCGTAAACTAAACACCGCTTGCGTATTTACATCCCGACTCTTCGTAATCGAACCCGAAGCCGAATCTCCCTCCGTAATAAAAAGCGTACTTTCTAAACTTCTTGGATTTTTAGCATCGGTTAAATGTACCCGGCAATCGCGTAATTTTTTATTGTGAAGACTGGCTTTTTTTGCGCGGTCTTTGGCTAACTTTCGGATACCAGACAACTCTTTACGTTCGCGTTCGGCTTGTAGAATCTTTCGCAGTAACGCATCGGCAACTTCTGGGTTTTTATGCAAGAAATTATCCAGCTTCGTTTTGATAAAATCATTCACAAAGGAACGCACTGAAGGTCCATTCGGACCGATATCCGTGGAACCCAATTTGGTTTTGGTTTGCGATTCAAACACCGGTTCTTCCACTTTAACCGAAACGGCCGAAACAATAGATTTGCGAATATCAGACGCCTCAAAAGGTTTGTTGTAAAACTCTTTGATGGTTTTTACGATTGCCTCACGGAAAGCGCCTAAATGCGTACCACCTTGCGTGGTGTTTTGTCCGTTGACAAACGAATGGTATTCTTCTGAATATTGTGATTTACTGTGGGTGATTGCTACCTCGATATCGTCGCCCAACAAATGAATCGTTGGATACACCATATCGTCTTCATGAATGGCTTCTTCCAATAAATCTTTCAAACCGTTATCTGAAAAATACTTTTCGCCATTGTAATAAATGGTCAATCCCGTGTTGAGATAACAGTAATTTTTGAGCATCTTAATGATGTACTCATTACGGTATTTGTAGTTCTTGAAAATCGCTTCATCGGCAACAAATGAAACTTTGGTCCCTTTGCGCTTGGTGGTTTCTTGAACGTCTTCTTCTAAAGTTAGATTTCCAGCAGAGAATTCGGCTGCTTTTTGTTGGTTATCACGTACCGATTCCACTCGGAAATAATTAGAAAGCGCATTGACAGCTTTGGTTCCGACCCCATTTAAACCTACTGATTTTTTGAAGGCTTTGGAATCGTATTTACCCCCCGTATTCATTTTAGAAACGACATCAACTACTTTTCCTAAGGGAATACCACGGCCATAATCGCGAACGGTAACCAGTTTATCTTTGATGGTAACTTCAATGGTTTTTCCGGCACCCATGACAAATTCATCGATACAGTTATCCAATACTTCTTTTAATAAAATATAAATACCATCATCGGGCGACGAACCATCACCTAGTTTTCCGATATACATACCGGGACGCATACGAATGTGTTCTTTCCAATCGAGGGAACGTATATTGTCTTCGGTATATTGATTTTGTTCTAACATAGACAGAATTTGGATTTTGTGCTAATATAGAGGAAATCACACAATATTAAAAGAAGCATTTCGATAACTTATTGACATATTTATCAAACATTATCTGACCAAAAGCCTTTAGAAAGCTCATTTGGAGAAAAAAGAAAAGGAAGTACTAAAGAAATACATTATTTATTATATTTGTTTGCATTTATTTTGATTTACCCTACCAAAACAAATAAAAAAATATTAATTTTTATTTCCATTCCCAGTACTGAGAATTGGTTATACTTTATTACTTTTAATTTTCATGCTGTATAAAAATTCACTCAATAACAAAGTAATTGCTAATTTTAGTAGCCTCAAATTTTGGCACCTTATTGCACCTTTAACGGTATTGTTTTTATTGTTTTGTTTTTTTGTGCTTGTGAATCATGACAACCACAACATCCAGTATTACATCGCTGTTCAAAAGGATCTCTTTATCTATTTAAATAAGGAACTCTCCTATTTTGAAGTTCTAGAAACCAACCTCACACAATTGGGTGATGCATTAATTGCCTTTCCATTATTGACTGTTTTCATAATTTATGCCCCTAGACTTTGGGAAGCCATCATTACCTCATCGCTGATTTCTTTAGGAACATGTGCCTTGCTAAAAAAATTATTTGGAGTCCCAAGACCCGCAGCCGTACTGGACAATGATTGTTTTGTGATTATTGGAAAAGCGTTGTGTGGCAAAACTTCAACTCCTTCCGGTCACTCCATTGCAACGTTTGTTTTTATCACCGTTTTATTGTTTGCATTAATGCCTAAAAAAAATAAAAACAAATTGATTTGGTCGTTGTCGATTACTTTAGTAGGCCTATTGATCGCAAGTTCACGAATTGGTGTTGGCGCACATTACCCACTGGATGTTGTCATTGGTTGTATCATTGGTTTTTGTATTGCTGTAATTGGAATTAAAATAACCAATACCGTAAATTGGCTGCGCGCAATAGGAAATAAAAAATACCGCCTCATACACCTGTTGATGTTGCTAATTTGGATAGTACTTATTGTTTTTAAAATACTGGAAGACAATTTAGTAATATACTACATCTCAATCATTGCTTTACTAGTTACCTCGTCAATAATCTTACGATCTTATGTTAAAAAAAATCAATAAATTAAATTTCTTAGCCCTTTATATTAGCCTCGTAAATCTGGTATTGTACCATTTTCCTTTTTATAAATTTGTTTGTGAAAATGCCGAATTATCAAGTGTAAACGGAATCGTACT
>JAGNZI010000055.1 GCA_017984495.1 Flavobacterium sp.
TTGCAGCCAAGAAAGCTATTGAAAACGCTAAAATAGATCCCGAAACAATAGATTATATCATTTTTGCACACAACTTCGGCGATGTTAAACACGGCACTGTACAATCGGATATGTTGCCAAGTTTAGCAACGAGAGTAAAACATAAATTGCAAATTCAGAATCCAAAATGCGTGGCTTACGACCTCCTTTTTGGCTGTCCAGGTTGGATAGAGGGCGTTTTGCAAGCTAATGCATTTATTAAGTCAGGAATGGCAAAACGTTGTTTGGTAATTGGAGGAGAAACCTTATCAAGAGTAGTAGATGATCACGACCGAGATTCTATGATATATTCTGACGGTGCAGGTGCTTCTATAATTGAGGCTTCAGACGATGAAAGCGGACTTTTATCTTACGAAAGCGCTACTTTTGCCAATGACGAAGCAGGTTATTTATTCTTCGGTAAATCATACAATCCAGACTTAGATCCAGAAACCAAATACATTAAAATGTATGGTAGAAAGATCTATGAATTTGCGTTGAGTAATGTCCCATCAGCAATGAAAAGTTGTCTAGACAAAAGCGGTTTAGGTATTGATGATGTCAAAAAAATATTGATTCACCAAGCCAATGAAAAAATGGATGAAGCCATTGTTCATCGTTTCTACAAACTATATGAAAAAACGCCTCCTAAAGACGTTATGCCAATGAGCATTCACGATCTAGGAAATAGTAGTGTTGCAACTGTTCCTACGCTCTTTGATCAAGTACTTCAAGGTAAAATAGAAAATCAAGAAATCAAAAAAGGAGATGTTTTAATCTTTGCTTCGGTTGGAGCTGGAATGAATATCAATGCGTTTGTATACCGATATTAATTGCAATTAATAAGTATATAAAAATTCGCGGTTTACATTCAAAGCCGCGAATTTCTTATTGATATCCTGCTCCATAAAAGTTCAAAATTCAAAACTTTATTTATCTTTGTTACTTTAACAAAATTGGACGAAATTTCAAATTGTCCCACATCAATACTATGTACGAAAAAACGTTTCCCAATAAAAGATTCAAACACACTTTAGAATTTTTACAAAAACACATTACTACTTCAGAAACCATTTTTGACTTAGGGGTTCCTAATCCATTCTCAAAAATTATGATTGAAAATGGATATACTGTAAAAAATACTAGTGGAGAGGATTTAGATAACAATCAAACTGCGCTACAAAACGAAGATTACACTGTTTTTACTGCGTTTGAAATTTTCGAACATTTATTAAATCCGTACACTATTTTACAAAATGTAAAATCAGATAAATTGTTGATTTCAATTCCGCTTCGATTGTGGTTTTCTCCCGCTTATCGTAGCAAAACAGATATGTGGGATAGGCATTATCACGAGTTTGAAGATTGGCAATTGGATTGGTTGTTAGAAAAAACGGGATGGAAAATCATCGCAAGGGAGAAATTTACTCATCCTGTGAAAAAGATTGGTTTTAGACCATTGTTGCGTTTCTTTACGCCAAGATATTACATCGTTTACGCCGAAAAAATTAAATAATGAAGTATTATATCGTTATTCCTACTTACAATGAAGAACAATTTATTGCTTTAACATTACAATCGTTGGCAGATCAAACCGTTCTTCCATCGAAAGTAATTGTAGTGAATGACAATTCAACAGATAGTACTCCAGAAATAGTTTTGGCTTTCGCCGAAAAATACCCCTGGATTTCATTGGTAAGCAAAAACTCTAGTGCAGTTCATTTACCCGGAAGTAAAGTTATCCAAGCTTTTCAAAAAGGATTAGAATCTATTGACGAAGACTATGATTTAATTGTAAAAGTAGATTCCGATTTGATTTTTCCAACAAACTATTTCGAAACGATAATTCAGCATTTTAAGTCTGATTCCTCTATTGGAATGGTAGGTGGTTTTTGTTACATCGAAAAAAATGGCGAATGGATTTTAGAAAATTTAACCGATAAAGATCATATTCGGGGTGCTTTAAAAGCCTATCGAAAAGCAACATTTAAACAAATAGGTGGATTGAGAGCACAAATGGGTTGGGATACGGTAGATGAATTATTATGTAAATTTTACAATTGGAAAGTAGTTACCGATGAAAGTTTACACGTAAAACACTTAAAACCAACGGGAGCTAATTACAATAAAACCGCACGATATAAACAAGGCGAGGCATTTTATACTTTGGGCTACGGCTTCATCATTACGGCAATTGCTTCACTAAAATTAGCCCTCCGAAAGGGAAAACCTCTGTTGTTTTTAGACTATTTAATTGGTTTTTGGAAAGCCAAATTAGCAAACAAACCTATGTTGGTTACTGATGAACAAGCAAAGTTCATTAGAAAATATCGACTTCAAAAAATGAAGAATAAACTTTTTCAATAATAGAAAGTTCAAACTCCTAAATCAATTAGACTAAAGCTATTTCATTTTTTGTAATTTAGCTTACAATTAAAAAAATATGATACTCATCAAATATTTAACCCAAATAGGAAGTTATTTTCTCATGTTGAAAGACATGTTCAACCGACCTGTAAAATGGAGCGTGATGAAACAGCTCATCCTAAAAGAAATTGACGACTTAATTATTGATTCATTGGGGATTGTATGTTTTATATCGTTTTTTGTGGGTGGAGTTGTAGCCATTCAAACGGCTTTAAATTTAACCAATCCGCTAATTCCAAGATATTTAATTGGATTTGCCACCAGACAATCCGTAATTTTAGAATTTGCTCCCACTTTTATTTCCATTATTATGGCAGGTAAAATGGGTTCATTTATTACATCCAGTATTGGAACGATGCGAGTTACGGAACAGATAGATGCTTTAGAAGTAATGGGGGTCAACTCATTAAATTATTTAGTATTCCCAAAAATTGTAGCTTTATTCCTTTATCCTTTTATTATTGGAATCGCCATGTTTTTAGGAATATTTGGCGGGTATTTAGCAGCTGTTTTTGGCGGATTTGCAACAGAAACGGAATTTACAAACGGACTCCAAGTAGAGTTCATTCCTTTTCATATTACGTATGCGTTCATTAAGACATTAGCTTTTGCATTTATATTAGCAACTATTCCTTCTTTTCATGGTTACTATATGAAGGGCGGCGCATTAGAAGTTGGTAAGGCAAGTACAATTTCATTTGTTTGGACTTCTGTAGTCATCATTATTGTCAACTATTTACTCACTCAAATTTTATTAAGCTAATGATTGAAGTTACAAACGTTGAAAAGAAATTTGGTAGTCAAAAAGTACTTAAAGGAATTAGTACCAATTTTGAAGCTGGACAGACAAGTTTAGTTATTGGACAAAGTGGATCAGGAAAAACTGTTTTTTTAAAATCGTTATTGGGTATTCATGAAATAGATAAAGGCACTATTGCTTTTAATGGAAGAGTTTATGGCCAAATGAATAAAGATGAAAAACGGGAATTGCGCAGTGAAATTGGCATGGTATTTCAAGGAAGTGCACTTTTTGATAGTATGACCGTTGAGGAAAATATTGGATTCCCATTAAAAATGTTTACCAATAAATCGCCAAAAGAAATTAAAGATCGTGTTGATTTTGTAATTGATCGTGTTAATCTTGTTGAGGCACATCACAAAAAGCCATCTGAAATTTCTGGTGGTATGCAAAAACGTGTTGCTATTGCTCGTGCCATTGTAAACAATCCAAAATACTTATTTTGTGACGAACCCAATTCTGGATTAGATCCAAAAACAGCTACGGTAATTGACAATTTAATTCAAGAAATCACAAAAGAATACAATATTACAACTGTAATCAACACCCACGATATGAACTCCGTTATGGAAATTGGAGAAAAAATTGTATTCTTAAAAAACGGATTAAAAGCTTGGGAAGGAACAAAAGAAGAAATTTTCAAAACCGATAATAAAGCAGTGGTTGATTTTGTGTATTCTTCTAATTTATTTAAAAAAGTTAGAGAAGCCGTTTTAAACGGACATTAATTAATTTTCAACAACTCTACCTCTGCATTTGGATTAAATAAATAGGTTTTACCAGTACTAATTTCCAAACATTCGAAGCGTTTGGTTCTCACCGCTATTTTTTTGAAAATTTTGCCGTTTGAAATTCGAAATATACTTCCATATGGAATTTCAAAAACATAATTTTTATCATTTTGTTGGTCAAATTGTTTGAGTGCCAATGATAAAGTAGTGTCCGTATCGCTACTTGCAGATGGATTTCTGAAGTGTCTTGCTAATAAAGGTAACAAATGCTGAGGAAAAATTTCCGGACGAATGAAAGGAACCATCAAACGTTGAAAAGTAATTTTCCATTCATTGCCATGTGGTTTGATGTGTCTTCCAAATTTTTCAAAAGCTGCAAGATGTGCAATTTCATGAATTAATGTAATCAAAAACTTGTACTGATTCAAACTAGCATTGACCGTAATTTCGTGCTTACCATTTAATGATCTTCTATAATCGCCATGACGGGTTTGTCTTTCGTTAACAATTTTAAGATGCACCTGATTTGATACAATTAATTCAAAAACAGGTCGTACTGCATGCTCCGGAATATATCTTGCTAAAGTATCATTCAAAGTTAGACCAATTAAGGATTTGTAGATGAAACTTCCAACACTTTTCCATTGTAATATTGATTTCCATTAATTGTAAAATCCACAATGTATTGAGCCATATTAGCTGCAGAAATTGGGGCCTGATAGCCTGGAAACGCTTCTTCTAACATTTCGGTTTGAACTGCTCCAAGTGCCAAAACGTTAAATGCAATTCCTTGTTCTTTGTATTCTTCGGCTAACAATTCAGAAAGTGTAATGACAGCACCTTTACTCGAACTGTAAGCTGCTAAACCAGGGAATTTTAAACTTCCTTGTATTCCACCCATCGAACTAATCGTAACGACATGACTTCCTTTTTGTAAATAAGGCAATGCTACACGAGTCAAATTGGCTACGCCAAAAACATTTACTTTATAAATACTTTCAAAATCAGCCTGTGAAGTTTCTGAAAAAGGTTTTAATAACAAACTACCCGCATTGTGTACAATTGCATCAACCTGTTTCCATGTTGTAGAAATATAATCGGATACTTTTTGTAAGTCTGATTCAATGGCTAAATCAACTGATAAGCAACTGATGTTTTTATTACCTAAAAGAGTTTGAGGAATTGTTCTAGAAAGTGCTAAAACATGATGCCCTTTTGAAGCAAATTGTAATGCTAATTCTAAACCTATACCCCTACTCGTTCCGGTTACAATAATATTTTTCATAAAGCGAAAATAAACAAAATCAAACTCAAATAAATCTCTTTATTTAATAAAAATAAAAAAAGGTTCTTATTCTTTAAAAACAAGAATAAGAACCTTAGTAAATTTTGAATAAAAATTAATCTGCCAAAACGGCTCTTGAAATTACAATTTTCTGAATTTCAGAAGTCCCTTCATAAATTTGCGTAATTTTTGCGTCACGCATCATTCGTTCTACGTGGTATTCTTTTACATATCCATTTCCGCCATGAATTTGAACCGCTTCTATTGCAGTATCCATAGCTACTTGAGAAGCATATAATTTTGCCATAGCACCACTTACATCGTAATTATGATGGTTATCTTTATCCCAAGCGGCTTTGATGCATAAGTGTCGAGCGGCTTCGATAGCAACTGCCATATCAGCAAGTTTAAATGCTATCGCTTGGTGATTGCAAATTTCAGTTCCGAAAGCCTTACGTTCTTTCGAATATTTTAAAGCTAATTCATAGGCACCTGAAGCGATTCCTAAAGCTTGCGCAGCAATTCCAATACGACCACCAGCCAATGTTTTCATAGCAAACTTAAATCCAAAACCATCTTCACCAATACGATTAGCTTTGGGTACTTTAACATCTGAGAACATCAATGAATGTGTGTCTGATCCTCTGATTCCCATTTTTTGCTCTTTCGGACCAATAGAAAACCCTGGCATATCTTTGGTCATAATTAAGGCATTGATTCCTCTACTCTTTTTGTCAATATCTGTTTGTGCAATTACGATATAAAATGAAGCGGAATTTCCATTAGTGATCCAATTTTTTGTACCGTTAACCAAATAATGATCTCCCATATCTATAGCAGTAGTTTTTTGCGAGGTTGCATCACTTCCTGCTTCTGGTTCACTCAAACAAAAAGCACCATGAATTTCTCCTGAAGCTAGTTTAGGTAACCATTCTCGTTTTTGTTCTTCAGTTCCATAAGTTTGTAAGCCCCAACAAACCAAAGAATTGTTGACAGACATCACCACTGAAGCTGAAGCATCAACTTTGGAAATTTCTTCCATAGCTAATACATAAGAAATAGTATCCAATCCGCTTCCACCGTATTCAGGATCTACCATCATTCCCATAAAACCCAACTCACCCATCTTCTTTATTTGATCCGCAGGGAAAATTTGATTTTCGTCACGCTCAATAACGCCAGCTAATAATTCATTTTGAGCAAAATCTCTTGCTGCTTGCTGAATCATTTTATGCTCTTCTGTTAAATTAAAATCCATATAAGGTTAAAATTAATAGTTTAAATTATTAAATAATCAGTCAAAGATACTTTTTAATACGTAATTATCATATTTTAGTTTAAAAAAATAGCAGTCAAAAGTGCAACTTTTCCTTTTCACTCTTGACAATTTTTAGTACATTTCGACGTTATTTGAATACTGTATTAAAAATAAGCAAAATACATGAGTTTTACTCCTTCGACAGATCAAAAAAAGTCATTAGCATTTTCGTTGCTAATTTATGCAGCCATGTTGTTGATTTTATTTTTTATCCGATTTTGGCCACCTTCTAATTTGGCAGAGCTTACTGGTGGTGGAGGCGGTGGTGTTTCTGTTAATTTTGGAGACAGTGATTTGGGTTCGGGTAGTAATTTTGAAAGTGAAGTACTAGAAGTTCAGAATCGAACAAAAGAAACTCCAACAACTACTAGTTCAGAGGAAGCAATTATTTCCCAAGAAAATAGTACTGAAGAAAGCGTTGTGATTCCGAAAAAAGAAAAAACGGAGAAAAAACCAACTGTCGTTAAAGACGAAGCAAAACCTGAAGTAGTAAAACCCAAAATCGCTAACACTACTAATGATGCCTTATCAAGTCTATTAAAAGGATCAAACAAGGGAGGTGACGGAGACGACAAAACTGCTGGTAATAAAGGAAAGTCTAATGGTAGTTTAACAGCCACTAGTTATTATGGCAATGGTGGTTCCGGTGGCGGAACTGGTGGTGGTAATGGAACTGGAAACGGAATAGGCAATGGAAGCGGATACGGAGCAGGTTCGGGCGGTGGTTCAGGCAATGGAATTGGCGGAGGTTATTCTTTAGGTAACCGAAAAGCAATATCAAAACCGGCACCTAAATACACCTGTAATGAGGAGGGGAAAGTAGTTGTAGAAGTTTCAGTTGATAGAACCGGAAGAACCATCAGCGCAATAGCAGGAATTAAGGGGACAACAAATACTGCCAAATGTTTGCTAGATCAAGCCAAATTGGCCGCAATGAATACCAAATGGGATGCTAGTAGTGATGCCCCTGAAAAACAAGTGGGGAAAATTGTGTATAATTTCAATTTGAATTGACGCTTTTAAAACCCTACTCTGTCAAACTGAACTTGATTCAGTTTCTTAAAATAATTGATTTATATTTTATTATAGATTCCGAAATAAATTCGGAATGACAAAACTTCTACTTAGGACTCGTAGCAATTACAAATTTCAAATTATTTCTAACCCCAATTTGCAATACATCCACTAAATCTTGTACTTGCAAATTAAACGGAATTCGCACCACAACCGTTTGGTCTTTT
>JAGNZI010000020.1 GCA_017984495.1 Flavobacterium sp.
ATTTTTACATCTACCCGAACCGAAAACGAAGCGGGTTATGCCGAAACGGCAATCAAAATGGTCGAATTAGCCAAAGCGCAACCTGGATTTATGGGAGTAGAAAGCGCCAGAAATGAAATAGGAATCACGGTTTCTTATTGGGAAAGTTTGGAAGCTATTCAAAACTGGAAAGCCAATATGGCGCACCTTGAGGCGCAAGAGAATGGCAGAACAACATGGTATAAAAATTATAAAGTAAGAATTGCAAAAGTCGAACGAGAGTACGAGTTTTAAAAAAAAATCCCAAGCGTTAACTTGGGATTTTTAGTACAAGCAAATATTTTTTACATTTAATTTGTGTAAGTATAGCCTTCTCTATATAAAATATGTGACACATCTCCATTAGCATCCATAAACTTTACAACATTTCCATTTCGGGAAAAGTTGAGTGTACGAATGAGAGTGTTTCCAAAATGCAGATCGATATTAATTGTTTCATTTTCAATTTGCCAAGGGTTTGGATTTGGAATTGCTGAAGATTCAGTTGGTCCAAATACTCCGTTATTGGAATAGATAGTATATTTCAAATTATTTTTAAAATCCCACATGGTATTTTGTTCAAAACCCACAATATGCCACCTTCCAATAATGGTATTATTGACCTGTTCGTTATTTGAATTGTCATCATTATTGCAACTAAAAAATGATATTGCGACTAAGAATAGTAAAAATAATTTTTTCATGCTTTCTATTTTTTGAGTGTTATTTTTAAAATAATGTAAATTACATATTTTTTATTTGTTGCAGTTTTTCTTTCCACAATTTCAATTCGTCTTTGTGGCGTTCGATACTTTTTTGTACTTCTTTGATGAATGGATTTTCACCTTTCGAACTGCTACTAATAAACTGAATGTTATTTTCTAATTGGAAAATTTCACCTTGTACTTCATCGATTTTCTTTCTAATAAAGAATTGCTCTTGTTCTAAGGCACGTTTGTCATCGTTTTCATTCAATTGCTCTAAGCGATTACTAAAACGCATCATTTCGGTATCCTTTTTAGACAGGCTTAATTTTTCAAACAAAGCATCTAAAATTTTATTGAATTTTCCTTCAATGTGTCTGCGGTTAAACGGTACTTTGCCCAATGTTTTCCATGTTGCAATGTGTGCTTTAATGGCTTCTAAATCGGCTTTGTGCTCTCCAGTCAATGTGAAGTCTTTTAATTCTTCTAAGAAAGCTTTCTTCTTTTCAAAAGCTTCTACTTCTTCGCCGCTTTCAGAATTTCGCGCTTCGTGCATGCGGTCAAAATACGCATTACAAGCTTCTTTGAAATCTTTCCAAATGCTGTCGGAATATTTACGAGGTACATGCCCAATTTTTTTCCAATCGTCTTGAATTTTTTTCATGATAGGAGTAGCAGCATTAAAATCAGTGCTTTCTTGGAGTGATTTGGCTTTTTCAACTAAGGCTAATTTTTTAGCCAAATTATCATTTTGTTCGTGTTTGATGTCTTTGTAAAAAACATTTTTATGCACATTAAAAGCTCTAACCGCATTTTTAAATTTTGCCCAAGTTTCTTCGGTGACTTCTGCGGGTACTTTTCCTGTCTTGAAAAAAGCGTCACGCAACGCTTCTAATTTTTTTATTTGCGTTTGCCAACCACTGTGCGACTCTACTTTTTCGGTACCTAACGCTTCAATTTGTAGAATAATTTCATTTTTCAACGCTAAATTTTCGGTTTCTTTTCCACGCGCTAAGGCATATAAACCTTCTCGTTTATCGTGCATTTGTTTGGTGATTTCACTAAACTCATTCCATATGGCTTCTCTATGTTCACGATCAACAGGTCCGATTTCTTCTTTCCAAACACGGTGCAACAATTGTAATTCACGAAAAGCTTTCATGATATCCTCTTCTTGCAATAAAGCAGTGGCTTTGGTAATGATTTGTTGTTTTTGATCCAGGTTGTTTTTTAAATCCAAGTCGCGTGCTTCTTTGTCCAAATGAATCACATCATAAAAACGCTCCATATGAAAATGGTAATTGTTCCATAAGATGTTGTATTTGTCTCTCGGAATTGCTCCTGCATTTTTCCAGCGCTCACGAATATCATTGGCTTTTTTAAACATGTCTCCAATAGAAGAATCACTAGAATCGATCAATTCTTTTAATTCTTGAATCAAAGCTTCACGAACAGTAAAATTGAGTTCTAAATTATTTTGAAGTTGTTTGAAATGCTTGTTTTTTTGAGTTTTGTACGAATTGAAGATCGTATCAAATTTATTTTTTAATGGGAAATGGTATTCAAATTCTGCTCCTTCTTCATTGTTTTGCGCATTGAATTCCTCTCTTTTTTCGTCAATAAAATGATGGTATTTATCTGAAAATGCTTTTCTAATTCCTTCCGCATGATCTTTAATGGCCATTACTTTTTCTTCTGTAACTAAACGCTCAAGTTCGTCGGTTAATTCTTCCATACTTAAAGCATCATAATCCAACATAGGAATTTCGTGCTTTTCTTTTACAGAATCATCTTCATTTTCTTCCGCATTGGAATTGTCAATTTCCTCTAATACCGATTGATTGCTTGGTACTACTTCTTCATGTGATTCCGTTTGTGGCTCCATTTGTTGTTCAATTGGGTCTTGTCCGTCTGCAGTTTGCAGGTTATCATGTTGTGCTTCTGACATTGTATAAATGTTTAAGGTTACTATTAAAGCCGTGAAGATAGTAAAGCACTATGAAAATTCAAAAAAAAATGGCTATTTATGTGTTATTTAAATGAAACAAAGCGGTAAGAGGCAAGAGCTTCTTTACAGTTATGCTTTGAAAGCAGTTGCCCGATTATTCATTCCAAATTTTCCAAGCTTTTTCTGCCTGAAAAACCAACATCTCGTAACCGTTTTTTGTTTTGGCCCCGTTTTCTTTTGCTTTGCGTAAAAATGTTGATTCTTCGGGATTGTAAACCAAATCATAAGCGATATGCTTTTTTGAAAATAAGGCATAGTTTATATCGGGACATGCCACGATATTGGGGTGGGTACCCACAGGTGTGGTGTTGATGATGATATGGTATTCATCAAAAATATCGGCATTTAACTCCGCATAGCCCAGTTGAAATTCATCGGGAGTTCGTGAGACAAAGTCGTATTCTATTTTAAGTTTTCGTAACGCATAGGCAACCGCCTTACTGGCACCACCTGTTCCCAATATCAAAGCTTTTTTATGATGTTCTTTTAATAAGGGTGTTATCGTTTTTTTAAAGCCGTAATAATCGGTGTTATACCCTTTTAATTTTTTCTTTTTGGAAACTGTAACACAATTGACTGCCCCAATTTTTTTTGCTGTTTTAGACAGTTTGTCCAAGTATGGAATGATGGTTTCTTTATAGGGAATAGTAACATTAAGGCCTACTAAACCTTTTGTTTCTTGGATAATTTGAGGAAATTTCTGTATGTTCTTTATGTCGTAATTAGCGTATTCGCAATTGTCATAATGACCCATTTCAAATTTTTCGGCAAAATATTTTTCTGAAAAAGAAAAACTAATATCCCGACCGAGGAGGCCAAATTTTAGTTGTTTTTTGGGTTTCTTTTTCATGTTTGAGGTATTTCTAATAGGACCCAACAAAATTACAAACTAACCCATTTGTTCATGTTAGGAGAATGTTATTTTTTACGTTGTTTTCCGGGTAATTTTGGTTTTCACAATTTTCACAACGATGGGCAATACAGAAATAACAATAATGGACAAAACTACTTTTTCAAAATTATCTTTTACCCATGGAACTTGTCCCATAAAATAGCCTAAAAATGTAATGCTCGTCACCCAAACTACAGCTCCTGTTATGCAATACAAAATGTATTTGTAATACTGCATACTGCCCGCACCCGCAACAAATGGGGCAATGGTTCTAATGATGGGTACAAAGCGTGCCATGATGACTGCTTTGCCGCCATTTTTTTCGAAAAATTGTTCGGTTTCGGTGATGTATTCTTTTTTTAAGAATAATATTTTTTCTTTTTTCTTGATGAAAACGCCAAATTTATTTCCAATAAAATAATTAACGTTGTCACCCAATAGTGCCGCAATGATTAGTAGTGGAATAATGATGGTCATGCTCAGTTGGCCGGTAGTTGCTGCAATTACTCCAATAGCAAAAAGCATAGAGTCACCAGGTAATAAAGGCATTACTACAAATCCGGTTTCTACAAACACCACTAAAAATAAAATAAAATAAATGAGACTGTCGTATTGTTGAATAAGCCCCTGAATAACGGTCAACGGGTCTTTTAAAAAGGCGATTAAAAAATCAATTATTTCCATAGGAATTTGTAAAACTAGTGTTCAAATTTAGCAATTTGCTGTTGTATTTCGGTACGTTCCCAAACAACTGGGAAATAATCTTTCAACACGGTACGATTGGTAAAATTTAATCGCATTCCGTTGTGAAGATGAAAATTCCCTTTGATGGATTCGTTGATTAAATAGTATAATCCAGCCAAGCGGTACTCAATTTCGTATTCTTCAGGAAATAGATTAGTAGCTTCTAATAAGATTTCAATTGCGGTTTCAAATTCGCCTAAAAATTGCAGCACATCGGTCCATAATGTAAAGGTGTCAAGATTTACATCGCCACATTCAAAAGATTTGCGATAGCCATATTCTGCTTCTTCAAACAAGTGTAAGGCACTATTTACGGCTGCAAAGCGTTTCCAATACATTGGATTTTCTCCGTCGATTCCAATGGCTTTATTGACATAGTATAAGGCTTTTTGAAAATCTTTTTGACGAATATAAAAGTCTGTAATCGCAATCCATCCTTTGTCCAATAAAGGATCTTCGTGAACTGTTTTTAGGTAGTAATTTAGGGCCAATTCCGTATTGTCTAAACGCTCATAGCATTTTGCCATGCGCAACAAAACAAACGAAGACGGATCGTCTAATTCAATGGCTGTAGTATAGCAATCTATTGCTTCTTGGAACTTTTTTAATTTTTCATACGACTTTGCTTTTTCCATATAGGCTCCTAAAAAGCCATCATCAATAACGGTCGCATATTCAAAAGCCCAAACTGCTTTTTCGTAATTTTTTAGGGCATAATATTGTCTCCCTAATTGATGCCAAGCCACTTCGCTGTATGGATTGTGGTTGATGAACGAATTCAAATAGACAATGGCTTCTTCGTTTTGATCTAAAAAATCAAAACAATACACCACATTATAAAGTGCAGAATAGTCTTCGGTGTCTTCTTCCAAGCATTTGATGAAATTCTCTTTGGCTTGTTCGAGGTTGTCCATGAACAAATACTCCATACCAATCATAGAATACACATCAGCATAATCATCGGTATATTGAAGTGCAATTTTTAAGAATTCAATTGCTTTAATATGATCATCTTTTTTGGAATAAATATTCGCTTTTTGAATGTAAATTTCCTCGTTTGTGGGTTCAATGGCATACAACTCATTGAGCAGTTTTTCAGCACTGTCGAGTTTGTCTTCGTAGACCAACATTTCAACGTGTACTAATTTTAATCCGGTAGATTTAGGATGTTGCTCTAATCCAAGTTTTAGCGCTTTTTTTGCCAAATTCAAGCGACCAGTATCCATGTAATGAAGAATGATGTCTTCAAATTCCTCTGAATCAAAGAAAAAAACTTTATTGGTTTTTAACATGGATTCAAACTTAGATAAGGACTGGCTATTTTCTTCTTCTTCGTGACTCAAATTCATAGCGCTTTTTTTATGATTTATCCTTACTAAAGGTACTTCGAATTAGTAGTTTGCTTGAAGTAAATAGGCAATTGTTTTAAACAATTTAATTAACAATTTTTAAACGTAAAATCAAACCTAGAACGTGATAATTAAATTTTTATTACTTCATTTCGTTTGCAATTTCCTCCAGTACATCATGAAGTATTGCGCAACCTTTTCGTATTTCATCTTCGCTAATGGTAAGGGGTGGAGTAATTCGAACGGCACAACCTTCAAACAACAACCAAAATAAAATAAGTCCTCTTTTGTGACAACGCAGTACAATTTCATTGGTAATTTCTGGTGTTTCAGTCATGGCGGCCAACATTAATCCGCGTCCACGAATTTCCTTGATTAAGGGGTGTACCAATAGACTTCTAAACAGCTGTTCTTTTTCTAGTGTTTGCGCCATTAGCTCGGTCTCTGTAAGCTCTTGAAGGGTTGCCAAGCAAGCGGCAGCTATGACTGGGTGTCCGCCAAATGTTGTAATGTGGCCCAACTTTGGGTCGTGACTCAATAAATCCATCAGGGATGCTGCTGCAGTAAAGGCGCCAACAGGCATACCGCCACCCATTCCTTTTCCCATTACCACGACATCGGGAATTACATCATAATTTTGAAAGCCAAAGAGTTTTCCCGTGCGACCAAATCCGGGTTGGATTTCGTCCAATAGCATCAAGGCCCCGACTTCATCGCAGCGTTGGCGTACTTTTTTTAAAAAATTGTTTTGTGGTTCAATGAATCCTGCGCCACCTTGGATGGTTTCCAAGAGAATTCCAGCAGTTTTAGTTGTGATTTTTTCTAAATCGGCTTCGTTGTTAAAGGTTATAAAATCAACGTCGGGGATTAACGGGCGGAAAATTTGTTTGCGTTCTTCAAAACCCATGACACTCATACTTCCCATCGTGTTGCCGTGATAGGCATTGTGACATGAAATTAGTTGGCTTCTTCCCGTGACTCTTCGGGCTAGTTTTAAAGCGCCTTCTATGGCTTCAGTCCCTGAATTTACTAAATAGGTTTTGGTTAAAGGGTAGGGAAGGTTGTCAGCCAATAATTTACACAATTCAGTTGCCGGGTGTTGGGCATATTCCCCATAAACCATGACATGCGAATAGGTATCCAATTGTTTTTTTATCGCATCATTGACACGTTGAGGTTGGTGCCCTAACGTACAAGCCGAAACGCCCGCCACAAAATCTAAATAGGCATTTCCTTGGGTATCGTATACATACGAACCTTTGGCATGAGAAACTTCTAATGCTAAAGGGTAGGGTGAGGTTTGTGCTTGGTATTTAAAAAAATCGTGAATCATTGCTGTTGACTGAATCTATGGTTATTGCGTTGCTTACTAGTATATTGCAACTATTTTTTAGGCGCTTTTGAGGGTTTTACAGCGCTTGTAGCTTTTTCTTTACCCTTAGGATTTTTTTCATCATAATTCAAGGTTTCATTTAAAACATCCATAGGTTTTTCAGCTTTAGTCGCTTTCTTTTTTGATTCGAGTTGCGCTTTAGTATCAAGGGCGAGTTCTTCATCAGGAAAAATAGCGTCTAACGAAGTAATTCGTTCATCTCCACGCCAAACAAATCCTCTTAATCTCCTGGCGTTTTCTGGAAATTCTTCCTCGGGATAAATGTTGCTTTCGGCATTGTTATAGCCGGTCATGGTTTCAATTTTATTGTCTGTCATTTCAGCGTTTATTCGACTACACACCGATTTCCGTATGCCTACAAATTCATTTTTATCGTTGTAGATGTAATAAATAGATTCGGCATTTTTAATAATATCCACCTCTTTTAACTTTTGGTCTACAAATCGGCCAAACAAATTTTGTCCTTTAATTTGATTGTATCCGTTTTTGCTGAGGGAATCTTTTTGGATGATGAATGCATTGTTAAGCACCTTTAATGAATCTAATTTTTCAGTTTTGCTGTTGCCAATCAAATGCATCAAATCTCCTGTCATTTGATTTTGATTGTTCCAAAGTATGGGTTTACCGATAAGTTGTGTCAAATTGCTTTTCGTACTGGAATGTAACGAGTCGCATTTACCGCTCATGTCGCTTTTGTAAAAACGTACATTGTTAAACGCTCTAATGATGCGGTTTTCTTCCGGACCGGATACGATGATTTTTTTTCCATGCATGTACATGGTGTCTTTTTCCACAAGTGATTTTACCAAGGCCTTTTTGGTTAATACCATGGAGTCTTTTTTGGTTTCAATGTTCCGATACAATTCGGCAAAATGTCCGGTTGCAATTACTTTATTAACGGTATCGGTAATTTTTACATTATTGATCCCTCTGGAGTAATTTTTCTTGCGGTCATAATAGAGGTCGTCGCCAACAATAATTTTATTGTCGAACGTAATCTTAGAATTTTTAGTAAGTTTTCCGATATCGTTTGTCGTGTCATAAAACCCGTTTTCGGTATAAATTACATTCTCTTTACTTGTAATGGTAGAAGGGCCAAATACATAAGCGTGCCCCGAATTTTCATAAAAATCCAAATGATTGGTTTTGATGGTAGATTTCGGATTTTTAACGGTAACAGCTGTGGTAAATTTGTATTTTTTTTGATCTACATAATAACGACCCGATTTACTTTTTAAGACATTTTCTTTATTGTGAATGGTGCCAAAGGAATTGTAAAAAGCTTGTTGGTTTCTTTTATCGAAATAAACAGTATCGGTTACTAAAGTAGATTCGGGCGAACGCATTGAAACGTCTCCAGTTGCAAATGCAAATTCAATTTTGCCATCATATTCGGCATATTTGCTGTTTAGGAATATAGTATCTCCTTGATTGATTTGAACATTTCCAAAGGCTTTGATGTATTCTTCGTCTTTAAAATGGTAAGCTTTATTGCAGTTGATTTTAACGCCATTATGCAATACGCGAACATTTCCCGTAAACACAATGGCACCCGGAATTTCTGTTTGGTTCATGTCAATGAAGTCTGAATTCTCAATGATGATTTTTTTCTTTTCTTGTGCAAGAGAAAAGGAAAACATGAGCAATAAACACGCGATATAAAAATAGCTATTTTTCAAGTTGAAAAGATTTGGAGTCAAATTTAAGTAAAAACTAGAAATGCGGTGGCGTATTAAGATATTTTTATCAGTTTATTTTTACAAGCGCTCAGTAAAATGACTGCCAATAAAAAACTCGCTACCCCAATAAAGGTGGTAGCGAGTTTAAAAAAAAAATAAAAAAAAATTATTTTGTAATCGTTTGTTTTCTATCAGGTCCCACCGAAATCACTTTAATAGGAACTTCAACGGCTGCCTCAATAAACTCGATGTAGGTTTTCAATTCCTGTGGTAATTCTTCATAAGTAGTCATACCGGTTAAATCGGCCTTCCAACCTTTCATTTCGGTCAGTATTGGAGTTACATTTTCAGGTTCGATGTTGTAAGGCAAATGCTGGATTTCTTGTCCTTTGTAGTGGTAACCGGTGCACACTTGAAGGGTATCAAATCCAGAAAGCACATCGCCTTTCATCATGTATAATTGGGTAACACCATTCACTTGAACAGCATATTTTAAGGCAACTAAATCTAACCATCCGCAACGACGAGCACGTCCAGTAACCGAACCAAATTCGTTTCCAACTTTTGCCATGGTTTGACCGGCTTCCTCAAAATCTTCTGTTGGAAAAGGGCCGCTGCCCACGCGAGTGGTATAGGCTTTAAAAATACCAAATACGTCTTTTACTTTGTTAGGTGCAATACCCAATCCAGTACAAGCTCCAGCAGCTGTAGTATTGGATGAAGTTACAAAAGGGTACGTTCCAAAATCAACATCCAATAGCGATCCTTGAGCGCCTTCTGCTAAAATAGATTTACCTTCTTTTAAGGCTTTGTTTAAGTATTCTTCACTGTCAATGAAAGTTAATTTTTTCAAGTCTTTAACGGCTTCAAAAAACTCTTCTTCCATTTCTTTCAAATCGTATTGTAAATCCACATCGTAAAAAGCGATCATGGCTTCGTGTTTATCGGCCAAAGCTCTATAGCGCAATTTGAAATCTTCTAATTCTAAATCTCCAACACGCAATCCGTTTCTTCCGGTTTTGTCCATGTAAGTTGGTCCAATTCCTTTTAAAGTAGAGCCAATTTTAGCTTTTCCTTTTGAGGCTTCAGATGCAGCGTCGAGTAAACGATGTGTTGGTAAAATTAAATGTGCTTTTCTAGAGATAAACAATTTGGAAGTAATATCCATATTGAATTTAGCCAATCCTTCTATTTCTTTTTGAAAAACTACCGGATCGATTACGACTCCATTTCCAATGATGTTAATGGCATTTTTATGAAAAATACCTGATGGAATAGTTCTTAAAACGTGTTTGATACCGTCGAATTCTAAAGTGTGTCCTGCATTAGGTCCGCCTTGAAACCTTGCGATGATGTCGTATTTTGAAGTAAGAACGTCAACTATTTTTCCTTTTCCTTCATCTCCCCATTGTAATCCGAGTAGTAAATCTACAGTCATTGTGTGCTTATTTTATTTGTAGTTAGGTGTTTGTTTCTTGTTTTTTTGTGCCATAAAAATAGAGTGAATGGGTTTGAATATCAATTCCAAAAAGCTCTTCCATGGTTTGTTTAATTTGTTGTATTCTTGGATCACAAAATTCGATAACTTCGCCAGAATCGGTTAATATGATGTGATCGTGTTGTTTGTCAAAATACGATTTTTCGTAATGAGCTTGGTTTTGCCCAAACTGATGACGTCGAACCAGGCCGCATTCCAATAAAAGTTCGATGGTATTGTATAGCGTGGCTCTACTCACTCGGTAATTTTTATTTTTCATTTTGATGTACAATGATTCGATATCAAAATGCTCGGTTGCATTGTAAATTTCTTGAAGAATAGCAAAACGTTCGGGTGTTTTCCTGTGGGCTTTTTCTTCCAAATAGTTGGTAAAAACGGTCTTTACAATTTCCTGATTTTTGTTTTCCATTACTTTCTTACGTGAAATATGGGCAAAGATAGTGAAAGTTGGAATTTAGAGTTTAGAAATTCAAAGTATTTTTGAACAGAGTTATTAAGAGTAAGAAATAGGGGTTTATTTGTATACGCGAATAATTTTATCAATACCGTCGACCTTCTTGATGTTGTCAATTAGCTTTTTTAGGATGGTGTTGTTCTGTACCACAACCGTTACTTGCCCGTTAAAAATACCCGCCTCGCTACTTAAAGAAATACTTTGAATATTAACATTCATTTGATTGGATATCACTTTAGTAAGTTCGTTAGTTAATCCTAGTGTATCCATGCCTGTAATTTTTAAAACAGCTTTAAATTCTTCTTGCGAGGAGTCAATCCATTTCGCTTGAATAATTCGATAAGCATAATTTGATTGCATGCTTATGGCATTCGGACAATCTTTTTTATGTACTTTAATTCCATCGTTGATCGTTACAAATCCAAAGACGTCATCCCCCGGTATCGGATTACAACAGCTGGAAAGTTTATAGTCCAATTTGTTTTGTTCGGCACCAAAAACGAGCATGTCAAATTTCTTACTGATTTCATTTTTAAGTATTTGTTCAGAGGCGGCTGATGGTGTTCTTTTAATTGTTTTCTTGAAAAAATTAACCAGCGTATTGTGTTTTTTAGCGGCATAATCTTTCAATTGTTGGTTTTCAATTGTGCCTATTCCGGCTCTATAAAACAAATCCAAGCTCGTTTGTAATTTGAAAAAATTAACCAATTCGTTTACGGTATTTTCATTCAAAGTAATTTTTAGATGGCGCAATTTGCGTTCTAATAATTCCTTTCCTTCTTCCGCAATTTTTTTGGTATTTTCGTTGAGTACATTTTTAATCTTGTTTTTTGCTCTGGAAGTGGTCACATAATCCAGCCACTGAGATGTCGGTTTTTGGTTGGGTGACGTAATGATTTCGACTTGATCGCCACTATTTAAAACATGGTTGAGTGGCACCAATTTTCCATTCACTTTTGTGCCTCGGGTTTTTACACCAATTTCAGAGTGTATGCTAAAAGCAAAGTCTAAGGAAGTCGCTCCTTTGGGCAACGATTTGATTTCACCTTTGGGGGTGAAGACATAGATTTCTTTGGCGTATAAATTGAGTTTGAAGTCTTCAACAAAATCAACGGCATTGCTGGTTGAATTTTCCAAAGCTTCTTTGAGTTGATTGAGCCAAATTTCCAAACCATGCTCTTCTGTGGCACCGTTTTTATATTTGTAATGTGCAGCATATCCTTTCTCGGCAATTTCATCCATGCGTTCGCTGCGCACTTGTATTTCTACCCATCGGCCTTTCGGACCCATAACAGTGATATGAAGGGCCTCATATCCGGTAGATTTGGGCGACGAAATCCAATCGCGTAATCGGCTTGGCGAAGGTCGGTAATGATCGGTTACCACCGAATAAATTTTCCAGGCAAGGAATTTTTCATCGTGGGGATTGGATTTGTAAATGATGCGCAGGGCAAATTTATCATATACCTCATCAAAGGTAACCCCTTGATTTTTCATTTTTCTACGAATCGAATAAATCGATTTCGGACGTCCTTTCATCGTAAATTCAATTCCTTCTTCTTTAAGCGAGCTGCTAAGTATGTCTGAAATCGTTTTAATGTAGCCGTCTTGTTCCTCTTTGGTTTCCTTGATTTTACTTACAATATCATTGTAAATAAGTGGCTCTGTATATTTAAGACCTAGATCTTCTAATTGGGTTTTGATGTTGTACAATCCCAAACGATGGGCCAGAGGTGCATATATGTATAAAGTTTCGGAGGCAATTTTGGCTTGTTTGTAATCGGCCATACTGCCCATGGTTTGCATGTTGTGTAAACGGTCGGCAATTTTAATTAAAATTACCCGAACGTCGTCGTTCAAGGTCAGTAACATCTTGCGGAAGTTTTCCGCTTGCATGGAAATTTCTTGGTCGGTTTTAACTTTTGCAATTTTGGTGAGTCCTTCGACCAATTGTGCAATTTTAGGATTGAACATTTTTTCAATGTCTAGCACCGAAATATCAGTATCTTCAACCACATCATGCATCAAAGCAGCAGCTATGGAAGTAGCGCCCAAACCAATATCTCGCGCCACAATTTTAGCTACGGCTATGGGATGGAAGATGTACGCCTCTCCCGATTTTCGTCTTTGGTCTTTGTGGGCATCAACGGCAACATCAAAAGCTTTGCGAATGATTTTTTTATCTTCAACGCTAAGTGTTTGGTAACTAATACGAAGAAGTTCTTTGTATTCTTGTGCTATGGCTTTATTCTCCGCTTCAATTTGTAATTCTGTCATACCTTAACTTTGATCAACTAAAAGTACGATTTTTTTTTCGATTCTGCAAATCAGAAAATAGAAAAATGAATGCCGACTAAAAGCCACGTTGTCTTTTCGCTTCGAACAATAAAATAGCCGCGGCTACCGATACATTCATAGAATCGATGACGCCTTGCATAGGTATAATGATGTTTTTGTTGCTTTCGGTGCGCCATTTTTCAGACAAACCTGTAGCTTCTGTGCCAACTACTAAAGCAGTAGGCATAGTAAAGTTTTGTGTGTGGTATTCGGTTGCGTCTTGTAAAGTTGCCGAATAGATATTGATATTATGGGACTTTAAGTAGGCAATCACTTCTTCGGTGGTACCTACAGCAATTTGTCTGGTAAATAAACAACCTACACTGGAGCGCACGATATTCGGATTGTATGCATCACTTTTGGGATTGGCAAGAATAACCGCGTCAACATTGGCAGCATCAGCTGTTCGTAATATGGCACCCACATTCCCCGGCTTTTCTAAAGATTCGCCCACTAATATGAGGGGATTTTTAGACAATTTCAAATTGGATAAGGCCAGTGATTTGGTTTTAAGTACGGCGAGAATTCCTTCTGTAGTATCGCGATAGGCTAATTTTTGGTAGACTTCTTTAGAAATTTCAATTAGTTCTATTTCAGATTTTCTGATGTTCAGATTTTCTGATAATTGACCCAATTCATAACAAATTAAAATGGATTCTATTTCATAACCACCTTTTAGAGCCAATTCAATTTCGCGTTGGCCTTCCACTAAAAAAGTACCCGTTTGCTTGCGAATTTTCGCCTTTTCTTGCAACTGAACGAGCGATTTTATGTAGGGGTTTTGGACAGAGCTAATTTGTTTCATGGGTGCGCAATTGATGGTCAAAAATACAAAAAAAAGCCTCTCAATTACTGAAAGGCTTTCGGATTATTTTTTCTGTTGTTCAAATTTTCCTTTGTATCGTTCGTTAAGTTCGGTGTGGTGACTTTCCAAACTAATTTGTCTACCATCAATAAAGGCCAAGGAAATGATATTTGATTTCATCTCTAAAGCATCGCCATCCGAAAGGAATAACGTGGCACTTTTTCCGGCTTCTAATGTGCCATAATTGTTGTCGATTCCTAAGATTTTTGCCGTATTTCCAGAAATGAGTTGAACGGCTTGTTCTTTGGTTAATCCCCATGCAGCACATGTACCAGCATAAAAAGGTAAATTACGCGTTTGCATGCGTTCCATATCTCCTGCATTTTGTAAGCCTACTAAAACTCCTGCATCAACCAAAATTTTTGCGTTTTTATAGGGTAAGTTAACATCTTCGTCTTCTAACAAAGGCAAATCGTGTATGCGTTTGAGCAAAACCGAAACGTTGTTTTCTTTCAAAAGTTGGGCCACTTTGAAAGCATAGTAGCCTCCAATAATTACCATTTTTTGGATGTTGTTTTTCTTTTTGAATAATACAGCATCGATGATTTCTTTTTCGCCATTTGCACTAACATATAAGGTTTTATCACCCGATTGCAGGCCTTTCATCGCTTCAAAAGGTAGGTCTTTTTTATCGTTTTTACTCGTTAAATAAGCAAATGCATTGTCAAAATAGGTCTGAATTTCTTTGATTTGGGGTTCGTAGTTTTTATTGGACTCAATACCTCCGGGTTCGGCCCACCATCCCGCTCTAGAATAACTTCTAGGCCAATTCAAATGCAGGCCTTCGTTTTCTTTTACAAGGGCATCTTCCCAATTCCATGCATCTAATTGCACAATAGAAGAGGTGCCAGAAATGCGTCCGCCTCTTGGCGTAATTTGTGCCAATAAAACACCATTCGGACGTGTAGTCTCTACTAGTTTTGATTCGGCGTTATAAGCGATAATACTTCGCACGTGGGGATTGAATTCGCCAATTTCACTTTCGTCATCGGAAGCACGAACGGCATCAATTTCTACCAATCCCAAAGTAGAGTTTGGAGCAATAAATCCAGGATACAGGTGCTTTCCATAGGCTTCAATTACAATATCATGTTTGGCAGGTTTCATAAGCGTAGCATCGCCAATGGTAACAATTTTTCCATTTACAAGCGATACCAAACTGTTTTCGATTACGCTTCCATTGCCTATATGCGCTTTGGCTCCTAAAATTAAAATCGATTTGCTTTGTTTAGGAGCTGGTGTTTGTTGGGCAAACCCAAACAAAGAGATGAATACTAGAACGATATATTTTTTCATATTAATTGTATTTATAATGTGATGCTGAGCAATATTCTCCTAAGGTGTCGCAGTGGTAGTGACCATTTTCTTTTTTCTTCGGTAACTGCGTTTTCATTCCTTTGTTTTTTGCGTCTAATAGGGAATTGATCAATTCAGCACGTTCTTTTTGAATGGTAGCTAAATTTTCTGTTTCTTTTTCTAAATCGTAAAAAATGATACCATCAACCAATGTTTTTTCTGCACGGGTATAAATAGATAACGGACTGTCCGACCATAAAACCACATCGGCATCTTTGCCTACTTTTATACTGCCAATGCGATGATCCATTTGAAGAATTTTTGCCGGATTTAAAGTAACAAAATTCCAAGCCTCTTCCTCGGTTACATTGCCATATTTTACAGTTTTAGCAGCTTCTTGATTCAAGCGACGCGACATTTCGGCATCATCGGAGTTGATAGAAACCGTGACACCTTCGTTCATCATGATCGCGGCATTATAAGGAATGGCATCGTTAACTTCATATTTATAAGCCCACCAATCGGCAAATGTAGATCCCGCTACTCCATGAGCCGACATTTTATCTGCCAATTTATAACCTTCTAAAATGTGGGTAAAGGTTTGAATCTTGAATTGATAGCGCTCGGCCAATTTCATCAACATGTTGATCTCTGATTGCACATAGGAGTGACAGGTAATGAATCGTTTTTTGGCTAATATTTCGCCAAGAACTTCCAATTCGATATCAAATCGAGGGAGTACCTTGTTTTTGTTGGTACCAGATTTGTAGGCATCCCACTCGTTTTTATATTCGATGGCTCGGGTGAAATAATCTTCATAAACCTGCTCCACGCCCATACGAGATTGAGGGAAACGATTGCGGGAAAAATCACCCCAATTGGATTGTTTTACATTTTCACCCAAGGCAAATTTGATGTATTTTGGAGCGTCTTTCACCAACATTTCGTCGGGAGCATAACCCCATTTTAATTTTATGAAGGCGGCACGACCTCCAATAGGGTTAGCCGAACCGTGAAGTAAATTGGCCGATGTAACTCCTCCGGCTAAATTTCGATAAATATTAATATCTTCTGAATTTACAACATCTTCAATAGTAACTTCAGCAGATGAATTTTGTCCACCCTCATTCACTCCATTTGAAATGGCAATATGAGAGTGCTCGTCGATGATACCTGCCGTAAGATGTTTTCCCGTTCCGTCAATAACTTGAGCACCATTAGCCGGTAAGTTTTTGCCTATTTTAGAAATTTTTCCATTTTGAATCAGTACATCAACCTCTTTAAGTATGCCCTCTTTTTCTCCTGTCCAAACCGTCACATTTTGAAACAATAGCGTTTCTTGTTTTGGTTTTTCAGCTGCTCCAAATGCTAAATTAGGATAAGTAACAGCATACATGTTCGGAATTTTAGGCGTATCTTTTTTATCCTCTTTTTTATCTTCTGTTATTTTTGCTTCTTTTTTAAGGGCAGTCCAAGTGGTTTCATTTCCATTTTCTAAAACTGCTTTTCCTTGCATTGCTTGGTTGCTCCATGTTCCAGAAAGGCGAACAAAATTAGCTTTGCTGGTATCTTGATTTTTAATAACCAAATTGATCCATGGGTCATTAAACTGGATTTTGGTTCCAAATGTAATACTGTCCTTAACTGCTTTTGCTTCAAATTTTGAAAGATCACCTTCAATTTTTAAGTCAAATTTTTGATTGTTAACCGTCAATTCGTAGTTGCCTCTAATGTCGGTAGGGTTAAGTTTAGTAATGATATTTCTTTCACCTTGCACCCAGTTTTCCATAATTTCGGTTTTATCTTCAAAAAGATCACCCGAAGCAATAATAAAATTGGCCAATTTACCTTTTGCAAGGGAACCCACTTGGTCAAACTGATTGATCAATTTCGCCGGATTTTCGGTCAAGGCTTGTAGTGCTTTTTCTTTTGGCAAACCATATAAAACAGCCTTTTTCAAATTAGAAAGAAACGATTTGGTGTCTTTAAGATCGGCAGCTGTAATGACAAAAGGAATGTTATTTTGAGCCAGTATTTTTAAATTAAATGGTGCTTGGTTCCAAAATTTTAGATCACTCACGCTAACTTGTTGTGCCAAATAAGGATCGGCAACATCATATGCTTCAGGAAAATTGATTGGGATGATAAATGTAGCATTTGATTTTTTGATTTCGTCTATGCGCTCAAATTCGTTACCACTTCCTTTAATTAGGTAGTTTACACCAAACTCATCTCCTAATTTGTCGGCTCTCAACGCATTTAATTTATCGCCTGCATTAAATATTTGGATCAAATTTTTATTTCTGTTGAATGCTTCTAATGAGAAATCTTTTGAATTACTAGTGCCTTGCGCATACCATTTTGCATCGTGAAATACTTGACGAATCAAGGCCATGCTACCCATCATAGAAGAAGGATAACTTTGTTTCGTAAATTTACTTCTGCTGAACGTAAAGTGTTGTGATATTTTTTCTTTTAGAATGCGTTTTGCATCGGTAGCTTTGTCGTTAAGGGTCCAAAAAAGCCCGGTCCCAGCAATTATTCCATCGTTGTGATGACTCACAACAGCGCCAAATCCAATGCCTCTTAGGTTGGCTGCATTTTTTTCGTCGTACCCAATATTTTCATAAGCATTGTATTCAGGTTTGATATGATCATTCCAATAATACCCTTCTCGGTTGGTGTCGTACTGCGGTGTAAAATTACCGTTGGGTCTAGCGTTGGGCTTATTAATCCCAAATTCACTGTATAATTCAATGAAAGATGGATAAATGGTTTTGCCTTTGGCATCAATTATTTCGGAACCTTTAGGAAGCACTACGGTCGTGCCAACGGCTACAATTTTATTTTCTTTAATCAGCAAGGTTGCATTTTCAATTTTTTGTGTTGCTGAAAGATAAATGGTAGCATTTTGAATGGCGGTATAATTTTTAAAGCTTTGTTTTACCCCATCATTTTTTGGAAAATAGTCTTGTGCATGAAGGGTAGAACTCACTAAGAATAGGAGCCATAACGTTAAATATCTCATATTTGTTAAATTTAGTACTGGCTAAAGATAAAAATTATCTCCAAAAAAATAGGTATTGCACTATAATTTAACAAAATTTCAGAAGTGTTTATAGGGTATAAAGCTATAAATGTGAAAATAGTATTAGTAAGCCAAATACAAATATCCAACTAATGCATTTGGATAGTCGGGGTCGTTAAGGTTTAAAACATAGTAATAGGTTCCTTCCGGTGCTTTTTCTCCGCCAATGGCATTGGGAACCGTTCCGTCCCAATCGGCTTTAGAATTATTCCCCGTCCAAACTAATTTTCCCCAACGGTTGTAAATTTCCAGGTTAAAATTCACGAATACATCCCGCAAACCTTCAATAAAAAAAGTATCATTTGAACCGTCACCATTTGCAGAAACTGCATTGTAAACGGTAGGGGGACAATTTCTTGTTAACAAAGAAAACGACGTAATGGCATAACAATTTGCATTTTCAACCCGAACAAAAATTTCTTTAGGTGTCGAGATTGCTTCATAATTGGCAATGTTTAATAGTGCCAGAATGTCCGCCTCAGCATTGGTGCTGGTTTCATAAAAATGGACTACTTGAGTGGGATCGGTCTTAACTGCTGATTCATACGATGAAAAATCAAACTGACCTCTGGTAAGTCCTAAATTACAGGAGGTCAAATCTTCTAAAGCATTAAAATCAGGTGAGGTTGTCAATTCGACCGGAATAGAAAAAGTATTGTTGTTTTCATTGAGTTCATTTACGGTGCCGATGCCATTCCCCATGTCATCTACTACTGCTTGAAGGTTAAAATTATTGGAAATCGATATAGGGATGTTGAGTGAAAAAGTTCCAGTTTCTGAACCCCCAATCGCTATCGCATTTTGTGTAAAAGTTCTTCCAAGAAATTGCCCTGCACTATAAAAGGAAATCGAAGTATTTGCAGGTAAAATTTCAGTAGAATTGGTGTTGTACACGGTATAATTTATGTTGACCTCTCGACTATTACACAGGGTTGCCACATTATTAATTACAACAGTAGCATCGGGTAATTGACTGTTTAATTTAGTGATTACCGTATTGATCATGATGAAATCTTGAGACGACGACAGCGTTATGGAGGCACTGGTGTCGCCAATCGCTACGTAATTATCAATTTCGTAAACATCCAAATCCATGTTGTACAGCGTGTTGGAACCCGTTATTGAATTCGTACTGTTAAACACATTATTAATGGGATTCATGGCATTACTTATTGCAATGCTATTTACTGAAAATGTTTCTGTAGGCAGCTGCGAGTCACCTTCCCAAGCAATAAATCCAGCTTTGGCATTGGTATTATTGAGTACAAATAAATTGGTTAAATTGATTTGTAAGGCATCTGGAACCCCTTGTAGACCATCATAAATATTGAGTTGGTTCAAGGTTAAACTCGGATTTTCATATACAATCAATATGGCCCATCCGGCAAAATTTGTTTTTCGGGAATAATGCAAAGCCTCAAATGCCGAAATATCTAAATCGGATAGGGTATAGGTGCCGTTTCCTGTTGCTTGAACATAGGAAGTGATATCTTTAAACGCACTAAAATAAGTAAAGGTACTGGGTGAGAAAAAACGCGCATGGGAAAAGGTGCGATCAGCAGTTAGTGGGTTTCCGTTTAGGTTGACTTGAAAGTCGCCATCGCCACTACCCGCCCAATACAAATAGGCACGTACAATGCGGTCTGATGGAGACATGTTTAACTGTGCAGCCGAAGACGAACTGGTAATGTAACTAAATGTAGGATTGTTCTCTGCACTATTCATGGTGTTTCCAATGAATGTGAAATCATAGCGACCATTGATCTGTTCAAAGAGTGTGATGTCCTGAGCATTCAATGGAAAAATTCCCAAAAATGTGAGCATTACGATGAGGTAATGTAGTTTTTTCATTTTTTTCAAACCCGTAATTTTGCATCTAATTTACTACATTTTATTTAAAAAAATGAAAATTGAAACTTTGTCAGCTAAAAAATTAGTAATTTTCCCCAATTAAAATTAGGTTTTGAAAAGTTATCACGTTAGAACATATCAATCAGCAGATTATGCATCTTGGAACGAATTTGTAGCCCAATCCAAAAATGCTACTTTTTTATTTCATAGGGATTTTATGGAATACCATAGCGATCGATTTGATGATTTTTCAGTATTAATTTTAGATAAAAAGCAAAAAATTAAAGCTGTTTTACCTGCAAATAAAGTAGGTAGTACTCTTTACTCACATCAGGGGTTGACCTATGGAGGTTTGGTCCTTCAACAAAAAACGAAGCTTCAAGAAGTTATTGCCATGATGCAAATTATGCTTCAATTTCTAAAGGATCAGCATATTGATCGTTTGCAATTGAAACAATTGCCATCCATTTATTGTGATTTTCCTTCCGACGAAATGGAACAGTTGTGTTTCTTACTGAAAGCGCAATTGGTAAAAAGAGAGGCTTTGGCGGTTGTTGATTTTTCTCATAAAATGGAAGTTTCTAGGGTGCGCAAAAGGGGCATTGAAAGAGGGCAAAAGTTGGCATTAAACATCAAAGAAGTATCCGATTTTGAAGAATTTTGGACCAAAATGTTGGTGCCTAATTTGCAAGAGCGCTATGCAGCAAAACCGGTTCATAGTCTCGCCGAAATTACACATTTGAAAGCCATGTTCCCTGAAAACATCCGCCAATTCAATGTCTATTTTGAAAACGAGATTATTGGTGGTGTTACCCTTTTTGTTACGAAAAATGTGTTGCATCCCCAATACATTTCAGGCAACAAGAAGTTCAATACAAAATACGGGGGTTTGGATTTTTTATACCATCATGTAATGACAACTGTTGCCACATCGCAACACTATTTTAATTTTGGGAGTTCGAGCGAAAATAACGGACTGCAACTCAATACGAGTTTGCATTATTGGAAAGAATCTTTTGGTGGACGAACCGTTGTCCAAAATTATTATGAAATAGCGACCCAAAATCACGACTTATTAGATACTGTACTCTTATGATTCCATTCCTTAATTTAAATAAAATCAACCAACCTTTTGAAGCGGCTTTTCAAGAAAAAGTGAAGCAGTTTTTTGAAGCGGGATGGTATATATTGGGAAAGGAAGTCAGTGCCTTTGAAGCAGGATTTGCTTCCTACTGTGGTACCAAATATTGTATAGGAGTTGGGAATGGTTTGGATGCATTAGTACTCATTTTTAAAGGGTATATTGAACTTGGAAAGTTGCAAAAAGGCGATGAGGTGTTAGTGCCTGCAAATACCTATATAGCAAGTATTTTAGCGGTATTGCAAGCCGACTTAGTGCCGGTTATGATCGAGCCAAAGTTGGAAACCTATACAGTTGATCCCCATGCTATTGAAGCTAAAATTACGACGAAAACTAAAGCCATAATGCCGGTTCATTTGTACGGACAATTGTGCGAAATGACAACAATCAATGAGATTGCTAAAAAACACCATTTATTGATAATTGAAGATGCGGCGCAAGCCCATGGAGCAACTGGAAACGGAACTAAAGCTGGAAATTTTGGAAATGCGGCTGGGTTTAGTTTTTATCCGGGTAAGAATCTAGGAGCTCTAGGCGATGCGGGTGCGATAACAACCAATGATGCTGCATTAGCGGAAGTCTTATTTTCATTGCGAAATTATGGTTCGAAAGTGAAATATGAAAACGATAGGCTTGGCGTTAATTCGCGATTGGATGAATTGCAAGCGGCCTTTTTGAACCTTAAGCTACCCCATTTGGAGGCCGAAAATGAATTCCGAAGACGCCTAGCGAAACGCTATCTTTTGGAAATCAACAACGAGAAAATTATCTTGCCACAATGGGATGGAACCGATAATCATGTGTTTCATTTGTTTGTTGTTCGCACTCAAAATAGAGCGGCACTTCAAGAATATTTGAAAACTCAGGGAATTGAGACCATGATCCATTATCCCATACCTCCACATAAACAAAAAGCGTTGTTCAATTGGAATAATTTATCATTTCCAATTACTGAAAAAATTCATGATGAAGTGTTGAGTATTCCATTGAATTCAAGTTTGAGTGAAAATGAAATTCAACATATTATTGCAACTTTAATTCGGTATTAAAATGGGAATTTTACAGTTATTCAAAGAAATTGCTTTTGTAAAGCTTCGGATTTTAAAATATAAAAGTGTTTCCTCATGCCAACAGGTTTCGGGGCAGCCAAAATTGTTTCATCCGCTTCAGTTAAATGGGAAAGGAAAAATAGCGTTTGGAGAAAATGTGCAGATTGGAGTGGTTAACGCACCGCATTATTATTCGCATTATTCCTATTTTGAAGCACGAAACTCCAATAGCGAAATTTGCATCGGGAATCACGTGCGCATCAATAACAACTGTTCCATTGAAGCCCTATCAAAAATTACCATTGAAGATCATGTATTACTAGGCGTCAATTGTGCTATTTTGGATAATGATGGTCATAATTTAGCGATCGATTTACGAGATAATGGTCCCGTTGCATCAAGTGAAATCCATATCCAAAAAAATGTGTTCATTGGCGATCATGTGACCATTTTAAAAGGAGTCACAATTGGTGAAAATTCAGTTATTGGGAATCATTCCGTGGTCACAAAGAGCATTGCTGCCAATGTAATTGCCGCTGGTAACCCCGCAAAAGTTATTAAACAGCTTTGATTTGAATATACTAAAACGCCATACATTACTAAAAATAGTATCATTAAACGCATTGAGTGTTGGTGCTCAATTTGTGTTGGGTATTTTTTCGGTACGCATTGTTTCCGAATTTTTAGGTCCAAACGGCATGGCGCTGACGGGTAATTTTAGAAGTTTTACCAGTCTGTTCAAATCCGTAAGTGTAATGGGATTAAAAGAAGGCTTGATCAACCTAATCACAACTACTGCCGATAAAAAAGAAAAAGACAACATCTTATTTACATTTCTAAGTTTCTTTTTAATGATAGCCATTGGATTAGCAATAATCATAATTGCTTTTTCCGAACCGATGAGTATTTATTTGTTTAAAACCGCTGCGTATGCAAACTACCTCGTCTATTTTGCAGCCTTATTGCCGTTTTTTGTGCTTCAAACGGTGTTGGTTTCACTATTGAATGCCTTACAGCAGTTTAAAAAAATAATCGGAATTCAAATTGTGACAAATTTCGTATTGTTTTTGGCTTCCTTTTATTTGATTTACCAAGAATTGTTAGCGGGAGCCTTTCTTTCGATTGCAATAACCGATTTGATCGGAGGTGTAGTGGTACTTTTTTTTGCTAAAAAACACTTTACGCTTAGCTTTCACTTTCAAAGTAGTGCGATAAAAACCATTTCAAAGTTCATCATTATGGCTTTGGTCAGCGCTATTGTTATCCCACTAACAGCAATTTTGCTGCGAAATCATATCATTGACGAGGCTAATTTGTCTTCAGCAGGTATTTGGGAAGCTACTTCGCGAGTATCCAGTTTTTATATGCTGTTTTTTAGTACGGGTTTGTCCTTATATTATTTACCCAAATTAGGAATGTTGCAAACAGCTGCCGAATTTAAAGAAGAATTGGCTTATTATTTTAAGACGATCGTTCCGCTTTTTGTTGGTGTTGGAATTTTAGTCTATCTGTTTAAAGACGTAATTATTTCCATTGCGCTTACTTCCGAATTTACGCCCGTACGCAAACTACTGGTTTGGCAACTTGTGGGCGACTTAATCCGAATCATGACGTTGGCCTTTGGTTTTCAAATTTTAGCCAAAGCCATGGTCTATAAATATATATTCATAGAGTTACTTTTCAACGGATTGTATTTGCTTTTCGGATTTTTACTATTTGAATCCCAAAAGGTAGAAGGAATTGTTCAAGCCTATGCAATTGCGAATGGAATTACCTTATTAGTGGTTGTATTCCTTTTTAGAAAATTATGGTTGCGTCCAACAATCTAAATACTGCTGTGCGATTCGCTTATACTCGTGTTCCTTTTCAATGAAGTTTCGAGCTTTTATTGAAATTTCAATGATTTTTTCTTGATGTTCAACCAAATACGATAGTTTTTCAGCAATTTTTATTGCATCTGGTAAGGCGTTAATACATACTTCGTCTTCTGCTAATTGATAATGCTGTAGAAATTCATTTTCGGCTCCGGTAAAAACGACTTTGCCTTGTGCCATAGCTTCTAATGCGTTATACCCTTGATCGTAGGCGTGTACTTGGTCTAATATAATGTGCGCCTTGTGATAACGACTCATGTATTCTGCGTAAGGAAGGTTTTCGGTGGTAATAATTTCAATTGTTTTGTACTGCTTTTCTTGGATAAGTGAAAGTGCTTCTTCAAAATAGGGAATTCCTTTTTTTAGATGACTCAATCGGTTTATTCCTAAGAAAATTACAATTTTATCAGCAATTACAAGTTCTTGAAACTTGAGTCGATCGGTATTGATGGGATTGGGTATAAAGGTGGTGGAATAGTCCATTTTTTGCATCGGGATTTCGTAGTCTAAGTCGGAGGTGATTCGTTTTTGGCAATTTTCTACCAAATAAGTAAAGGTTTTTCGGTAACCCTTTTTTTGATATTTTAACGAATAATGAAACGTTCTTTGCAACGAAGGATCTT
>JAGNZI010000021.1 GCA_017984495.1 Flavobacterium sp.
AATTTATGACAAAAACTGCGCAATCGGTATGGAATAACTGTCTTAGTTTCATAAAAGACAACATTCAGGATCAAGCCTATAAAACTTGGTTCGAGCCAATTCAGTCAGTTGAGTTAAACGATAACGCGTTGTCGATTCAGGTTCCTAGTAAATTTTTCTACGAATGGCTGGAAGAACATTATGTGAAGTTATTGAAAGTGGCACTTACTAAAGAATTAGGACCGAGCGCCAAGTTATTGTACAAAATTAAAATGGAAAACACCTACGGAAATAAACTTCCGTTTACAGAGCAAATTCCGAGTTACAATAGAACCGCTGTCAAACCTCAAGAAGTAGACGTGCCTATTGTGAATAAAAATCCGGAATTGAAAAATCCGTTTATCATTCCTGGAATACGCAATTTAAAAATTGAATCGCAATTAAACGCCAATTACAGTTTTGATAATTTTTTAGAAGGTGATTCCAACCGATTGGCTCGAAGTGCGGGTATGGCGGTTGCCAATAAACCAGGAGGTACTTCATTCAATCCACTGTTAATCTTTGGTGGTGTTGGATTAGGTAAAACCCACTTAGCACATGCTATCGGTGTAGAAATTAAAGACAAATATCCTGAAAAAACCGTATTGTATATTTCTGCTGAGATTTTCACGCAGCAGTATATTGATTCGGTGAAGAAAAATACACGTAACGATTTCATTCACTTTTATCAACTCATCGATGTATTAATTATTGATGACGTGCAATTTTTATCCGGTAAATCAGGTACACAAGATGTATTCTTCCATATTTTCAACTACTTACATCAGAACGGAAAACAAGTAATTCTTACTTCCGATAAAGCGCCTGTTGACATGCAAGATATCGAACAACGTTTGCTATCTCGTTTCAAATGGGGATTATCTGCAGAATTGCACCAACCCGATTATGAAACACGTATTTCCATACTCAAAAATATCTTATTTAGAGATGGTGTTGAAATGCCAGATGAAATTATTGAATACGTTGCTAAAAACATCAAATCAAACGTTCGTGAACTGGAAGGTGCTATTATTTCATTGATTGCACAATCTTCTTTCAACAAACGTGAGGTTACCATTGATTTAGCAAAACAAGTAGTAGAGAAATTTGTTAAAAACGTGAAACGTGAAATTTCTATCGATTACATCCAAAAAACAGTTTCCGATTATTTTCAATTGGATTTGGAAACCTTGCAATCGAAAACCAGAAAACGTCACGTAGTTCAAGCCCGTCAACTCGCTATGTTTTTTGCAAAGAAATTTACAAAAGCATCGTTGGCAAATATTGGCTCACAAATTGGCGATCGCGATCACGCAACCGTTTTACACGCTTGCAAAACTGTAGACAACTTAGTAGCTACAGACAAACAATTCAAAAAATTCGTTGAAGACATCAACAAGAAATTATCGCTTTAAATGCCGATGAACATCTTGATGGTTTGTTTGGGTAATATTTGCAGGTCTCCATTAGCAGAAGGTATTTTACGCGCCAAACTTTCAACTGATTTTTTTATTGACTCCGCTGGAACAGGTGGATGGCACGCGGGAGAATCACCTGACAAACGCTCAATCGAAACTGCTAAAAATTACGGTATAGACATCAGGCATCAAAAAGCAAGAAAATTGACAGTTTCAGATTTTGATACTTTTGATCGCATCTTTGTAATGGATGAATCGAACTACAAAGACGTGCTACATTTAGCACCTAATGAAGCTGCTAAATCTAAAGTAGCACTAATTTTAGGCCCTTCAAAAGAAGTTCCAGATCCTTATTATGGAGGTCAAGATGGTTTTGAAAAAGTATACCACTTACTTAACGACGCCTGTGAAGCAATTGCTAAAAATTTAAAGGATAAACCATGAAATCAAGCACATTTGGCAAACTCTATTTAATACCTTGCACGCTTTCCAATCCGGGAGAGACTGCTGTGACACCAGAAGATGTTTTACCACAACTAATCAAAAGAACCATTGATTGCTTAGATCATTACATAGTCGAAAATGAAAAAACAGCGCGTAAGTTCATCAAAAGCATCCATCCAGAAAAAAAACAACCCGAATTAAAAATAAACGTATTAAACAAGCATACCGAGGTTTCGGCGCATTATGATTTCATTCAACCGCTTTTAAACGGTGAAAACATGGGACTAATGAGCGAATCGGGATGTCCGGGTATTGCCGACCCGGGAGCTGTCATTGTAAAATTAGCTCATGAAAAAGGAATTCAAGTAGTTCCGTTAGTGGGACCAAGTTCTATCCTATTGGCTCTTATGGCGAGTGGAATGAACGGACAAAGTTTTGCTTTTAACGGCTACTTACCTATTGAAAAACAGGAAAAGAAGCAAGCACTTAAAATGTACGAGCGATTGTCGCAGGAGAGAAATCAAACCCAAATGTTTATTGAAACTCCATATCGCAATACCAAATTAATGGAAGATTTGGTACAATTGCTGCAACCGAGTACTCTTTTATGTGTTGCTTGTGACATCACCTTACCTACCGAGTACATCAAAACAAAAACGATTCAAGAATGGAAAAAAGAAAAGGCCGATTTACATAATCGACCTTGTATTTTTATTCTTCACAAAATATAATTTATTCTAAATTTACTTTAGCCTCCGGATCTGCCTTGATGTGTGAAATATCATAACCCGAGAATTTTCTGATATAACTTGATATTGAAGTACCAAATCCGTCTCGAAATCCTCTTCGACCGTTGCTTCGTAAGTATTTTTTTACGGAACCTGCACCACCCAAATGAGCAGCTGCTAATAAGCCAGATTCTGTAATTTCAACACCATTAATGATTCGACCAGAATATTTTTCAATTTCCTTTTTTAAGATCCATTTATGACGAGCTATCAAAGCTTTAAAAGCCTTATCCTGCCAATTGCTGTTGTGTAAAAACTCTTGAAAATCATAGATTCCTACCGTACGTAGTGCACTTTTACCGAATTGATATTTACCCATATATCCGTAAGGATTAACTAAGTGTAACATACCTCTTGACTCTTTGTAAGCCATTTTTTGGGCAAAACCGAAGAATGTTTTCCTTACAAGTGGTACTCTAATTCCCACATCTTCGTTTTCAAATTGATTGGGTACATGGTAAACCATTACCTCGTTATCATCGATATGAAAACCTTCTATTTTCTCTTGTTCTACAGTTATAAAACCTGAAGAAACTACTAATACTAGGAGTGTCAATCCTAAGATGTATGACCCTTTTTTTATCATCAAATGTTATTTCTCAGCGTCTGTCACCCATCTGAAATTACCGGGTCAAATATACAAAAAAAATTATAGTATTGATTTACAGAATGTTAATATTTTCTAAAAAGAAAAACTACATCCCTAAATATGAGATTTCAAACCCAAAAAAACAGCACCGAAAAAAGGGTTTCGAATGCCCTACAAAAAAAGAAACGATTAGAGTTTAATGCCTAGTTTTGTTACCCATTCGGCATATTTCTTCGCGTTGACCATATGTGCTTCATAAGTCGTTTCAAACGCATGATATCCAGGTCGATTAGGGTCGGCACAAAAGTAAATATAGTTGTGTTTTTCAGCATTAAGCACTGCATCAATTGCTGAAATATCAGGCATAGCAATTGGTCCGGGCGGCAACCCTTTGTTGATATACGTGTTGTAGGGTGATTTTACGAATAAATTACTACCTCCTACTCTTTTAATTATTTGATCAAAATCACCCGACTTTTCTTTTAGGGCATAAATTACGGTTGGGTCAGCTTGCAATGGCATATCTTGTTGGATTCGGTTCAAATAAGCACCTGCAACACGAGGTCTTTCATCCGCTTTAACCGTTTCTTTATGAACAATTGAAGCCAAAGTATACACCTGTGCAGGCGACATGTTTAGGGCTTTTGCTTTTTCCAATCGTTTGGCATTCCAAAATTTTGCATGCTCTTTTGTCATTTTATCAGCTATTTTCTTAGCTGAAGTATTCCAATAGAATTCATAGGAATTTGGAATAAATAAGGTCAATGCCGTTGCAGGTGTCAATTGTTTTTCTTCTAAAAAAGCAGCGTTGGTAAATGCTTCGCGCAAAGCTGTAGTATCGGGTTCTAATTGTGTGGCAAGACGCAACATAAGCTTTTCTAACGTTTCTTGATTGTTAAACGCTACAGTAACTGGTACATTCAAGCGTAAACTTCGAATCATATCAAAACTCGTCATGTCTTTTTTAAACAAAAACTTTCCCGATTTTACATTTGTACTGTAATTTCTAGAAGTCGCTACAAAATCAAATTTTTCAAAATCATCTACTAACGGAGATACAATTTCTTTGACTTGTTCATAGTTTGCATCACTAGGAATGTAAACAAATACTTCTTCCTGTGAAAATTGAGTATTTGGTGTAAAAGCTTTTACATAAACATATACCCCAATAATTGAAGCTATTACGATTCCTGCAACCGATACTATAGCCAGTATTTTTTTTGTGTTCAAAAGAGATGAATTTACAAGTTATTGAATCAATTGGTAGAGCAATTCGTCTTTATATACATTATTTACTCTGTTCCAATCTTTTTTTATTCCAATTTTTTGGAAACCAAATTTAGTAAAAAGTTGCAAACTAATTTCGTTATCGCTTCCAATATTTGCATATAATTGATGCAATTGCAATTGTTGGAACGAATACTGGATTACTAAGGCTAACGCTTCCGAACCGATTCCCTTGTTGCGATGCGCCTGAGAACCAATCACTAACCCAACACCGGCTCTATTGTTTTTTGGATCAAAATCAAAAATATCAATTAGACCAATGGTCGCTCCCGTTTCCTGTTGACAAATGGCCAATCGCAATTGTTTTGCTTCATAAATATCTTGGTGGGCATTTTCTAAATATTGTCGAATTAAAAAACGACTGTATGGTGTTTGCGTATTACTTACTTCCCATACTGATTCATTATTTTCAATAGTATAAATAAAATCCAAATCCTCAGGTTCTAATGCCCGCAAATAAATAGTATTTCCCGATAGTGTTATCATAATTTAGTTAAGGATAGTGGAACAATTTGAATTACAAATCTATTGTTCCTTGAAAAACAAAGGTGGCCGGTCCTTGAAGAAAAACTGCTGTATAATTACCCTCTTGTTTTTTAAATTGGACTTGTAACTTTCCGCCTTCTACTTGTAAATCAATTACATTACTTGTAGTCATACCCGCTTCATGCATTGCAATGGCAACCGCTGTAACTCCGGTACCGCACGATAAAGTTTCGTCTTCAACACCTCTTTCATACGTGCGAACAGCAAAATGATTCTCATGCAACGGCTCTACAAAATTTACATTGCTTCCCGACGCTCCATATAAATCTGAATATCGAATTTTTGCCCCTTCTGCTTTTACTGGAAAGTTTTTCAAATCCGATACCAATTGCACATGATGAGGCGAACCCGTATTTAAAAACGTATAGCCGTCATGAACAGACACCGAATGCACATCTTTCATTTGTAAAGATACCCATTGCTCGGTTGTAATTGTTGCATAATGATAGCCGTCAACCGCTTCAAATGCTGCTGCATGTTGAATGATACCCAATTGTTGTGCAAAGGCTACCAAACACCTTCCACCATTACCACACATACTACTTTCATTTCCATCCGAATTGTAATACACCATTTTAAAATCATAGTTAGCATGATTTTCCAGGAGAATCAAACCATCGGCACCTATACCAAAACGGCGATCGCATAATTTTTCGATCAATTGTGAATCTTCTTTTGGAAATAATTCCAACCGATTGTCTACCATGATAAAATCATTACCGGTGCCTTGGTATTTATAAAAGGTAAGTTGCATGACTCATTAATTTTCACAAAAGTACAAATATTAATAAGATGTTAAACAATGTTAATCGTGCGTTAAAGTGATTTTTAGAAAAAAATTTGTTTTTAAATTTGAGTATCAAAAATGAAAAACCTATGAAAAAATTTGGAAGTTTAATAGCTGTATCGCTCTTGAGTGGAGCTGTAACCTTAGGGGCTTATAAATTCTTTTTAGAGCCTAATTCCTTAAGTAAAATAACTCTTGCCCATCCAAATTATGCCAAAAATGTAAGTTTGGGTGCAGAAAACATTGATTTTACAACGGCAGCAGAGAATACAATTCATGCCGTCGTACACGTTAAAAACAAAACCGTTTCAAAAGTGCCCTATTTGGATTTCTTTTATGGGTATCGAGGCGACCGAGAACAAACTCAAATTGGAACCGGATCGGGTGTCATCATCTCCGAAGATGGCTACATCGTAACCAATAATCATGTGATTCAAAATGCTACCGAATTAGAGGTTACTTTAAACAACAACAAATCCTACCTAGCAAAATTAGTAGGTACCGACTCAAAAATGGATATTGCCCTATTGAAAATTGAAGCCGATGAAAAATTACCCTACACCGTTTTTGGAAATTCGGATGATATAAAAGTCGGCGAATGGGTATTGGCCGTTGGAAATCCCTATAATTTAAATTCAACAGTAACGGCAGGTATTGTATCGGCTAAAGCACGAAACTTGGCCAACGATGGCATCCAATCGTTCATACAAACCGATGCAGCTGTTAATCCTGGAAACAGTGGTGGGGCATTGGTAAACACCAGAGGGGAATTAATTGGAATAAACACCATGATCTCATCGCCTACAGGAAGTTATACAGGCTATTCCTTTGCTGTACCCTCCAACATCGCATTAAAAATAATTGAGGACTTAATGCAATTTGGCAATGTGCAACGTGGTGTGCTTGGAATTGAAGGCGGCGAATTGAATTCTAATTATGCCAAGGAAATTGGTGTTAAAGCAACGCAAGGCTTCTACATCAATAAAGTAACTAAAAATTCAGGTGCCGAAAAAGCAGGCCTTCGAAAAGGAGACATCATCGTACAATTAGACGATAAAAAAATTAATGGATTTGCCGAATTAACCGCATACATCAATACAAAAAGACCAAATGATATTGTACAAGTTCGGATTATTAGAGATGAAAAAGACAGTATTATTCCCGTCAAATTGTCAAGAAAAGAGCTATTAAGTTATGAATTCAACGGTATCGAATTTGAAGATCTGGATAGTACAGACAAAAAACAATTTAATCTCAAAGAAGGGGTAAAAATCAAATCGATATCCAATCCGGAATACAGTGAATATGCAGACATGCTGAAAGGGGCAATCATTGTTAGTATCGATGGACAAAAAGTAAATGATATGGAAGCTGTATCTGGTTATTTAGCAAAAAAGGGGAACCAAAAAGCACGCTACCAAATTATCACAAATAACGGTCAAATATACAGCATCATTATGTAATTGTTAATTCAAAAAAGTAGTAAAACCAGTCTGTTAAAAAAAGACTGGTTTTTTTATGCAAAAAATTTTACGAAAACGTTTGAAATCTATACTTTTGCACCTGTAAACACACAATTACTACTTTCATGAACCAAACAACTTTGTACGAAAAAGAAATTGCTTTTCAGGCAGACAGAAGAAAAGCGGGAGTCGAATTTATTAAAATTATCAGTGACTTATGGTTTGACAAATCGATCGAATTGGTATTGTTCCGCAACCAACTGATCGATAAAAATGTCAGCGAAATTATCAACTTACATGAGTATGCTGTTGCATTTGTTGGCAAACCAATTAATGTATTTGATTCGGTTGAAATTGCAAATGCTATTGTTGATTTAGATTTACCGCCTTCTAGAATTGACATTGGAAAATTAACGTATGAATACCAATTAGAAGACAACAAATACAACGATGCGAAAGCTTTTGTTATCGACAAATTGAAAAAAGCCAAAAATTTTCAAGAAATCAAACCCAAGGATGTCGTCTTATATGGTTTTGGTCGCATTGGTCGGTTATTAGCACGCGAAATGATGTCTAAAATTGGAAAAGGGCAACAATTACGGTTACGTGCTATTGTGACTAGAGATAAAAATGATGCCATTTTATTAGAAAAAAGAGCTTCTTTATTACGCTATGATTCGGTTCATGGTGATTTTCAAGGTTCGGTCATTGCGGATCCCGAAAACAATGCCTTACTAATTAATGGCACAACGGTGCATATTATAACAGCAAATTCTCCCGAAGAAATTGATTATACTTCCTACGGCATTGAAGATGCGTTAATCATTGACAATACGGGTGCCTTTACCACTGAAGAAGCTTTGAAACGACATTTGACTTCAAAAGGTGCGGATAAAGTATTATTAACAGCACCTGGAAAAGGAGTACCAAATATTGTATATGGTGTAAATCATGAAGCATACAATCCAGATGACGTTTCGATTTTCTCGGCTGCTTCGTGTACGACAAATGCCATCACTCCCGTGTTAAAAGCAGTTGAAGATACGTTAGGAGTGGTTAAAGGACATTTAGAAACCATTCATGCCTATACAAACGATCAAAATTTAGTAGACAACATGCACAAAAAATACCGTCGAGGTCGTGCAGCTGCACTAAATATGGTAATTACGGAAACCGGTGCGGGTAGCGCTGTAGCGAAGGCTTTGCCTAGCTTAGCCGGAAAATTGACTTCCAATGCTATTCGTGTTCCAGTCCCTAATGGCTCATTGGTCGTATTAAACTTAGAAGTTGGTAAAAAGACCAGCATTGCTGCGGTAAATAACATCATGAAAAAGTATGCCTTAGAAGGCGAATTAGTAGAGCAAATAAAATATTCTTTGAATAACGAGTTGGTTTCTTCTGATATTGTTGGTACATCGGCGCCAGCAATTTATGATAGTAACGCTACCATAGTTTCTGGTGATGGAAAAAATATAGTGTTATACATTTGGTATGACAACGAATATGGGTATAGCCATCAAGTGATCCGATTGGCAAAATATATTGCCAAAGTAAGACGTTACACCTATTATTAATAAAAAAGCCAGAAATTAATTTCTGGCTTTTTTATTATTTTTTTTCTGTCAGGTAGTAAATTGGAATACCCGTGAGCATGATTAACACTCCCCAGCCACACGTAGCAAACTTTGTCAACAACAAAGACACACTTAAAGCCATTGCAATCACAATATACAGCATGGGTAAAAAAGGATATCCAAAAGCTTTATAGGGACGCTCGGCATCGGGGCGTTTTTTACGTAATATAAATATTCCATAAATCGTAAGGATATAAAATATCAAAACGATAATCACAACAAAATCCAGAAGATCACCATATTTCCCGGTTAAACATAACGCAGATGCCCAAAAACATTGTGCCCACAATGCCCATGAAGGAACACTTGCCTCGTTTAAATTGGCAGCCTTCTTAAAGAACAAACCGTCTTTTGCCATCGTATAATACACACGAGCACCCGCCATAATTAATCCGTTGTTGCAGGCAAACGTTGAAATCATGATCATAATCGCTATGAGCGTAGTGCCAATAGCACCAAAAATATTTTGAGCCGCTACAACCGCAACACGATCCGATGGAGCTGTTGCAATATCTTGTAAAGGCACTACGGCTAGATACATCACATTTGCCAACACATAGATCAAGGAAACGATAAAGGTGCCAAGAAACAAACTTAACCCTACATTTCGTTGCGGATTTTTTATTTCGCCCGCAATAAAAGTAACTCCGTTCCAAGCATCACTGGAAAATACAGATCCAACCATAGCCGCAGAAACTGCTGAAATTATTGTAGTTCCAGCAATTGCCGACCAAACACCAGAGTCTTTATCAAACGATTGTAAGGCAAACGCGTTTTCCCAATTGGCATTCCAAATTTCAGCCTTAGCCCCATAAATAAATCCGAACACAATTAAACCAATCAATGAAAGTATTTTAATTATAGTCAACACGGTTTGTAGTAACTTACTGTCTTTAACCCCTCTACTGTTCAAATACGTAAGAAAAACAATCGTAATTATCGAAACGATTTGAGCCGCATTGATATCCACAATACCCAATTCCAAAAGGACATTTTCATCGCTAAATGGCGCATACAAATAGGCCGCAAATTTTGAAAAGGCCACACCTACCGCAGCAATAGTTCCGGTTTGAATCACTGCAAAGAAACTCCAACCGTATAAAAAAGCGATTAACTTGTTGTAGGCTTCTTTTAAATATACATATTGTCCTCCTGCTTTTGGAAACATCGCACTTAGTTCGCCATAGCTAACAGCAGCCACTATAGTGATGATACTCGTAAGCAACCAAATAGCAATCAGCCAACCGGCAGAACCTACTTGCCGAACAATATCGGCGCTTACAATAAATATTCCCGAACCAATCATAGAACCAACTACTAGCATGGTTCCGTCTAATAAGCCCAATTCTTTTTTGAATTCCTTTTCGCTATTTTCCATAGTTTATTTATAGTTTGTATAAAGATAAAAAAAGAATTGAAACAAAAAAACTCCCGCTATTGCGGGAGTTTTTTTGTTTCAATAAGTTAGTCATTATCTAACCAATAAAGCATGAGGAGGTGCAAACTTTGTCAAGTTAATTCCTTCTACTGCTTTTTTATATTCTTCAATAGATGGCGTTCTTCCTAAAACTGTAGATAAAACAACTACAGGAGTTGATGACAATAAAGATTCTCCTTTTTTCTCGGCAGAATCTTCCACTACTCTTCCTTGGAACAAACGAGTAGAGGTCGCCATAACCGTATCACCTTTAGACGCTTTTTCTTGATTACCCATACAAAGATTACAACCAGGACGCTCTAAGTATAACATATTTTCGTACTCCGTACGCGCTGCTGATTTAGGCGCGTTATCATCAAATTCGAATCCTGAATATTTTCGCAACACTTCCCAGTCACCTTCTGCTTTTAATTCATCAACAATGTTGTACGTAGGCGGTGCAACCACTAATGGCGCTTTGAAAACTACTTTACCTTCCTGTTTTTCAATATTTTTTAGCATTTGCGCTAAAATTTTCATGTCGCCTTTGTGCACCATACAAGAACCAATAAATCCAAGATCTACTTTTTTAGTTCCTCCATAGAAAGACAACGGACGAATCGTATCGTGAGTATATCGTTTGGATACATCTTTATTATTAACATCCGGATCGGCGATCATTGGCTCATTGATAGCATCCAAATCGATTTCAACTTCGGCATAATATTTTGCATTGGCATCCGGTCTCAACGCTGGTTTTTCTCCAGACTTGATATCAGCAATTCGTTTATTTGCTTTGTCAATCAATCCTTTAAGTACTTGATGGGCATTATCCATGCCTTTATCGATCATGATTTGAATTCTACCTTTCGCAATCTCCAACGATTCAATTAAAGTTTCATCTTCGGAAATACAAATAGAAGCTTTTGCTTTCATTTCGGCTGACCAATCAGTAAATGTAAACGCTTGATCGGCTGTTAACGTTCCGATATGTACTTCAATAATTCTACCTTGGAAAACATTCTCACCTCCAAATTTATGCAACATCTGTGCTTGAGTAGCATGAACTACATCACGGAAATCCATATACGATTTCATGGTCCCTTTAAAGGTAACCTTAACCGATTCAGGTATAGGCATCGAAGCTTCCCCAGTAGCTAAAGCAAGCGCCACCGTACCAGAGTCGGCACCAAAAGCTACTCCTTTTGACATTCTAGTATGTGAATCACCACCAATAATAATTGCCCATTCATCAATGGTTATATCGTTCAATACTTTATGAATAACGTCGGTCATTGGATGGTATACCCCTTTTGGATCGCGTGCAGTAATCAAACCGAAATCGTTCATGAATTGCATCAATTTTGGAATATTGGCCTGTGCTTTTTTATCCCAAACCGAAGCCGTATGACAACCCGATTGATATGCCCCATCAACGATAGGAGAAATCACTTTAGCGGCCATGGATTCTAACTCTTGAGCCGTCATTAATCCCGTTGTATCTTGCGAACCAACAATATTTACTTCAACACGAACATCAGAACCGGCATGTAAAATTTTACCTGGAGTGGTTCCCACCGCATTTCTATTGAAGATTTTTTCAACGGCTGTAAGCCCTTGTCCTGCATGAGAAACTTCTTTAGAAGGAGCAAAAACGGTTGGAATATCCATTCCTAAAACCTTGCAAGCAAATGTTTGAATTTTTTTACCAAAAACAATAGCATAAGAACCACCTGCTTTGATGAATTCCATTTTTTGTGGCGTAAAGGATCTTGAAATATCAATTAATTCTTGCGTGCCATTGTATAATTTTTTTGTTTTTGTATTGATGGTCAAAACCGTACCTGTTGCTACAGAATAGGCTTGTTCCAAAATAGGATCTCCATTTTCATCTCGAACAGGATTTCCATTTTCATCCACTTTCTTAACCCAGTTTTTTAAATCAATTCCAATACCTCCTGTAACATCAACTGTTGTCAGGAAGATGGGAGAAATTCCATTGGTTCCCCCAACAATTGGTGCAATGTTTACAAATGGAATGTAAGGACTGGCTTGTTTACCGGTCCAAAGTGCCACATTGTTAACCCCCGACATACGCGAAGATCCTACACCCATTGTTCCTTTTTCGGCAATTAACATAACCGTTTTATCGGGATGTTGCGCCTGTAATGCTTTGATTTCTTCTTGGGCTTGAGGTGTAATCATACATTTACCATGTAATTCACGGTCAGATCGAGAGTGTGCTTGATTCCCTGGAGATAACAAATCGGTAGAAATATCGCCCTCACCTGCAATGAATGTAACCACTTTAATTTCTTCTGGAACTGCTGGTAATTTTGTAAAAAACTCAGCTTGCGCATAACTCGTTAAAATTTCTTTAGCGATAGCATTTCCATTAGTATATGCTGCTTTTAATCGATCGGTATCGGCTTCATAAAGATATACTTGCGTTTTAAGTACTTCGGCAGCTTCTTTTGCAATTGTTTCGTTTGTACCCAATGCTAAATCAAGTAGTACTTCAATGGAAGTTCCGCCTTTCATGTGCGATAACAATTCTAAAGCGAAAGCAGGCGTAATTTCATTTACTATTTCATTACCTAGAATAATGTCCTTTAAAAAATAGGCTTTTTTACCGGCAGCACTTGTGGTACCTGGTAAGGTATTGTATATAAAAAAGTGTAAACAATCTTTACGATTCGGACTATTTTCTTCTTTAATCTGTGCGATAATTTCGCTTAATAATTCAGCATTATCAATAGGTTTTGGATGCAATCCTTGACCTTTTCGCTCTTCAATTTCTTTAATGTATTCGTTATAAAGATTCATTGCTTGATGTGTATTATAAAATAATTAAAATAGTGTTTGTTTTTTTGTGCTACAAATTTAATAAATCTTAATGAGATTTAAAAATTTTTAATAAATCGTCTAATTACAAGAATTATTAATGGCAAAGGATGATTTTTACTACTAATATTTCAATAAAAATAAAATAAAATCAACTTTTTATGAATAATTTATAATAATACACAAAGTATTGTCAAATTATCTGAAAAAACCCTGCATTTTTAAAAACTTAAAATAATTTTTCAATTATAGTTTCTTCTGTAATGCCTTCTGCATCTGCCTTGTAATTTTTCACAATACGATGGCGCAATATTCCAAAAGCAACAGCTTGCACATCCGCTATATCGGGAGAAAATTTTCCGTGTAAGGCTGCATTGGTTTTGGCCGCTAAAATTAAATTTTGAGAGGCACGTGGACCGGCACCCCAATCGATATAATTTTTTACAAAATCAGTAGCTTTTGGATTATCCGGACGGGTTTTACTTACTAATGAAACTGCGTATTCAATTACATTATCGGCAACAGGAATCTTACGAATAACATTTTGAAAATCAATAATTTCTTGAGCCGTAAACAACGCATTTACTTGAGGTTTTAGATTTGAAGTCGTTGCTTTTACCACAGCTACTTCTTCTTGAAAGCTAGGATAGTCTAATTTTATGGCAAACATAAAACGGTCTAATTGTGCTTCAGGCAAAGGGTATGTACCTTCTTGCTCAATTGGGTTTTGAGTAGCCAATACAAAATAAGGCAAATCCAAGGCATAATGATGGCCCGCGACAGTAACCGCTCGCTCTTGCATAGCTTCCAAAAGAGCTGCTTGCGTTTTTGGCGGCGTTCTATTGATTTCATCTGCCAAAAGTATGTTGGTAAAAATAGGACCTTTAATAAACTTAAAATGACGACTTTCATCTAAGATTTCACTACCCAGAATATCCGACGGCATTAAATCGGGGGTAAATTGAATGCGCTTAAAATCCAATCCCAACGCTTTCGAAATGGTATTTACCATTAATGTTTTGGCCAATCCAGGTACACCAACTAATAAAGCATGGCCACCAGCAAAAACACTCAATATGATTTGGTGAACTACTTCATCTTGTCCAACAATTACTTTTGCAATTTCTTGTTTTAAGGCTTTTTGTTTTTGAACTAATGCTTGAATGGCTACTACGTCTGACATATTATATTTCGAATTTAGAATACTGAGCTTTTAGTATTTATTTTTATCGTCTAAAATAACAAAAAACCCTCTGAAAATTCAAAGGGTTTGATGATTATTTTTTCAACCAATTATTTGTGAATTCACAATCCTTGTATTCGTCGTTGATTTTAATATAGGTTTCTTTGATTTTCTCTTCCGTCCATTTCGCAATTTCTTTAATTTGTTTGTCGCGAAGTGCCAATTCTTTAATTTTGATGTAATCTTTAGAGAATTCTGCTTGATGTTCTTCAAATCGATTATTGATCGTTAAAATTTTATAAAATTGCCCCCCTCCACGTTCTTGATCTAAGATTGGCATAGAAACCTCTCCATCTTTTAATTCAGAAACTTGTGCATAGAGTGCAGGGTCCATTTTTGTCAATTCAAATCGTGGTTCCATCGTTCTTGGATTTAACAAAACACCCCCGTTATTTCGGGTTTCTTTTTCATCAGATGAAGATTTTGCAGCATCTGCAAATGTAATTTCCTTATTGATGATTTTTTGACGAATACCTTCAATTTTTGCCTTGGCATCTTTAACCGCTTGTGAAGAAACTTTAGGAGAAATTAAAATGTGTCGCAATTCAACCTCTTGTCCTTTGATTTTTTCAACCAAAATTATATGGTATCCAAATTCTGTTTCGAAGGGTTCTGAAATTTCACCTTCAGACAAACTAAAGGCTACATCTTTAAATTCCTTTACGAAAGCTGTTTTGCGATTCATCTTATAAAAACCACCTGTAGAGCTTGATCCTGGATCTTCTGAAAACAATACGGCTTTACTAAAAAAACTAGATCCGTTCAAAACATCTTCACGAATTTCTTTTAATTTTTCAATAACGCGTTTCTTTTCATCTTCGCTAATTGCTGGTTTGACTACAATTTGCGCTACTTCCATTTCGGCGCCAAATGTAGGCACCTCTTCAGCTGGAATGGTTTTGAAAAAATTTCGAACCTCTTCGGGTGTTATGGTTACTTCATCAACAATCTTTTTTTGCATTTGAGAAGTCAATTTATTCAATTTAATGATATCGAAAAAGTAACTACGAAAATCCTCTTCTGTTTTCTTTTTGTAGAATTTAATTACTTTTTCTAACGAACCTATTTGCTCAATCATCGCATCAAGTTGCTCATTCATATAGCTGTTAACTTCCGCATCTGTAACTACGATACTATCTTGTATCGCTTGGTGTGCATACAATTTATCTTCTAATTGTTTACCAAAAAGTTCGCATCGGGTAATGTTTTTAGTATCCACTCCTTGTGCTTTCAATTGAATGTATTCCAAATCAATATCAGAATCTAAAACAATGTAATCACCCACAACGGCTATTACACCATCTACTTTCTCTTTCTTTTGGGCAAAAGCAACTGTAGATACAGCTAATAAAAGGCTTAAAAGGAATGTTCTATTTATAAATTTCATATTTTTTATCATTAATTGCGTCATTGGTAATCTCTTTTTCTATGGTGTTAACTAATTCTAATTTTCTGTTGTTGATGATAATTTGTTTTAGTGTAGGCTTTAAAAATTCTAAAGGCGTAGCACTATCTTTTGGCAATACTTTATTCACTTTAACCAACCAAAGGGTTGTAGCATCGGGATATTGAAAATTACTCCCATTTGAAATATACTTGTTTTTGTTTTCTACCGTTAAAAACGGTAATTTTTCATACACTTGATTGATATCCACCCAGATAGAATCATTAAAGGCATAACTTTTAAACTGCACCGACAACTGTTCGAGTGCTCTTTGATCTTTTTTGGTAAAGGAAGTAAACTTTGCTTTAATTTTAGCAAATTTTGGATTTTCTTTAACTAAATTAATATAGCGCAATTTCACCAATTCGGATGCATTTTTGAAATATTGCTTGTTTTTTTGATAATAATCGACAATTTGCGCTTCTGTAACAAGCGTATCAACTTGTCGAATGACCAACTCTTCAATATAAGCTTTGGTATATAAATCAACTTTATATTGTTCCATCAATGCATTATATTCGGATACTTTTTCATTACTCAAATTGCGTTCGGCCGCTTCAAAAAGTAATTTCTTTGTGGCCCATTGATTGATAAATGACCGAACAATAGCAATACTGTCATTTTTTGAAGTTCCTTTGGGCACTACATCGATCAAATCTTCTTGATACAAGAAGCTTTTACCCACACGAGCAATAGCCTTGGGTTCTTTGGCCGGACTAAAATAATCGCACGAAGCAACCATCATAGTAAAAAGCAAGACTATGGAACTCCAAATTTTCATTTATTGCTGCAATTGTTTTTTAATCGTTGCAAACACTTCGGGTTGTATTTTTACCTCAAATTCTTTTTTCAATTCGTTGACCCAATTGCTTTCTAAAAATTGTTGGTAATCACTCATGACTTTTCCTTTGCATTCGGTAAACAACTTGGGACCCGCTTCCTTAACTTCTTTAACATTCAAGATAAAATAATAATTATCTTTAAAAACAATATCTGAAATACCTTTCGTCAGGTTTTGAAAGAAAGACAATAAAGCATCATCTTCTTCATAAACACCCGATTTGAGCATAATATTTACTTTTTCTGCGGTATTTAATTTCTCTTTAATACCTTCCAAAGACATTCCTTTTTTCATCAATTGCTTGGCTTTTTCAATAACTGATTTATCGGTAGAGGACAGAATATCAACGCCAAAACGCTTTTTCCATTGGTAATTTACACTATGATTTTTATAAAAGTCTTGCATTCCAATCGTGTCTGATTTTGCCCGTGTCCAAATTTCGCGATCCATTAGCTCAAACAACAATAAACCATCACGGTATTCATCCATTACATATTTAAAATCGGGAAACTCATTTTCAAGATTTTCATTATAATAGGTTGTAATTTGCTCATCGATAAATTTTTCAAACAGTACATCTACCAATTTACTGATGGGTTTAATTTTCAACTTTGATTTCTGTTGGGCGTGAATGAAATTTAAAAAAGATGCCGCAGCAATCTTTTTCTTTGCATTGATTATAAGTATGGGATTTTCAAAATCTTTAATATTTGTGGGTATTTCCCAAGTTTGCGCATAAAAATCATCGGTAATTACTTTTTTTACCGCAGCGATGGACTTTTTATCTTTATTTATGGAATAAGTCGCACGTAATTTTTTGGCTAACGAATTTGTAATCAATAAAGAGCGTTCGTCTTTTTTAACCTTCTCTTCCAATTCTGATTTCATATCGGCTAACGTACGAAGGGTATGCTTTTCAATTAATTTGACGATATGCCAACCAAATTGCGACTGGAATGGCATTGAAATATCATTTTTGTTTTCCAATGAAAAGGCAACGTTTTCAAACGCTTCAGAGCTCAATTGACCAGAACCAAATCGTTGCAATACACCTCCATTAGGAGCAGATGACTTGTCTTCCGAAAATTGTTGGGCTAAACTTTCAAAGGATTCGCCTTGCTGAATTTTTTTGTAAATATCTTCTATTGTTACTTTCGCTTTGTCTTCAGTATTCGGACTTGGTTTATCACTTACTGAAGTTGGCTTTAGAATCATGATGTGTGCTACAGTCACCTCACCTCGATTTTCGCGTTTGTCAACTACTTTTACGATATGGTAACCAAATCGGGTACGGAAAGGCTTTGAAACTTTTCCAACCGCCGTAGAAAAAGCTGCATTTTCAAAGGAATAAACCATTCGAAATGCTGAAAAATAACCCAAATCCCCATTATTTTCTTTCACAGAAGGGTCCTCAGAAAACTGTTGGGCCACTTGTGCAAAATCTTCTCCGGACTCAATTCGTTTTTTAATGTCAGTAATTTTTTGATAGGCTTTTAGCGTGTCTTCTGGTGCTGCATTTTCGTCTACTAAAACCAATATATGCGAAGCGCGAATTTCTTGAAGCATTCGTCCATAGGCTTCTTGAACCAATTCATTAGTAACTTTTGAATCATTTAAATAGCTTTTGGAAAGCTGGTTTCGATATGATTTTAATTCGTTTTGATAATTGGTATTGTTCTGCAAACCTATTTTATAAGCCTTTTCAACTTTTAATTTATAACCGACGTATAACTCGAGATAATTGTCTAAGTTTTTTTGGGAATCATCTTTCACCAAATCCAAATTTTTATTGTAAACCCTAACAAATTCATCTGTATAATACGGATGGCTATCAATCGTGAATAAAACGTCTTTAGTTTGCGCTAAAACTACATATGGTGTAAGTATAAAAACAAAAAAAAGCAAACGAGTAATTCTCATAGTAAAGTGCATTTGGTTTGTAATCGACAAAAATAACAATTCATTAGTATTCCACAACATTTATACCCGAGTATTAACAGAAAATTCTCCAAAATAGTTACTTTTGCAAAAATTTATCACACATGAGTTTTATTGAAGAAATAGGAAGAAGACGCACTTTTGGAATTATATCTCACCCCGATGCTGGAAAAACCACTCTTACAGAAAAATTATTACTTTTTGGAGGGGCCATTCAAGAAGCGGGTGCCGTTAAAAGCAACAAAATAAAAAAAGGAGCTACTTCCGATTTTATGGAAATTGAGCGACAAAGAGGAATTTCGGTGGCTACTTCGGTATTGGCCTTTATTTACAAAGATAAAAAAATCAATATTTTAGATACACCTGGACACAAAGATTTTGCGGAAGACACCTTTAGAACTTTAACTGCTGTAGATAGTGTTATTGTAGTTATCGACGTGGCTAAAGGGGTGGAAGAACAAACCGAAAAATTAGTGGAAGTATGTCGCATGCGTAATATTCCCATGATTGTTTTCATCAATAAATTGGACCGTGAAGGTAAAGATGCTTTTGACTTGATGGATGAAGTAGAACAAAAATTAAAACTTCGCGTAACGCCATTAAGTTTTCCAATTGGTATGGGATATGATTTTAAAGGAATCTATAACATATGGGAGAAAAACATTAATTTATTTGAAGGCGACAGTCGGAAAAACATTGAAGAGACGATTGCTTTCAATGACATCCAAAATCCAGAACTTGAAAAAATCATTGGTGAAAAACCTGCCAACCGATTACGAGAAGAATTAGAGTTAATAGAAGAAGTGTATCCCGCTTTTTCAATTGAAGACTATTTAAGAGGTGATTTACAACCTGTGTTTTTTGGGTCGGCGTTAAATAATTTTGGTGTGCGCGAATTATTGGATTGTTTCATTGAAATCGCTCCTACGCCGCGTGCTAAAGAATCTGATACTCGATTGGTAAAACCCGACGAAGAAAAATTAAGTGGTTTTGTTTTTAAAATTCATGCCAATATGGACCCCAAGCACCGAGACCGTTTGGCTTTTGTGAAAATCGTATCGGGTACATTTGAAAAAAACAAACCCTATTTGCACGTGCGACAAGGAAAAAACATGAAATTCTCGAGTCCGAATGCCTTTTTTGCAGAAAAAAAAGAAATCGTAGACATCTCCTACCCGGGTGACATTGTGGGATTGCACGATACCGGAAATTTTAAAATTGGTGACACCTTAACCGAAGGGGAAAAAATGAATTTTCAAGGGATTCCGAGTTTTTCACCCGAACATTTTAGATACATCAACAATGCCGATCCGTTAAAAGCGAAACAACTTGAAAAAGGGGTTGATCAATTAATGGACGAAGGGGTTGCCCAATTGTTTACCTTAGAAATGAACGGTAGAAAAGTAATTGGTACCGTGGGTGCTTTACAATATGAAGTTATTCAGTACCGATTGGAACACGAGTACGGCGCTAAATGTACCTACGAAACTTTTCCGGCTTACAAAGCCTGCTGGGTAAAACCTTTGGATCCTAAAAACGAAGAATTTTCAGAATTCAAACGGGTAAAGCAAAAATTCTTAGGGCATGACAAGTATGGCCAATTGGTGTTCTTAGCCGACAGTGATTTTTCAATCCAAATGACGCAACAAAAATACCCAACAGTAGAATTATTTTTTACTTCGGATTACAGAAAGAAATAAAAAAAAGACCTGAAAAAATTCAGGTCTTTTTTTTATTTGTGACGTCTCTGCTCTCTTGCTAGCAACGTGTTTTTCAACAGCATGGCGATAGTCATAGGTCCTACTCCACCGGGAACAGGTGTAATGTATGATGCTTTTTTAGAAACATTTTCAAAATCGACATCACCCACAATTCGGTATCCTTTTTCTGCAGTTTCATCTTCTACACGGGTAATTCCTACGTCAATTACCACCACATCATCTTTAACCATTTCTGCTTTCAAGAAATTAGGAACCCCTAATGCTGAAATGATAATATCGGCTTGTGAGGTTATTTGATTGATATTTTTGGAATGACTGTGTGTTACGGTTACTGTAGAATTTCCAGGAAATCCTTTTCTTCCCATTAAAATTCCCATAGGACGCCCTACAATGTGACTTCTTCCAATAACTACCGTATGTTTTCCATCGGTAGGCACATTATAGCGTTCTAGTAATTCTAAGATTCCAAAAGGAGTTGCAGGAATAAAAGTTGACATATCAAGTGCCATTTTACCAAAATTTTCAGGATGGAATCCGTCTACATCTTTACTTGGATCTATGGCCTCAATAATTCTTTGGGTATCGATTTGTTTGGGCAAAGGCAACTGAACTATGAATCCGTCAATGGCATCATTTTCATTGAGTTCTTTGATCTTTTTCAGCAACTCAATTTCTGTTGTTGTGCTGGGCAATTTGATGAGTGTCGATTCAAATCCTACGCGTTCGCACGATTTTACTTTACTACCCACATAAGTCAAACTAGCTCCATCATTACCTACAATAATTGCAGCTAAATGCGGTACTTTTTCGCCTTTTGCTTTCATTTGAGCTACTTCAGCAGCAATTTCATTTTTAATATCTTCCGATACTTTTTTTCCGTCTAATAGTTGCATTTGTTTTCTAGGTTTATTGTTCTAGGATGTTTAGTTGTGTTTCCTAAAACGAATAGTTAGTATATTAAAAAAGGCTTAAAGTTTACTTTTAAACACTAATTTACATTCTTGGCATACCACCTTTCATGGCACTCATGGCTTTCATCAAATTTTTTCCACCACCACCTTGCATCATCTTCATCATTTTACTCATTTGGTCAAACTGTTTCATCAACTGATTGACTTCTTCTATTTTTCTTCCTGAACCTTTTGCGATTCTGGTTTTGCGTTTTACATCTAAAAGTGAAGGTTTGCTTCGCTCTTCAGGCGTCATAGAATGAATAATGGCTTCGATATGTTTGAATGCATCGTCTTCAATTTCTACATCTTTCAAAGCTTTTCCTGCCCCAGGAATCATCCCAACAAGGTCCTTCATGTTCCCCATTTTTTTGATTTGCTGGATTTGCGCTAAGAAATCATCAAAACCAAATTCGTTTTTGGCAATTTTCTTTTGCAATTTGCGTGCTTCTTCTTCGTCGTATTGTTCTTGCGCTCTTTCTACTAAGGAAACAACATCTCCCATTCCCAAGATTCTATCCGCCATACGGTTGGGATAGAACACATCGATGGCTTCCATTTTTTCACCGGTTCCGATGAATTTAATGGGTTTATTTACGACCGATTTAATCGAAATAGCAGCTCCACCTCGGGTATCACCGTCTAACTTGGTTAAGATAACACCGTCAAAGTTCAAACGATCGTTGAAGGCTTTTGCCGTATTAACAGCATCTTGACCCGTCATGGCATCCACCACAAAAAGTGTTTCCTCAGGTTGAATGGCTTTATGCACATTGGCAATTTCGTTCATCATTTCCTCGTCCACCGCCAAACGACCCGCCGTATCGACAATGACTACATTGAATCCATTAGCTTTTGCATGTTTGATAGCGTTTTGTGCAATCTCAACCGGATTTTTATTTTCAGGTTCAGAATACACTTCTACGCCTATTTGTCCACCCACTACATGCAACTGATTAATTGCCGCAGGACGATAGATATCACAGGCTACTAATAAGGGTTTTTTATTCTTTTTTGTTTTTAGAAAATTGGCTAATTTACCGGAGAAAGTCGTTTTACCCGATCCTTGTAAACCCGACATTAAAATTACAGAAGGATTTCCTGAAAGATTGATTCCAGCAGCATCACCACCCATTAATTCGGTCAACTCGTCTTTCACGATTTTAACCATTAATTGTCCGGGTTGTAAAGTCGTCAATACGTTTTCTCCAATTGCTTTGTCTTTTACACGGGTGGTAAAATCTTTTGCAATTTTGAAGTTCACGTCGGCGTCTAATAAAGCTCTACGTACTTCTTTTAAAGTATCGGCAACATTGACATCGGTAATTTTACCATGACCTTTTAATAGATGAAGGGCTTTATCTAACTTATCGCTTAAATTATCAAACATGATTCTGAATTTGTGTAATGAGTTGCAAAGATAAGATAAAGTTATAAAGTTGCAAAGAGCGAAAATAGGTTTGTTTTAAATAAAAAAACCAGCATTTACAGCTGGTTTTTTTATGTAACATCTTTATTAATTTTTTTCAAAAGTCAAGTAGTCGGTTCCTCCGTTGCCACCACTTACATCGATCAATTGGATGCGATTTGCGGTGTAAATTATTATATCCCAATCGTCTGTTAAATCATCCGTAAAGGCATTGGGAGCTGGTGTTACAAAAGCAATATTGAAATCCAGATCGTTATCCGGATTATCATCATTAGAATTGCTAGTCGTTACCGACCACGTTCCATTATAAGAAGTTGAATTAGCAGCCGTTAACACCCCATTCGTATTGAAGGTGAAAATATAATTGGAATAATTATTTGTTTCATTTACGCCATTGTCTTGATATAAGGTAATGCGCCAGGTACCCGAAGTTACCGTATTGATTACAGGTGATGGATCTGCAACCGAGTTAGAATTGTCGTCATCAGAGCACATAGAAGCCACATTGAATACAACTATCAATGTCAAAATCGAAATCAATTTTAGCTTTTTCATACTATTTTATTTAGGTTAGAAAAGCTAAATTAGAAAAACTAATCTTTTATACCAAATTTTCTCAATATATCCTCCATCAAACACCATTTGGTTAGTGAAGATTGCAATAAATTAGCTCCCACAAAAATGGCAAACCAAAACCAGTTTTCGTTTACATACATACCTAATAGCACACTAAGAATTACAAACGTTCCAGCTATTGCTCTAATTAATCTGTTTATCATAATTTTATTTTTTAATTATACTTTTCCACCGAAAGTACTGCTAAATGTACTTTAGAAATTGTTTCTTGATTCTTGTTAAATTGTGTAACCTCATCAAACAAAGTATCTAAATTTTGCTGTAAAATGAAAGCATAAAATACTACTGAATCGGTTTCATTCATTTCAGATCCAAACCAATTCGATTCTATATTTTCCTCTGAAGCATCCCTAAAACCTTTTACCTCTTTGTAAGAATACGATTTTACCTTTGCTTCTTTGAGCATATTTTTGACATCTTTTTCAAATTCTGCTATTGCTGTGATTAATACTAATTTCATATATGTTAAAGTTAATTTGTTAGCGGTCATATATGTTATCGCCTTTTATTTATTGATGTTTGCTTACACAAACTTATTGTTAATGGCGATTTCATATATTTTATTTATAGAAACCTACAAGGTAATAAAACCTTGCAGGTTATTTATTAATTATTTTTCTCCCATTTTTTGCGTTCCGTGATATAATAGATCAAAGGAACAACGATTAATGTTAACAAGGTAGATACGATGGCTCCAGCAACTAACGAAATTGCCAATCCTTGGAAAATGGGATCAAACAAAATGATTGACGCTCCAATTACGACCGCTC
>JAGNZI010000056.1 GCA_017984495.1 Flavobacterium sp.
CAATGGTATTTCTATTTAAAACAGCGTAAAAAACACTGGCACCTACCTGAACTGACAAATCGTCTTGTTGGTAGAAAATACGCGGGCTAAAGCCAAAATTAAGTGCAGAATAGTTATATGCAGAATTTATCAAATCAATACGTCTTTCAAAATCTCCACCAACATAATCAAATACAAAATCGGTTTTGACTTTTTGATCCATTACTTTAAAATCAAATTGTGGTTTTATAAAAAAGCGATTTTCGGCCGAGCCAAAAGCATCGGAAAAATGCTTGAATTGCGTGCCAACTTCAGTAAAAAAACTATTTTTTAGATGCAATTTTCCTCCCAAAGCAATGGTATTATAGGTTTGTTTCGAATCAATATCTTGGATAATTGCATCGGTAAATAGGCTATAATTGGGCAACCCATACCAGTTATACATTTGATTTTTAAAGCCCAAATCGAGGTTCCAACTCAGGTTGCGTTCCCGCACCCCATACGTTACATCGACACTGGTATTGGCATATTTATCCTCTAGAACTACGTCATTAATACCTCCTTGAGAGGACAAATGACGCAACATCGTACCAAAATAACTGGTATTACTGATGCTTTTTGATAGGAATAATTCGGCGTTAGCTGTACCATAATTTCCAAATCCTAGCGTGGCATAATTGTCATATAATTTTTCTTTTTTAACAGGATCCAAAGCCGCTGCTTTTCCTTTATTTGGCGCAAAAGTTGAGGCTACAGGAAACGAAAAAATACGATATTGAATTGCTTCTTTTTTTTGTTCGTCTTCATCTTTTAAAACAGGCGTTTCTTTTACCTTAAAGGCATCAGAAATTGTAGGTGTATAGGGTTTTACAATGTTCACAACTTCTGAACCGATCGTTCCTTCTTTGACTTGCGCCATTGCCAATTGAACCGATGTAAAAAGAACCAAAAGGGTTATATTTAAATTGAATTTATTCATATCCAGATTTTTTTAGCTGCTGAACGGTATTCAGCATGGAAAATTAAAAGATTATTAATTGGTAATGGATTCGTTTCGTTTGGCTTCTTCACTTTTGATGCGCTCTAACTCGGTTTGGGCCTCGTTTAAGACATCTTCAAAGGATGCAAAATTATCCATAACACTTTGAAGGATTTCAGTAGCTTGAAAACTATCACCCAGCATAAAATAATTTTTTGCCATAACCACTAAGGCTTTGGATCCATAATATTTATACCCCGAATAGTCTACCGCTATCTGCTCCACCACTTTATTTGAAGCCTCAAACTTCCCTTCTTTATTCTTGAAATAAGCATCATAATAAAGGGCCTCAGCTTTAAGTTCGCCTTTTGCTATTTTATTCAACTTATCATAAGCTTCTTTTGCTTTGGATTCATCGTTGCTTTTCATGGCAGAACGCGCTACAATGATTTGGGCATCACTTTTAATACGATCTTCAATTTTATCATTCTTCAATACTTTATCGGCATAAATTACCGCATTTACATAATCTTCTTTTTCATAATACGCTTTCATCAAATTCGATTGCGCATACGTAGTGTTTTGTGGAAACTCCGCTTCAACCTCTAAACGCTTTAAAACCAAGAGCGCCGCATCGTAATTTTTAGTTTTTAAATTGATTTGGCACAAACGCGCTAAAGCTTGTTCTGTAAATTCATTTCTAGGGCTTGAAATAACAAATTCATAGGGCTTGATGGCATTGTTTTCTAGTGCATCGGCAAAATACAATTGCGCCAAATAAAAGTTGGCTTTCAAAGCATGCAATCCATTTGGAAACCTACTGATGTAATTTGTAAATCCAGAAATCGCTTGCTTGGCATTGTTTTGCAAATACTGTTTTTCGGCAGATTCATAGGTGTCGTTATCCAAATCGGCATTAGAAACTTCAATAAAGGAAAGGGTTTTTACCCAATCGGCATATTCATCCACTTTTCCATTGTCTACATAAATCAAACGAGCCGTTGCAACTGCCTCTAGCGATTCTGGAGAATTAGGATATTCGGCCACCACTTTTTTAAACCTATCAATGGCTTGTGTTTCTTTATTGCTGTTGTAGTAAATAAGTCCTTGTTTCAGTATGGCTTTTGCTGTGTACGAACTGGATGCATATTTATTGATCAACTTATCGTAGGTAGCAACCGCTTTATCATTTAAATTTTGTCCCACATAGGTGTTACCCAACTCATAAACAGCGTCATCGGCATATTGTGAGTTTGGAAAGGCGGCAATAAATTTTTCCAAATCCTCTATTTTTCGATCCGGTTTATTGACAAATCCATAGCTTATTCCTTTTTGAAAAGCCGCATAATCGGCATCGACACTTTTCATCTCCATTACTTTATTATAAGCATCCATTGCAGGCCAATATTTTGCCACCATAAAATTACAATCCGCCATGCGCAAATAGGCATCGGTTAGGCGCACTTTATCAATTGGTGTTGATTTGATGAACGCATCAAAATAAGGTATGGCACTTTCATACGCTTTTAACTTGAAATAAGAATAGGCCAAGTTATAATTTGCATTCGTATATTCAGGTGTTTGCTTGGCTGAGGCCAAATTTAAAAACTGCTGAAAAGTGAGTTTGGCTTCTTCAAATTGATCCAAATTGTATTCCGTTTCTCCTTTCCAAAAAGTAGCACGAGCCGAAAATTTTGCATCAGCATTTTCAGTAATCGCTTTTTTAAAGAGCGCATAAGCTCCTTTGTAATTGCCATCGGTATACAATTCTAAACCCCGATAAAACGCCACTTTTTGATACGCTAATTTATTTTCTGGTGCGCTGTTTTTTTCTAGTAACTGCAGCGCTTCTTTATAATTTTTTGCAGTTATATAGGAACTGATTAATAACGAATTAATTTCTTGCTTGTAGGAACTTTGAGGATATTTTGCCAAATAAGCCAGTAAAACCTCCGGAACTGATTGATAGGGATTACCGATTTCATAACTCAATTTAGCATAATTTAAATACGCATCTTCTTGAATTTTTAGATCAAACTGCATTTCAGAAGCGGTTTTAAATGCGTTTAATGCTTGTTGTTTTTTTTGTGTATTTAAATAACTTTCTGCCAAGTGGTAATAGGCATTTTGAGCAACAGCATCACTTCCCTGAATAATCTTATTGAACTGGGCAATGGCGTTTTCAAAATCTTTTTGTTGGTAATAAGTATAACCCAATTGGTAAAAATCGGTATTGGTCCATTTTCCTTTTTTACCTTTATATGCCACTAAATACGGTAGGGCTTGATCGTATTTTTTAAGATTAAAGTAACTTTCGCCTACGATTTTTGACAATTCACTTTTTTCATCCGCTTTTGCTTTTTGCAATTGTGCTTCTCCCAATTGGATAGCCTTTTGAAAGTTACCCAATTTAAAATTCATATCGGCTTGAAAATAACCCATTTTATCTTGGTATTTTTCTTGATCGCCTACTTGCTCAAAATAATTATTGGCTGTTTTATAATCGTCTGAAACATATGCCATATAGCCTAAATAATATTTGGCTTGGTTTCCAAATACGGCCGAATTCAAGCTCATGTTGAAATATTTAATAGCCGCTTTGCTGTTTTTTGTGGTAAAATAAGCATAGCCCATCTGAAAATGATACGCTTCTTTACGATCATAAGCCATTGTACTACTGTCTACTTTTTCAAACCACTCGATCGCTTTTTGAAAATTACCTTCTTCAAAATAGTATTGCGCAACTTCAAGATACACTTGATTCATCTTAGGGCTTGTTGGATACTCTTGAACAAATTGCATCACCAATTCATCTGCACCATTTTGTTTTAAATGTAAGGCACAATTCGCAATGTAATAGGCACAATCTGAAGCTATTGCTTGTGTTTTTGGATTGTTTTTTACTTTTTCAAACAACAGCTGAGCCGACAAATATTGTTTTTCATTAAACAATTCGACCGCACGATTAAAAGCATTCAAATCATGCGTAAATACGGCTGATTTTTGGGCAAAAAGTGCTCCTGAAAAGAACACAAATAAAAAAGAAAGTTGGAGATACTTAATCATTTTGATCCGCTATTTATGAATTTCAAATATAAGCTTAATTACCCTTATAAACGAAGATATCAACCATAATATTGTACGATTTTTAAACAGAGTTTTTAACCAAAAGCACTATTTTTAATTGAAAAGCAGATAAAATTTTGAAACGGAACGATAAGTTATTACTTTTACATTTTAAAATCATACCATACTATGTCAGAAACAGTTCTTTCTTTAAAAAACGCAACCATTTATCAAGATAAAAACCCTGTATTAAGCGATGTTAATATAGACGTAAACCATGGTGAATTCCTTTATTTAATTGGTAGAACCGGTTCTGGAAAAAGTAGCTTTCTTAAAACGCTGTATGCAGATTTATCGTTAACTGAAGGTGAAGGAAGTGTAGTAGGCTATGATTTGGCCACTTTAAAAGAAAGTGACATTCCGTATTTAAGACGAAAACTTGGTGTTGTTTTTCAAGATTTTAAATTATTACCCGATCGAAGCATCAAAGACAATTTATTGTTTGTATTGAAAGCTACGGGATGGTCTGAAAAAGAAGAAATGGATGCTAAAATCGAAGAAGTTTTGGACAAAGTTGGTATGAAAGGTCTAGCGCCTAAAATGCCACACCAACTTTCAGGTGGTGAACAGCAACGTGTAGGGATTGCCCGTGCACTATTGAACGATCCCGAGTTGATACTTGCCGATGAGCCTACCGGAAATTTAGACCCACAAACCAGTATAGAAGTAATGGAAGTACTTCGTACAATTAATGCCAACGGAAAAACCATTTTAATGGCAACCCATGATTATGCTTTGGTATTAAAATACCCTTCAAAAACGTTAAAATTTGAAGAAGGTAAAATGTTTGAAGTGGTTCAAAGAACGATGTAATGCTGTCGCTATTAATTCCTACATACAACTACAATGTTGTTCCCTTGGTTAGCGAATTAATACAACAAGCCAACACGCTTCAAATCGAATATGAAATACTCATACAAGATGATGCGTCTACCGCAACTGCTATTGCAACCCAAAACAACAAATTATCCGATTTCTCTTTTGTTCAATACATTCAATTGCCGAAAAATGTAGGTCGTGGGGCCAACAGAAACCTATTGATTGAACGCGCACAATACCCTTGGGTGTTGTTACTTGATTGCGACATGCTCCCAGTGGATGAATTCTTTTTACGCAACTATATCGCTTTGATCCAACAAAACAAGGAATCGGTTGTATATGGAGGCATTTGTTACCACCATGAAGCACCTCAACCCGATGCACAACTGCGCTGGAAATTTGGCATGCAACGAGAAGCGATTCCGCAAGCGATTCGAGAAAAAAAGCCCTACCAACACACCTTAACCTCAAATTTATTAGCTCAAAAAACTATTTTAGAAGCAACACCTTTTCATCCAAACATTCAAAAATATGGGTATGAAGATTTGGTTTTTGTATTGGAATTAGAAAAAAAAGGCATTGCAATCAACCACATACACAATCCCTTGTTTCATGAAAACTTGGAATCAGGAGCTGTTTTTTTAAACAAAACCGAAGAAGCTTTAGACAACCTAAAACAACTGATTGAAACAAAAATTGTATCCCCTAAGGCTACTCGCATGAGTCGTTGGAGTATAAAATTGGATTTTTTCCCAGCAAATACGCTAATTGTTTTATTATTTAACGTTTTTAGAAAAGCGTTGGTGCGTCACTTGACTGCTTCTCACCCGAAATTATTCCTCTTTGATTTTTATAAATTAGGATATTACATGCACTTAATTCATAAGAAAAAATGAGTTCGATTTCTGTCATCATACCGCTATATAACAAGGCTTTTAGTATTGCTGAAACCCTTACATCAGTGCTGCAACAAACTTATACCGATTTTGAAGTCATTATAATCGATGATGGATCAACAGATGGTGGTTTGGCCATTGTATCCCAATTTACTGATCCGCGTATTCAATGGGTGCAACAACCAAATCTTGGGGCAGCTGCCGCTCGAAATGCAGGTATTGAAAAAGCTACCGGGGAGTTGATCGCATTTATAGATGCCGATGATTATTGGTATCCCAATCATTTAGAAGCACTATATAAACTGCAGACTGACTTTCCAAATTGCGGACTGTATTGTAGTCGGTATCAAACAAAAATTTCGAAGAACACTCTACTTACACCCAACTACTCCAATAGCATTTCCGAGAATTTCAGAGGCGTACTTTCCGATTACTTTGAAGCAAGTTTGATCCATCGTGTGAGTCTCACTTCGGCTTGTGCCATTCCTAAAAAACTATTGAAAAATGATTTTGTTTTCAATACCCAAGTAAGCAGTGGGCAAGATTTAGAATTGTTTACCAAAATTGGCCTCAAGTATCCCGTTGCGCTTCATAATGAATACACGGTTTTATACCATTTTGAAACACCAAATTCATTGGCTAAAACACCTATTTTAGAAAAAAAATTGATGGATTTTACGCAATTTGCTGCTGCCGAAACACAAAATAAAAGTTTGAAAAAATTTTTAGATCTGTACCGATTGGAATATGCCTTGCACTTTAAAATGGCGGGTGCCACTGAAAAATCAAATCTTTACCTCCACGATATTGCTACAAAAATACCCTTCAAAACAAAACTCTTATTGGGAACACCTAGCTTTATCTTGCGTTTTTTGCTAACCCTTAAACAGCAATTGAAAAAAATTGGGATTGATTTTTCGGTATACCACTAATGTTTTGATTGTAAAAATTCCGAAAAAGTTCTAATGTAGTCTTCTTCCTCAAAAACAGCTGAGGCAATGACCAAACAAACTGCCCCCGACGAAAAGTTTTTCAATTCGCGCCAGATTCCATTGGAAATCAACAATCCTTCAAAAGGCTTATTAAGCGTTACCAATTTTTCGTGTTGGCCGTCATGTAAAATCACATCAAAACTTCCCGATAAGGCAACCAAAAACTCTTGTTGTTCCTTATGCGAATGTCCGCCACGCTCTGCCCCACTTGGTACATCATACAAATAATACACCCGTTTCATTTCAAATGGAATGACGTCGTTTTCTATGACCGACAAATTGCCTCTTGGGTCTTCAATTTTTGGAACCGATAGAATTTTACAATGCTGTAGTGTCGACA
>JAGNZI010000022.1 GCA_017984495.1 Flavobacterium sp.
GCGGATTGGCAGCCAAAAAAGGAATCACCGTTTTAAATTCGCCCGGAACAGTTGATGCTGATTATCGTGGCGAAATTGGAGTGATTTTAGTAAATTTATCCACCGAAGATTTTATCATCGAAAACGGGGAACGCATCGCGCAATTAATCATTGCCAAACACGAACGTGCCGAATGGCTTGAAGTAACCGAATTATCTGAAACCTCAAGAGGCGAAGGCGGTTTTGGCAGTACAGGGGTGAAGTAAAACTTCAATATTCAAAATTCCAAGTTGAATATTCGTTGTTCAAAATGTTGAACATTCAATAATGATTAACGAATTTTGAAATAGTAAACAGTAACATAAATAATTATATATGCCATGAAAAAATTTGATTTACACGAAAGACTAATTGATTTTGCAGTACAAATCATCAACATTAATGATAACCTAAAAACAACGAAAGCAAGCAATCATTTGTCGGGACAAATTGTTAGATCTGGAACTGCACCATCTTTAAATTATAGCGAAGCACAAAGTGCTGAATCAAGAAATGATTTTATTCACAAAATGTCTGTTGTTTTGAAGGAACTCAGAGAAACACATTCTAATTTAAAGATTATTTTAAGAGCAAAATTATTTTTAGGACAAGAAATTGAAATAGATAAAGCAATAAAAGAAAACGATGAATTAATATCAATTTTTGTAAAAAGTATTGAAACATCAAGAAATAAAATAAATAAATAATAAATCAATTTTCAAAATTCCAAGTTGAATGTTCCAAGTTGAAAAATGTTGAATATTCAATGTTGAAAAACGAATTTTGAAGTTTAAAACATATTCTATATGAAAATAATAGTACCAATGGCAGGACGTGGTTCTCGTCTTCGCCCACACACATTAACGATTCCAAAACCATTAATTCCAGTGGCAGGAAAACCAATCGTCCACCGATTAGTAGAAGATATTGCCGGTGTTTTAAATCAGCAAATAGACGAAGTTGCCTTTATTATACATGAAAGTTTTGGCACTAAAGTCGAACAAGATTTATTGGCTATCGCCCAAAAATTAGGAGCAAAAGGAACCATATATTATCAAAATGAAGCCTTAGGAACGGGTCATGCGATCATGTGTGCCAAAGATTCTTTGAGCGGACCAGCGGTTATTGCGTATGCCGATACGTTAATTCGTGCCGACTTTGATTTGGACACCTCAGCCGATAGCGTGATTTGGGTAAAACAAGTAGACCAACCTGAAGCTTTTGGTGTCGTGAATTTAAACCCTAAAGGTGAAATCATTGAATTGGTTGAAAAACCAAAAGAATTTGTATCCGATTTGGCTGTGATTGGAATTTATTATTTCAAAGATGTGGCCGTTTTGAAAAACGAATTGCAATCGGTGTTAGACAACAACATTATTCACGGTGGCGAATACCAAATTAACGATGGGATCAAACAAATGATGGCCAAAGGGATGAAATTTGTTCCCGGGAAAGTGGATGAATGGATGGATTGCGGGAATAAAGATGTTACTGTAGAAACCAATACAAGAATGCTTGGATTTTTACATAACGATGGCGAACATTTGATCGATTATGGGGTAAAACAAGAAAATTCGACGATCATTCCACCTTGTTACATAGGAGAAGATGTGGTGTTAATCAACGCGACTGTCGGTCCTAATGTTTCGTTAGGCAAAGGCTGTCATGTCATTGATTCTTCCATAAAAAACAGTTTGGTGCAAACGCACGCACACATTAAAAATGCAAATTTGGACAATGCTATGATTGGAAATCATGTAAATTTTGATGGACATTTTACCAGCATTAGTATTGGGGATTATTCGGTTTTAGAATAAATGTCAAAAAACAGCCATATCGCTTTATTGGTTTTCTTCCTGTTGGGTTTTGGAAGTCGCTCTCTTGCGCAACAAAATCCAGAAGACATTGCGTTAGAAGAAAATAAAACCGAAGATTATTTTTTTGAAGCCCTTACACAGCGAGGCATTGAAAATTATGATAAAGCTATAATTGCACTCCAAAAAGCCCTTGAAAAAGAACCAAAAAACGCAGCTTTTTTGTTTGAATTGGGCAAAAATCAATTGGACGTAAAAAATTATATTGCTGCCGAAATGGCCTTTAAAAACGCTATAGAAATCGACGCGAAACAGCGCTGGTATTGGAACGGATTGTATGATATTTATTACCAAACCAAAGCCTTTGATAAGGCGATTGGGGTGGTTCAAAAATTGGTTGAATTTGACCCCAATATGCGAGAAGATTTAGTGTCTTTATACATGACTACCGATCAAAAAGAAAAAGCGCTTGCCTTGTTAAAAGAAATGGAAGCGACTGCTCATTTGACGAAAACCATGGAATTCTATAAGTTAAAATTGGAACGTTCTACCGAATTTGCCGCACCTAAAAAAGAAACCTTAGAACTAGGGATTAAAGAACATCCCAAATACGAACAAAATTATATTGACTTAATCAACCTATACCTCAGTTTTAACCAAGAAGACAAAGCTTTTGAAGTAGCAAGAGCATTGGAAAAAGAGATTCCAAGTTCGGAATGGGCAGCCGTTAGTTTGGTAAAATTTTATTTGAATGCAAACGATGGCACTAAAGCTTCCCAAGCCATGTTTACAGTATTGCAAAGTACTAAAATGGATTTCAAAATCAAGCACCGTGTTTTTAATGAATTTTTGATTTTTACGGTCAATAATCCGGTTTATTTTAAAGAAGTTGATGCCGCTATTCCCTATTTTGATTCAGACACTTCCCTTTCGGTTGCGAGTGAAGTAGCAAAATTCTTCTGGAAAAAAAAGGATTTGGATAAAGCAGCGTATTATTTTGAAAAAGCAATACAACAAAAACCCGATGCAGTAGAAAGCATCAATTATTATTTGGAAGTGCTACAACAAAAACAAGATTTCCAACGTTTGGTGCGTAAAGCCATTGAATTTTCAGAATTATTTCCTACACAATCCAACTATTATTATTACGCCGGATGGGGTTGCAATCAAGTAAAGAATTATCAAAAAGCTAAAGAATATTTAGAAAACGGTCTGGATTTTGTAGTAGACGATCAACCACTTGAAGTCCTTTTTTATGAGCAATTAATCATCAGTTGTGAAAATCTAAAAGACATAACTGGTAAACAACGGTACTCCAGTAAATTAAAACAAATCAAATAATGAAATATATTCTAGCAGTTGTTTTTGCGGGTTTTTTAATCGGCTGTAAATCAAAACAAGCCGTCGCTACTCTTGCGGCAAAAGATACTGCAGAAATCACCAAAATCATCAACGGGCATTATGCTAACGGATCCGATTTTAATACCCTAAATATTAAAGCAAATGCCAAGTATGAAGATCGTTCGCAATCCCATTCTATGAATGCAGATATACGCATTAAAAAAAATGAAATCATTTGGATCAACATTAAAATACTTGGTTTTCCGGTAGCCAAAGCCTTGATTACTCCCACAAAAGTGAGTTACTATGAAAAAATCAATAGCACCTATTTTGAGGGCGATTTTAGCACGCTCAGCAATTGGCTTGGAACCGACCTCGATTTTCAAAAAGTACAAAATTTATTGCTCGGAAAGGCTATTGATGATTTGTCAAAAGGCAAGTGGATTTCTGAAATCAATGAGAAATTATTCAAATTATCTCCTGCAACCACAACAGACATTACCAAAGAATTTTATTTTGAAGCCGCCAATTATTTATTAAAAAAAGAAGCCATCACCCAAACCAGTCATAACAGAGCATTAGAGATTCAATACCCCTCTTACAGTGAAGTGGAACGCATGTTTTTGCCAAACGCCATCAACATAAAAGCCACGCAAAAAGATAAAATTTCGATTGCTATTGAATACAAAAACACAACATTTAATGAAAATTTGAGTTATTCCTATTCGATTCCTAGTGATTACAAGGCAATTCAAATCGATTAATTTTTTATTTTAGTAAAACAAAACTACCTTTGTAAAAAACCAAAGTGCATGAACCAATTTTTAAAAACACTACTTTTCTTTTTCATCACCTCAATGGCGTTTGCGCAACCTTCTGAGCAACAAAAATTAGAGCAAAGAAAAGAGCAAATTCTAAACGAAATTGCCGAAAAGAGAGCACGACTAGAATCGGAAAAGAAAAAAGAAAAATCGGTATTAAAACAAATTGATCAACAAAAAGGATTGATAGCTTTGCGTCAAAAATTATTGAATACTACCGCAAAACAAACCCGAATGTTGTCGGATAATATCTATTTGACCCAACTCGAAATGAACAAATTGAACAGAGAGTTGACCGTGTTGAAAGAAGATTATGAAAAAATGATCGTGAAATCATATAAAAGTAGAAACGAACAAAGCAGGGTCATGTTTGTTCTTTCTTCCCAAAACTTCCTTCAGGCCTACAAGCGCATTCAATACATGAAACAATATGCCGATTTTAGGAAAATGCAAGGCGAAGAAATTCGTACCAAACAACAAAAATTAGAACAAGCCGAACAAAACCTTAAAACCAATAAAAAAGAAAAGGAAAAGGTTTTAGTAGAAACAGAACAAGAGAAAAAAGAACTGGAAAAAGAAAAACAAGAGCAAGAGCGCTTGGTAAAATCGATTCAGAAAGATAAAAAGCAAATTGCTGCCGAAATCGACAAAAAACAAAAAGAGGCCAAACAAATTGACCGTCAAATTAAGAAAATTATTGCCGATGAAATCGCCGCAGCGAATAAAAGAAATGCAGCAAAAACAGGGACTATAGCCCCTAAAGCAGGAACAAAAGAAGCTACTAAGTTTGTGTTGTCAGCAGAAGGAAAAGTTTCCTCTGACAATTTTAAAGCCAACAGAGGTAGACTGCCTTGGCCAGTTGTTAATGGTAGTATTTCTCAATATTATGGTGATCAACCCCATCCCGTGCACAAAAACTTAACGGTTCACAACAGTGGAATTGAAATTACTACAGAAGCCGGTGCCTCAGCTAGAGCTGTTTTTGCTGGTGAGGTATTGCAAGTACAAGTCATTTCAGCAAACAATAAAGCAGTTTACATCCAACATGGAGATTTTATCACCGTGTATTTAAATTTAGCTTCCGTGAACGTGAGTAAAGGACAAAAAGTAAGCATCAAACAAAGCATAGGAAGAATTCACACCGATGCCTCAGGCAAAGCCGTAATTAAGTTTTTAGTATTACAAAATACAACGACCTTAAATCCGACCGCTTGGTTAAATATGTAACAAATGATGAGGTCGAAAGGCCTCATTTTTTTTGTACTTTATTTTCTTGTATTTTTATCCTTTAAATCAACAGCATGGATTTGGCCCTTAAAATTTTACATCTCGATAGCAATCATCCTCTTCTTTGGGACCAATTGCAACAAGCTGGTTTTCAAAACGAGGCCGATTTTACATCTTCTAAACAAGATATTGAGGCTAAAATCGAAAACTATCAAGGTATCGTTATCCGAAGCCGATTTAAAATAGACGCATCGTTTTTAGACAAAGCCACAAATTTGAAATTTATTGCACGAGTTGGTGCCGGTTTAGAAAGCATCGATTGTGAGTATGCCACAGCTAAAGGAATTCGTCTCATTGCAGCTCCAGAAGGCAATGCAAATGCCGTGGGGGAGCATGCCTTAGGTATGTTGCTGTCGCTTTTTAATCAATTGAATAAAGCCAATAACGAAGTCAAATCGGGTCAATGGATCAGAGAAGGCAACCGCGGACAGGAATTGGAAGGAAAAACCATTGGAATTATTGGTTATGGAAATATGGGAAAATCGTTTTCCAAAAAATTGCGCGGCTTTGATGTAACGGTATTATGCTATGATATAATTCCCAACGTAGGCGATGCAAATGCAACCCAAGTTTCGTTAGCAACGCTTCAAGAACAAGCCGATGTTGTCAGTTTGCACACGCCTTGGACTCCCGAGACGGATAAAATGATAAACGCAGCATTTATTTCTACATTTAAAAAGCCCTTTTGGTTTATCAATACCGCTCGAGGAAATTCAGTTGTTACAGAAGACCTAGTGGCCGCTTTGAAAACGAAAAAAGTTTTGGGCGCCGGTTTGGACGTATTAGAATATGAAAAATTATCGTTTGAAACGTTGTTTGAAGGGGAAAAACCAGCAGCCTTTGATTATTTACTCCAAGCAAATAATGTGCTTTTAACCCCTCATATTGGGGGTTGGACAGTTGAAAGTCATCAAAAATTAGCCCAAACTATTGTCGATAAAATTTGTGCGGGTTATGAAAATAAACTGTAACAAATTCAAATAGGTTAGACTTATACAATTAATTCTTATATTCGTATCAACTAACTAAAAACTAACTAAAATGGATGCAAACAAAGTTGACATGTTCATGATGTCAAATTCTAAATTTTTTGAAGGGCACAACTTACATGCCATACGTGAAAGATTATTGGCTTTAGACGATGAAAAATGGCCAATGATTCAAATGGTTCAATTTAAAGATCCTACAACGGCATTACTAATTTCTATTTTTGCGGGAGCTTATGGAATCGATAGATTTTATATAGGCGATACAGGAATGGGAGTAGGAAAATTATTAACCTGTGGTGGTTTAGGAATTTGGGCTATTGTAGACTGGTTCTTAATTCAAGGAGCGACGAAAGAGAAAAACCTTGAAAAATTCAATCAAGCAATGTTATACTAAAAACAAACCACATTTTATATGTGGTTTTTTTAACCATTTTCTCTTTTCCAAATGAAGAAAAATAGATTGTATGTTTTTTTATTAGCACTAATTGGACTGGGTTATGGATGGCTTTTTCTTTTCAATCATAAAGAAAATATCCATCAGCCTATAGGGTGTGTTTTTAAAAAAGTAACAAACTATCCTTGTCCTTCTTGTGGCACAACTCGATCGGTTTCATTGCTCATGGAAGGCAAGTTTTTTAAAGCTGCTGTTATGAATCCCTTCGGGTATGTTGTAGCAGCCTTAATGCTTGTCATTCCCCTATGGATTGGAATCGATTTGGTAAAAAAAACCGCAAGTTTTTACCGTGTTTATTTGCTCGCAGAAAAATTCATTTCAAAAAAACCCGTTGCCCTAATTTTAGTAGTATTAGTACTTCTAAATTGGTATTGGAACCTTAAAAAAAATCTGTAATATGATATCTAATTCTACCTTTTATTACCGGCCAAATGAGTCCGAACTAGAGCGCGCTTCCAACAGCTATCTTATGTCATTAGTAGCCGTTATTGGAGGCTTGCCGTTACCCATATTGAATTTATTAGCGTCACTCTTTTTTTATTTGGGAAACCGAAAAAGCACACCCTTTGTAAAGTGGCATTGTACACAAAATTTACTCTCGCAATTTGGGTTGTTCTTTTTGAACAGCACAGGATTTTGGTGGTCATTCTCAATTGTATTTGATGATGAAAAGGTAACCAATTATTATGTGGGGTACATGATTACCTTGGTGCTTTTTAATCTGGTTGAATTTATCTCAACTATAATTTTGGCTTCAAAAACCAGAAAAGGAATTCATGCTGAACTATTTTTATTTAGTGATTTAACCAATTTAATGATTAAAAAAGATGAAAATTATAAGTAGAGCTCTAGTCGTTTATGGCGGATTCTTTTTATGTTGGTTCTTATTGGCACAACTCGATTATGTTACTTATTTCGAAATCGAACAAAAGAAAGTATTTGCCGAAGAAAGTCTTGGAGATATCATTTGGTCTGAAATGGAACAAAGCGAAGAAGTGCTCTATGACGATGAACTTGTGAAAACATTAGATTCTTTATTATTGCCTTTGTGTGAAGCAAATGCTATTCAACGAGACAGCCTGAAAGTACACCTTGTTAAAAACAGCCAAATCAATGCTTTTGCCATGCCGGATAATCATTTGGTGGTGTATACCGGATTAATTGAAGCAAGCAAATGCGAACAAGCATTACTGGGGGTATTAGGCCATGAAATTGCACATATTGAACAAAATCATGTCATGAAAAAATTGTCCAAAGAAATTGGTTTTTCGGTGTTGCTTTCACTGGCTACCGGAGCCAATAGTGGTCAGCTGGGTCAAGTGGTTAATACACTTACATCTTCGGCTTATGATCGTCGTTTGGAACGAGAAGCCGATATGGTTAGTGTTCAATATTTACTAAAGGCTAAAATTGATCCCCGACCATTTGCCGATTTCATGTATGAATTGTCGCTAGATAATGAAATGCATAAATATACCTACCTGCTCACTACACACCCGGAATCGGAAGACCGAGCAAAATACATGCTCAATTATTTAAAAGGGAAGAAAATTGAATCCAAATTAATTCTTTCCAAAGCAGCATTTGAAAATTTCAAACAAAAGATAAAGGCTAATTAATTAGCCTTTATCTTTTTTCTCTAATTCTGCTTGAAATTCTTCCATAACTGGTTTAACAGTACTTTCCGGAAGATCGGCAATCTTAATATACATCAATCCGTCTACCGAGTTGTTAAACAAAGGATCCACGTTAAAGGCGACTACTCTTGCGTTTTGTTTGATGTATTTTTTAATCAACACCGGTAAGCGAAGACTACCCGGCTCTACTTCGTCGATAATTTTATCAAACTTATTCAAGTCGGCTTCTGTTTCGTTGAAGACAAAATCTTTATCGGCGTCTTTAAGTTTAACTTTATATTCTTTTTTGGGATGTACATATTGCGCCACATACGGATCGTAGTAATGCGATTTCATAAATTCAATCATCAACGATTTTGAAAAATCAGAAAATTGATTGCTAATACTCACCCCGCCAATTAAATATTTGTGTTCTGGATAACGCAAGGTGGTATGCACAATTCCTTTCCATAACAAGAAGAGCGGCATCGGTTTTTGTTGGTATTCCGAAATGATAAAGGCTCTTCCCATTTCAATGGATTGGCTCATCATGCCATGCAATTCAGGTTCAAAACGGAACAACTCGTGCAAGTAAAAACCTTCTATCCCGTGTTTTTTGTATATACCATCTCCCAATCCCATTCTGTAGGCACCTGCAATCATTTGGGCATCGTCGTCCCATAAAAACATGTGGTGATAGTATTGATCGTATTTGTCTAAGTCAATGGCCTCATTGGTACCTTCGCCGACTTCTCTAAACGTAATTTCGCGCAGACGTCCAATTTCGTGTAATATGTTCGGAATTTTTTCCGCTGTAGTTAAAAAAACTTGATAATTTTTTGACTGTAACAGTCTAAAATCGCCTTCTTTTAAGGTGTTTATTTCTTCAATTATTTCTCCATGATTTGCCGGCTTTACAATTTGTTTGGGCGGTTTGGGCGAAGATAATTTGGGCAAATGAAGTTTGGAATCTTCTGTTTCAAATGCATTGGAAAGCATGTACGTTTTTTTTCTCAAAAACTCGCCATAGGCTTCCAGGTCTTGGTATTCATTTTGTTCAGCTACTGAAATGGCTTTTCCAATACGCACTTTGATGACTCTGTCTTTTTGGGTGTGCAATTCACTAGGCAATTTAGCGGTTCGAAGCGTGTCATTTATTTTTGACAAGAAATAAAACAAACTGCTGTTTTTAGCGTGAAAATAAATAGGAACCACAGGAACTTGAGCTTTTCGAATTACTTTCAATGCGCCTTCTTCCCAGGGCTTATCTACTACTAGTTTACCGTCTTTGTAGGTTGATACCTCTCCGGCTGGAAAAATACCCAAAGGTTTGCCATCACTTAAATGACGCAATGTTTCTTTGATTCCTACAACACTTGATTTGACATCTTTATGGTTTTCAAACGGATTTACCGGCATGATAAAGGGTTTCAAAGGAGCAATGCGGTGTAGTAAAAAGTTGGCAATAATTTTAAAATTAGGTTCGCGTTCTAGCATTAATTTCAACAACAATATCCCATCAACACCTCCTAAAGGGTGGTTTGAAATGGTGATATATGCGCCCTCTTTAGGGAATCGTTTTAAATCTTCTTCTGGAATTTCAAACTTAATTTGTAAATCATCTAGAATGGCGTTTAAAAAGGCAACATCGTTCAAATGTTTGTTTCGGTCATACAATTTATTGAGTGCCGATATCTTCAGCACTTTCATTAAGACCCAGCCCGTGAAGGTTCCGAAAATCCCATATTTATCAGCGTTAATCGCTTTGGCAACTTCTTTAGCAGTAACTAACCCCATTTAATTTAGTTTTTTTGGCAAGAAACAAAGATAACAATTCTATCGAATAGATCTCCTATAGAAATTATATTTATATCCATAAATTTGTGATATTTTTTCAACCAAAAGCCAAATTTTCTTTTGAAAAATCGTAGCTGGGAATCTTTATTATTAGAAACCTTTTTATTACTTTTGGTCGAAAGCTACTCAAGTACATGAAAATCATTTCTTACAACGTCAACGGAATTCGAGCTGCCATCACTAAAGGTTTTTTAGAATGGTTACAACACGCCAATCCCGACGTTATTTGTTTGCAAGAAATCAAGGCTACCGAAGATCAAATTCCTAAGATTGAGATAGAGGCGGCAGGATATCCTTACCAATATTATTTTCCGGCAGAAAAAAAAGGATACAGCGGTGTGGCAATAATGTCTAAGATCGCTCCCAAAAATGTTGTTTTTGGTACTGGTATTCCACACATGGATTTTGAAGGACGCAATTTGCGTGTCGATTTTGAAGACCTTTCCGTCATGAGTTTGTATTTGCCTTCTGGTACGAATATTGATAGATTGGAACACAAGTTTATGTATATGGAAGATTTTCAAAACTACATCAATGCCCTCACCAAAGAAATTCCGAATTTGGTTATTTGTGGCGATTACAACATTTGTCACGAGGCAATCGATATTCATGATCCGATACGCAATGCAAAAGTTTCGGGCTTTTTACCCGAAGAACGCGCTTGGCTCGACGGTTTCTTAAAAAGTGGTTTTGTAGATACCTTTCGCCATTTAAACAAAGAGCCACACCAATACAGTTGGTGGAGTTACAGAGCCAATGCTCGAAACAACAACAAAGGTTGGCGTATTGATTATTGCTTGGCGGCCCAACCCTTGAAAGATAAAATTCAACGGGCATTAATTTTACCCGAAGCCAAACATTCCGATCATTGTCCGGTTTTTGTAGAAATCAAATAACAATTCATAATAAGTACAGTTTCCATAACACCAAATTAGTTCATTCATCAAAAAAAATATAACATGATTAGAAAAATTGCCCTTGCCTGTGTAGTATTGAGTCTAACTACCTCTTGTGTTTCAAAAAAAATCTATCAAGATTTAGAAAATAAATACGCCGATTTAAAGAAAGAACATAACACGTTATCGGATGAAAACGGGGCGTTAAAAACCAGTAAGAACCAATTGGAATTGGACAAAGCCAATTTGCAAACCGAATTGGACAAAACAAAATCAGAGCGCGACCAATTGGCTTCTGATTATGCGGCAACCAAAAAGAGTTTAGACAATTTAAAAGCATCATATGCAGCTTTAGAAAAAGACAGCAACGAAGCTTTAGAAGCCAATATCAATAAAAACCGTCAGTTATTGGCCGAGTTAGAAGCCAAACAAAAAGCGCTAACTGCCGAACAAGATCGTTTGACAAAATTGAAAAAAGATTTAGAGGCTTCTTCTACACGTTTAGCTGAATTAGAAAAAATGATGGCCGATAAAGATGCTGCCATGAAAAAACTAAAAGAAACACTAACCAAATCCTTAAAAGCATTTGAAGGTAAAGGCCTAACGGTTACTGAAAAAGACGGCAAAGTGTATGTGTCTATGGAAAACAAATTGTTGTTTGAATCGGGCAGTTGGACTGTAGGTGCTGAAGGTAAAAAAGCAGTAGATTTAGTAGGAAAAGTGTTGGGCGATAATCCAGACATTTCGGTATTGATTGAAGGCCATACTGACAACGACAAAATTACCGGAACAATTGGGGGTGGCGTTGAAAACAACTGGGATTTGTCGACCAAGCGTGCAACAGCGATCGTTACAATACTCTCAGCAAATGCTAAAGTGAAGAAAGAAAACTTAACAGCAGCGGGTCGTGGAGAATATGCACCATTATTATCCAATGAAACGGCTGATGGAAAAGCAAAAAACAGACGAATCGAAATCATCTTAACGCCTAAATTGGATGAGATTTCTAAAATGTTGAATGCACTATAACATTTCTTAAAAGATGTATAAAAAAGGCTTGAGTTGTATGTTCAAGCCTTTTTCTTTGGAGGAAACTTTGTAACTTTGTACATGAAAAATTCAAATCCTGAAATGAACTATACTACGCTACCCAATACCGCACTAAAAGTCAGTAAAATCTGTTTAGGAACCATGACTTTTGGCAATCAAAACACCGAAAGTGAAGCCCATTCACAACTCGACTTTGCGGTTGAAAACGGCATCAATTTTATTGATACGGCCGAAATGTATCCCATAGGTGGGAATGCGCAAATTTTTGGAAGTACCGAGCGGTTTATGGGTACTTGGATTCAAAAAATTGGCCCTTCGGAACGGGAAAAATTGGTGATTGCTACTAAAATTGCGGGACCCAATCGCGGCATGGAATACATTCGTCAGCCGCTAGATTTTTCTAAAAAAAGCCTGCACGAAGCGGTGGAATTGAGTTTGAAAAACCTTCAGACCGATTATATCGATTTGTATCAAATGCATTGGCCCGAACGCGTGATGAATATGTTTCAGAAGCGAGGTGTTCAGGAATTGGACCCCAAATGGCAAGACAATATTTTTGAGGTATTGACGGTTTTTGACGGATTAATTAAAGAGGGAAAAATCAAACACATTGGAGTTTCTAATGAGAATCCGTGGGGTGTGATGAAATTTTTAATGGAAAGTGAAAAGCATGGATTGCCCCGAATAGCCACCATTCAAAATCCTTTTTCGTTATTGAACCGGTTGTATGAAGTAGGGTTGTCGGAAATTGGCCTGCGTGAAAATGTTGGATTATTGGCCTACTCTCCACTGGGGTTTGGGTATTTAACGGGCAAACATTTAGGGGGTATTATAAAAAATTCCCGATTGGATTTGTTCCGAAGTTTTACACGATATACCAATGATAATTGTTATAAAGCCACCACCTTATACAAAGCATTAGCCGAGGCCCATGGCTTGACGCTAACCGAAATGGCCATTGCTTTTGTGCATCGCCAACAGTTTGTAACGTCAACAATTATTGGCGCGACAAGCATGGCGCAATTGCAAGAAAACATTCGTGCGTTTGAAACCGTTTTGTCGGATGAGTTAGTTGCTGAAATTGAAAAAATTCAAGAATTGATTCCCAATCCGGCGCCTTAATTATTCAACAATTACCCTTGTGTCATAATTTGTTCCGTTTGTGGTTTCTACCGAAACGAAGTAAGTTCCTTTAGCCAACAAATTTGTGTCAATTACGTTTTCTGTGTTTGGCATTAATTTTTTTGAAAAAAGTAACTTTCCGGTTGTGTCAAATAGTGCTATTTTGGTTGCTAAATTAGTTTCAGCACTTTTTACAACGAAGAAACCTTTCGCTGGATTTGGATAAATAGAAAACCCATTATTTTTAAAATCTGATTCACTTAAAGAGGAATCAATTATTTTATAAACGGTTCCCGAAGTAATCCCTGCAATATATAATTCCCCATTTACATCTTCGCCAAACGTTACAAAATTGTTCCCCGAAAATGAAGCAGTCGTTGTAATAACCCCAGCATTATCTACCATTCTAATTTTGTTGTCACAGTAATCGGTGAAAAAATATTTGTTTTGAAAATTTGGATAGGCAGTACCCGAGTAATAATAACCTCCGGTTACCGAGCAAGCCCCTCCAAAACGAGCATATTGAACAAAAGGGAAACGCATAGTACTAGATGGTGCACAACCTGAGGCATTATAAGTTGAGTTGCCTTCATAACACCTCCAACCAAAATTAATTCCAGAATTGGGTAAAGGACTTACCACTTTATTTATTTCTTCAATTGCGTCTTGTCCAACATCGGCAATCCACAAATCACCGTTTAGTCTATTGAAAGAAAATTTCCATGGATTTCTTAGCCCAATGGCCCAAATTTCATCATTTCCAGCCACGCCTACATAGGGATTTGAACTGGGACTTGCATAAAAAGGAGCTGCGGAAACATTGACATCAATGCGCAACATTTTACCTAAATTTTCATTGATATTTTGCGCTCGATTTCCAGGGTCACCACCACTTCCTCCATCGCCCATTCCTATATACAAATAACCATCAGAACCAAATTTTAGGGTCCCTCCGTTATGGTTAGAGAACGGCTGCGTGATTGTCATTAATACCGTTTCACTGGTGTTGGCAATATTTGGATTAGTCGCACTTACAGTATATCTTGCAATAACTGTATTTCCTGCTAAATTGGTATAATTTACAAAAAAATAGCCGTTAGTTGCATAGTTTGGATGAAAAGCCAATCCCAATAAACCGCGTTCACTATTCGTAGTAACTAAAGAAGACAAGTTTAAAAATGGTGTAGCATTAACAGTTCCGTCTGCATTTAAAATCCGGATTAAGCCTCCTTTTTGGACTACAAACAATCTAGTATCTCCAGCATTTGTAATTTCAACCGGACTAACAAAACCGATTCCAAACGATTGTAAAGAAATGGTTTGAGAATACCCAATTATTGACAATAGCAATAAATTAAATAGCAGCTTTTTTTTCATTAGGGTGTGTTTTTAGTTTTTAAATGTAAGCAATTTATTTTAAATACACTAGTAACCAGCAATTTACAGTCTTAAAAAACGAATAACACCTTATGAAGATTTATGACACTCCGCTTTTTTAAAATACAAGAAGGGAAAATTTAGGTCTGAAATTTGTTGTTGCGGAAAGGGCTTTGGAGCTTAAATTCCTAATATTATCTTAGCGATAGTAAAATAGGTTAAAATTCCAATAATGTCATTGCTGGTTGTAATAAACGGTCCTGTAGCTAATGCTGGATCTATTCCGTTTTTGTTCAATATTATGGGAATAAAGGTACCAATTAATGAAGCAATAATAATTACGGTTAATAAGGCAATGGCTACGGTATAGCCTACATGAATTTCATAACCCAAAAGGAAATAGCTGCCCGCTAATAAGATAACCGATAAGATAACACCGTTCAATAAACTCAACGAAAGCTCTTTAAGCAATCGCTCGATTATGGGTCCGATGATGGTATTGTTGGCCAAACCTTGCACAATAATCGCAGAGGATTGGACTCCAACATTTCCGGCCATAGCCGCAATAAGCGGTGTAAAGAAAAACAATTCGGGGTGTAATTTCATGATGGGTTCAAAAATACCCAAAACGTGTACAGAAATAAATCCGCCAAACAGCGCTAATACCAACCAAGGCAAACGTGCTTTTGTAAGTTCCAAAATGCTGTCATCGGCCTCAACGTCTTGGGAGATACCCGCTGCCAACTGGTAATCTTTGTCGGCTTCTTCTTTGATTACATCGATAATATCATCAATGGTAATGCGGCCTACTAAACGGCCTAGTTCATCTACTACTGGAATGGCTTCCAAGTCATATTTTTGCATGATGCGCGCCACTTCTACATCTTTGGTGTCTACTTTTACGTAGTCTACTTTTTTGATGTATACTTCGCTAATAGGCGTTTTGGTTGAGGTTGTTAAGAGGTCTTTTAACGACAAACGGCCTTTCAATCGTTCTTCGTCATCAATTACATAAATTGAATGTACTCGGGATACATTTTCGGCTTGCAATCGCATTTCTTTGACACAGGTGAGTACGTTCCAGTTTTCATTTACTTTTACCAACTCTTTTCCCATCAAACCCCCCGCAGTATCTTCATCATAACGCAATAAATCTACAATGTCTTTGGCGTGTTCAACATCTTCAAGTTCAGAGATTACCTGTTCTTTTTTGTGTTGGGGTAATTCGGCGATGATATCTGCGGCATCGTCTGTGCTAAGTTCGTCTAACTCTTCAGCAATTTCTTTGGGCGATAAGTTGTGCAGGATTTTTTCCCGAACTTCATCGTCTAATTCCAATAAGATTTCGGCTGTTTTTTCCGAATCTAAGGTGTTAAAAATATAAGCCGCACCATAATCATCGAGTGCTTCCATGATTTCGGCAATATCAGCAAAGTGAATATCCTCAAGAAGCAAAAGAAGCTCTTGCGCCTTGTTTTCACTAATAAGTTGTTCTATTTCAGTTAGAAACTCTCTGCTGATTTTAAACTCCATCGGCTGTTATTTTTTGAGTAATACTGATAAATTGATCCACCGTTAATTGCTCCGGACGGAGGTCAAAGATACTATCTTCTTTTAAATTATCAGAAAAATTGAATGATTTTAAACTATTACGCAATGTTTTTCTTCGTTGTTGAAAAGCTGTTTTTACCACTCTAAAAAATAATTTTTCATCACAGGGCAGCGAATAATTTGCTTTTCTTCTCAAGCGCAACACTCCTGAATCTACTTTTGGCGGCGGATTAAATACACTAGGTGGGACAGTAAATAAATACTCAGCTTCATAAAATGCTTGCGTGAGTACCGATAAAATACCATAGACTTTACTGCCTTTTTTCTCGCAAATGCGTTCGGCTACTTCCTTTTGAAACATGCCAGCAAATTCCGGAATTTGATTGCGCATTTCCAGCGTTTTAAATACAATTTGGGTCGAAATATTGTATGGGAAATTTCCAATAATGGCAAAGGGTTCTTTGTTGAATACTTCGTTTAAATCATATCTTAAAAAATCTTTAGCAATGATATGGTTGTCTAATTTTGGAAAGTGAACGCCCAAGTATTCTACCGATTCTTTGTCGATTTCAATGACAAAGGTTTCCGTAGGTTTGTCCAAAAGGTATTTGGTTAAAACACCCATTCCCGGACCAATTTCTAAAATTTTTGAATAACCTTCAAGTGCTAGTGTATCGGCGATATCCTTAGCGATACTTTCGTCTTTTAGGAAATGTTGTCCTAAGTGTTTTTTTGCGCTTACTTTTTCCATATTAATTTCCTAAACTGTAATATTCTTCCATTACTTCCAATTCTGTTCTAAACGCCAACATTTTATCGCCAAACAATTGCAAGCCCTCTTGACGTAATCTTGGGGCATGATTGTGGTAATAATCCTCTAATTTTGATTTCGAATCGGTAAAATACTGTACGGCATAAGTAGTCCCTCCCATTTCTTCTTCTACTAACACTTTTACAAGTTTTGCTTGGGTAAATAATCCCGTAGCCAAAACTTCATTTATGTGTTTGTGCTGCATCCATTTTAACCAATCGTGATGAATGCTTTCGTCTACGTTAATCGTTACGTTGTATATAATCATTAGTTCTATTTAATTATTTCACGGTTTAGTTGTTGCACTAAAATAGCTTTTCTCTTGTTTCTTTTTTCTAAATTGTGGTATCGCCACGCAACGTTCGGTAGTGTTTTCTACTTTCGGTAAAATACAAACTATCGGGATGTTCCAACACCATTTTTTCATATAATAGTTTTGCTTTTTCGTTGTCCAGTAGGTATTTGCGGTAAACTTCTGCCGAAAAAAACAACGCTTCATCGATATAAATCCCTTCTTTATGTTGGTCCATTAAAATTTGATAATAGCGCAATGCAGTAGCATACTCTTTCTTCTCTTCGTAGAGCCTAGCAATTTTAAATATAGTGCTTTCTTCAATGCTTTCGCCTTTGTGCTTTTCTAAAATCGTTAAAAAGGACTGTAAGGCTTCTTCATTTTTCTTTTGGTACAACTGAAAGTCAGCTTTAGCATACTCTTGCAAAGCCACACGCAAACTATCTTCTGCCGAATTGTCCTGGATGAGTAAAAACAATTCTACAGCATCATTGGCAATTAACAAGCTGGGCGATTGTTTGAGGTTTTTTACTTGTTGTAGGGTCCATTCAAAATCTTTTTTATAGAAATTGGCTCTTGCAAGTTTCATACTTGCTTCGTGTGCCAACACATCATTTTTTAAATTTTCTTCTACTTGTGCATAATTCAATATTGCTTGATTGAATTTCTCATCATACACCATAATGTCGCCCAATTCCATTTTAACTTTTGATTGTTCTCTAACATTTAGCGGCAAAAGAAGTGCATTTTTAAGCAAGGCAATAGCACGATCCGGTTGCTTTAAATAGAAGGCTTCAAAGTGTGCTGTTAGCAGTTGAAGTTCCAATGAAAAGGGGGTGCTACCAAATTTTTTCAACAATTCTTGCGCCTTCAAATCGAGCGCTAAATATTCGTTTGCTGCCGCCGCTTCCATATCCATAGACAGCAAAAAGTGATGGGCTTGCATTTGTAAATCTTGATCTTGAGTGTTTTCAAGCACAAAACTGATTATGGTTTTCGCCTCTTCCTGCTGTTTTTCTTCCATTGCCATTCGGGCAAGGGTTACGATGTTATAAAAACTATCGGGATTGCGCTTGTATACCGCTTTCTCTTGGACAAATGCTTTGCCATATTCTTTGTGTTGCACAAAATACCAACTCAAAAATTGGTTCCAATACACGTCTTGCGATTGTTGTGTTTTAAGCAATAAGCCTTTTTTTATTTCTCTGGCAAACGAGCCATCGGCATCGTCCATTAAAAAACGGCTCAGCTGGTTTTGAACAAGTGGGGTGTTTTCTTGGTTTTTGTAGCCATAATCGAGTAATTTTTCCAGCATTAAGCCTAAATTTCCCAATTGCCCATAAAGTAAGGCCGTTTGGTAATCAAAATTTAAATTGGGATTTATTTTCTGACCTCTTTCATAGGCTTTTAAAGCCCATTCAAGCAATACTTTTCGTTCAAAAACACTTCCTAGGGCGTAGGCATAATTTGCGTTTTTGTCAATTTCGTTGAGCGCTTCTTCATATTTTTGATCCGCTTCTGCTTGTTTTTTTTGCAATTGATATACATACCCTTCGTCTACTAAAAGCGTAGGGTTGTTGTATTTTCCTTTTAATTCATTAATAAGTTTTAAGGCCTTGTCATACTGTTGCAATTGTTGATAGCAATCCAATAATTTATCGGCGTAGACTTGTTTGTTTTTTGTATACAGTTCTTCTAATATAGTTATTGCTTTTTCATATTCTCCAGCCTCAATATAGTTAAAGGCAAGTTGCTCATTTTGCGCCGAAACCCAAAGTGAGGACAAGAAAACCAATATGAGAAAAACTTTTTGCTTCATTTTTATAAAAAAATAATGTACTAATGTAACACTTTTTAGCGTCAAATTAGTACATTTTTATGCTTTGGATGGGTTTAGTTAATGATATCAAATCCTGTGTATTTTCGCAATACTTCAGGAACAACGATCCCTTCAGGGGTTTGATAGTTTTCTAAGATTCCGGCCAATACTCGTGGTAATGCTAACGAACTTCCGTTTAAGGTGTGCGCCAATTGGTTTTTCCCTTCTTTGTCTTTGAATCGCAATTTCAAACGGTTGGCTTGAAACGTTTCAAAATTTGAAACAGAACTAATTTCTAACCAACGTTCTTGTGCTGTAGAATAGACTTCAAAATCATAGGTCAAGGCAGAAGCAAAGCTCATATCACCCCCACACAAACGTAGAATTCTATAAGGTAATTTCAATTCTTGAAGAATCCCTTTCACATGCGCCACCATACCGTCTAAAGCTTCATAAGATTTTTCGGGGTGCTCGATGCGAACGATTTCCACTTTATCAAATTGGTGCAAACGATTCAATCCGCGAACATGAGCGCCATACGAACCTGCTTCACGACGGAAACAAGGCGTGTAACCTGTACAAAGCACTGGCAAATCGCTTTCGTTTAACAAAACATCTCTAAAAATATTCGTCACAGGCACTTCGGCTGTAGGAATCAAATACAAATTATCCAATCCAACATGATACATTTGCCCTTCTTTATCGGGTAATTGTCCGGTTCCAAAACCAGAGGCTTCATTTACTAAATGAGGCACTTGGTATTCTAAGTAGCCGGCATCGGTATTTTTATCTAAAAAATAAGTAATTAGTGCACGTTGTAATTTTGCTCCTTTTCCTTTGTAAACCGGAAAACCAGCACCCGTAATTTTTACTCCCAATTCAAAATCAATTAAATCGTATTTTTTAGCCAATTCCCAGTGCGGTAAGGCACCTTCAAATAATTTTGGAATATCCCCTTCTTCAAAAACGTTGAGGTTTTCTTCGGGCGTTTTTCCAACCGGCACGATGTCTGCTGGAATATTTGGCAGTTTGTATAATTCGTCTTGTAGTTGACCGGCATAATTATTTAACACTTCGGTCAGTTCTTTGTCTTTTTCGCGCAGTTGCACCGATTTTTCTTTCAAAATTTCGGCTTTGGCTTTTTCTCCGCTTTTCATCAAATCGCCAATGTCTTTGGATAGCTTATTAGATTCGGATTTGATCGTGTCTAATTCTACTTGAGTAGCTCTTCTTTTTTCATCGAGAGCAATGACTTGATCAATCGCAGTTTTGGCATCTATATTTTTTTTTGCCAATTTTTGAACTACTTCTTCTTTGTTTTCTCTAATGTATGCTATTTGTAACATGGTCTTTTGGATTTTAATGGTACAAATTTAAGAAATTGGATTCAGATTACGGCTAAAAAAACAAAAACCACCTGGGATAATGTATAACCGTGAATTTCAAGGAGGAAAGTTTTTAAAAAATCAATATTTTATAATATATTCGCTACAAAATTATTAAAAACAAAGTTGTTGTTTCCCTTTTTTTGAATGCAGAAACAACATAACGCCCCACAATTTACATTCCGTCATCAAGATGAAAAAATATATTTGTACCGTATTCCTTTTACTAGGATTTTTAGGATTTTCGCAATCAGAAACCTCCGATTTTGATCGTATGGTTGCAGCAGAGATGAAATCGGCTTCATCGGTTCAAAATCTTCGGGTCAATCCGAATACTTTAAATTATGATGTAACCTACCACGAACTGCGCTTTACGGTAAATCCAGATAATACGACACCTTTTATCAATGGTCAAGTAACCACAACCTTTAGAGCTTTATCCAATATGACCACTGTTACATTTGATATGGCAACAGCACTGGTAGTGAGCTCTGTAACCTTAAACAACGTGGGCTTGACGTTCTCTCAAAGCAATTATGAGTTAAACATTACATTGCCAACACCATTAATTACTGGGAATACGGCAACAGTTATCATAACCTATGCGGGGTCACCTCCTCAGGCCGAGGCTGCTTTCACGCGAAATACGCATGCGGGAACACCGGTTATTTATACCCTTTCGGAGCCATTTGGTGCGAGAGATTGGTGGCCGTGTAAGCAAGATTTAAACGATAAAATTGACAGTTTTGACATCTATATCACCTGTCCGTCAGCTTACATTGGGGTGTCCAATGGGTTGTTGCAAAGCAGTACTACTTCTGGCGGAAATACCACACGCCATTACAGACACAATTATCCCATTCCGGCGTATTTGATTTCGCTGAATGTTACAAACTATGTGACGTACAATATTCAAGCGGGTCTTGGTACGGCACAAAATCCTTTTTTCCCAGTAAATAATTATTTGTATCCCGAAGGAAATACAACAACCGTGCAAACGGCCATCAATCAAACCGTTCCTGTAATGAACGTTCTTGAAGAAAAATTTGGATTTTATCCGTACAGAAATGAACAATACGGACATGTTCAATTCAGTTGGGGTGGTGGCATGGAACACACGACTATGTCTTCAATGGGTGGTTGGAGTAGAAGTTTGATTGCACATGAATTAGCCCACCAATGGTTTGGGAATAAAATTACCTGTGGGACTTGGCGTGACATTTGGTTGAACGAAGGTTTTGCGGAGTATTTGGCGGGATTGGTAGTGGAAAGTTTGGATGGGCCTGCTAGTTTTCTTTCTTGGAAAACTATGAAGATCAATAATATTACTTCCGCCTCGAATGGTGCCCTTTATTTAACAGAAGCAGAAGCATTGAATGTAAGTCGAATTTTTAGCTCGCGTATAACGTATAATAAAGGCTCAATGGTGGTTCATATGTTGCGATGGAAAATGGGGGATGCCAATTTCTTTCAAGCCCTTCGGAATTATTTGAACGATTCTAATTTGGCTTTTGGATATGCAATTACTTCCGATTTGAAAAGTCATTTGGAAGCGGTTCATGGAGCTAGTTTGAACGAATTTTTTAACGATTGGGTATACATGCAAGGATATCCCACGTATACCATAACAGCACAGAATTGGGGCGCGGGACAAGCAAAAATTACGGTTAGTCAAACGCAATCGGACCCTAGTGTAACGTATTTTGAGATGCCCTTAGAAATTCGATTGTCTGGCGCTGGAGGAGTAACACAAGATGTAGTTGTTAATCACACCACAAACGGGCAACAGTTTATGGTTTCGGTTCCTTTTGTGGTTACGGGTGTTACGTTTGACCCCAATAAACATATTATTTCCAAAAACAATGTGGTTACATTGGGTACCGAATCTTTTCCGTGGGAAGCCACTATTTCGGTATATCCTAATCCTGCAAACGATCAATTGCATATTATGATGCCTGCTTCGATCCAATTAGAGAAAGTTGAGATATACAATACTTTAGGGCAACGGGTTGGTGAAAAAAACTCGGTTGATTTTTCGATAGCTGATTTGGCCTCGGGGGTGCATTGGTTAAAAATTAGCACTTCGGAAGGCGTAATTCATAAAAATTTTATAAAAAAGTAAGACCCCATAAAAATACACGTAAAAAGTAAGGCGAAAACCGTACTTTTGCGATTCAATTAAAAGCATAAAAATGATTCAAGTAGCACAAATAATTTTCATATTATCGGTTTTAGTAATTCTGCACGAATTTGGACATTACCTTACGGCCAAAATGTTTAAAGTACGCGTTGAAAAATTCTATTTGTTTATGGATGCAGGGTTTTCTTTGGTAAAAAAGAAAATTGGGGATACCGAATGGGGCATCGGATGGTTGCCTATCGGCGGCTATGTGAAACTATCAGGCATGATCGACGAAAGTTTAGACACCGAGCAAATGAGTGGTGAACCACAACCCTGGGAGTTTCGATCAAAACCAGCTTGGCAACGTTTGATCATTATGTTGGGAGGTATTATTGTAAATATAATTTTAGCCTGGTTTATTTTCACGGTACTCTATGCAACGGTGGGACAAAAATTTATTGCCACCGAAAAAATACAGGAAAACGGATTGGCATTTGGAGAAGTGGGTCAGAAAGCAGGATTTAGAAATGGCGACAAAATTCTAGCCGTTGATGGCAAATTTCAGCCTAGTTTCAACCGAATGACATTGGATGTATTATTAGGAGATAAAGTAACGGTTGAACGCAAAGGCGTTCAAGAGGAGTTGATATTAACCGACGAAATGAAGGGTGAAATCATCAGCAAAGAAGGAAAAGAGTTTGTTGGTCCCCGTTTTTCTAACACGGTTATTGATTCGGTGATTCCAAAATCATTGGCCGATCAAGCCGGACTAAAGAAAGGCGACAAAATCAAAGCGATAAATGGTACTGGATTTACGTTTTATGATGAATTTAAAGATTCCATTTCGAAGCATAAAAATGACAGCATTTCTTTATCAGTGGTAAGAGGCGTTGAAACAATTGAATTAAAAGCTAAAGTAGGTCAAGATGGAAAGTTGGGATTTGTCAACAAACCAATCGATAAGCTCGACTATGAAGTAAACAATCAATTGACCTTAGGACAAGCCATACCTGCTGCCGTGAATGAATCATGGGCCTTATTGGTATACAACGTAAAACAGTTTAAATTAATACTGCGTCCGAAAACCGAGGCGTACAAACATGTGCAAAGTCCGATTGGAATTGCGCGCCGTTTGCCCGACACTTGGGATTGGGAATTTATATGGAATTTCACCGCCTTATTTTCGATTGGATTGGCCTTCATGAACTTGTTGCCAATTCCTGGTTTAGACGGGGGGCATGCCTTATTTACGATTGCTGAAATGATTACCGGAAGAAAATTATCCGACAAAGCAATGGGTC
>JAGNZI010000023.1 GCA_017984495.1 Flavobacterium sp.
GTACACTGTGATTGTATCACCTGCACCAAATTCTGGGAAATCTTTTCTGGTTACAAATTCGTTATTAACGAAATCAACTAAATTTGACATAGTTTAAAAATAAAATAATTTGGATTCAAAGCAACATGCACGTCTTTCGCCAGAGGTTGATTCAAAGTGGGTGCAAAAGTATAAAAAAAATTTGGATAAACAAATTTGAAGTTCCAAAATAGTTGAAAATCGGATTTTCAGATTGTCAGATAATGGATTTTCAGATTGTCAGAATATCAGAACGTTCCGCAGTTTTGCTATGAGGCGGCTCGTTTAGTTCTTTATTGTAAAAATATTAAAAATTTCTATTTGGCACACTACCATATTAGAAAAACTAAACCTGCCATAGCGCCAAAGCACTGTTAGTCGATGTATTTATTTTTTTATTACTAATTTCTGATTTAAAATCCCATCTTCTGTTTTTATCAGTACAAAATAAATTCCATCTTTTAAATCGTATAAATCTATTTTTTCTGTTATTCTTTCATTTACTTGTTTTATAAATCTACCAAGATTATCATAAATGTTTAAGCTTTTTACTAAAGATCCATCTCCTATTAATTCGATTTCTCCTTTACTTGGATTTGGATAAATTGAATATTTATTAATTAAATTATCAAATTCTTCATTTTTTAAAAAATTAGTTGTTGAAGTAGGTCCTGTAGAATAATTATCACATACTGTTTGGGATGATGAATTGATGATGTTAACATTTATGTTGTAATCGATATTGTTAGGAGTACTAATTAGAAAATCATTATTGATTTGATAAACCGGTTGGAGGAAATTAAACCAATAACATACAGATAGATTTATAGTGTTTCCAATAACGGTGTAGCTATGATTCAAATATCCAGCGCCGTTATAAGTGGTAACTAATAAATTTACGTTTATGCCACCACTAACAGCAGTTGGAGTAATTTGATTAATTTCTATGGATTGTCCATTAGTACTTAAAACCTGACAAAGTAGTATTAAAAAAAGTAATTTCGTTTTCATAATATAAAATTCTATCTCGTTGTAATTAACAATAACGACTAAAATCAGAAAATCAGAACATCAAAACATCAAAATTAGTTAATCATTTTCTAATAAATCGGGTCTTCTGTTTTTTGTGTGTTCGTAGGCTTTGTCCTCACGCCATTTTTCGATTTTTGGAAAATTACCACTAAGTAGTATTTCAGGTACTTTCCAACCGTTATAATCGGCGGGTCTAGTGTAGATAGGTGGCGATAATAAATTATCTTGAAAACTATCTGTCAATGCTGAGGTTTCATCGCTTAAGACGCCTGGAATCAATCGAATGATCGCATCACAAAAGACAATTGCGCCAATTTCTCCTCCACTTAATACATAATCGCCAATTGAAATTTCACGGGTAATGTGCATGTCGCGCACCCGTTGATCTACACCTTTATAATGACCACAAAGAATTAAGATATTCTCATACATCGAAATGGAATTGGCCATTTTTTGGTTCAAAGTTTCCCCATCGGGCGTCATGTAGATGATTTCGTCGTAAGTCCTTTCGGTTTTAAGTTTCGAAATACACGCATCAATAGGTTGTACCGTCATCACCATGCCAGCGCCACCGCCAAATTGATAATCATCAACGCTTTTTTGTTTGTTGGTGGTATAGTCTCTCAAGTTATGGAAATGAACGTCTACCAATTCTTTTTCAATGGCACGTTTCATAATAGAAGCTTCAAATGGGCTTCGCATCAATTCGGGTAAAACGGTAATAATATCAATTCGCATGGGACAAAGATAGTAGATTATTTTTTAGTGGCCGATAGGGAATACACCATCGGAATTTTATTTTCTAGATGTTTGATGCGAAATTTTTGTGGGGCAAATTCTTCGGTTTCATGGAAACAATTATATGGGGAATAATCATATTCATGGAAACAATTCAATTCTAATCCATTTGAAATCAATGCGTTTATGAGTTCCGATGTTGGGTGATTCCAAGTGATTGTTTGGTTTGAAATTTCTGCTTCTCGATCGGCATAAGTTCCAGATTCTTCTTCTATAATGGCTTCGGTATTGAAATAATGGTATAATACGCCTTTAAAATCGTTGTCAAACATCCAAACGACCGGATGAAAATCAGCCATAATGAATTGTCCACCCGGGCACAATACCTTCGAAATTACTTCGGCCCATTTGTTCAAATCGGGAAACCAGCCTATGGTACCATAACTGGTAAATACAAGGTCAAATTTTTCGTGGATATAATTGGGAGTGTCATAAATGTCGCAACACACAAACTGAGCCTTCAAATGTAACGTTTGTGCAAGTGCTTTGGCTTTTTTAATCGCTTTTTCTGAAAAGTCTACTCCGGTTACTTCGGCTCCCATTCTGGAAAGCGAGAGCGTATCTTGCCCAAAATGGCATTGAAGATGCAGTATTTTTTTACCGGTAACGTCACCTAATAATTCTAATTCGATTTCGTTTAGTGTTGATTTTCCATTTAGAAAGCCTTCCATATCATAAAAATCGGAAGCCATATGAACATCAACTTTATCATTCCAAGTTGATTTATTGATTGCAGTGTAATCGTTGGTTTGGGACATAATTAGTGATTTAAACGCCAAATTGTCTCAAGTGGTGATCCACATGTTTCCACATTAAGGTATCCCAATCTTCAAAAGTCATGTTGCCCCAAAAAGGGTGTTTTTTTATTTTTATCGCAGCGGTTCCTTCTTGCGCAAACCGACTAAATTTTTCGATAAGTTCCTGTTTCGCCAATTCAAAATCGTAGGTTTCCATAAAAACAAATTCTTTAGCGGTTGGACTATTGTGTAAGAATTCATTAGAAAATACTCTCTTTTTTGCCACTCTTCCCAGTACTTTCATCAAAAAGCTAACGTTTACTTCTTTTTGTCCAAAGGCTACATCTACGGCAGCACTACAATGCTTTAGCATTTGATCTACATTCATTAAACCCCACAAACCTTGCGATTCCGGCGTGAGTTGGTGGATACGTGCAATAATGGCCTCGTTTGATGCTTTGTCGTAAATAGAATTCATAAATTAGGGTTTAATTACTTTCAAAAATACAATTTTTCTCCGATTAATGTATTAATTTTGCACTTTCAAATTAAAATTCAAAACAATGGAAAACGGAATATACGCTAAATTTAACACGGCAAAAGGTGCTATTTTAGTAAAATTAACACACGATTTAACGCCTGGAACAGTGGGTAACTTCGTAGGATTAGCAGAAGGTCAATTGGAAAATTCGGCACGTCCAATGGGGAAACCGTATTATGACGGATTAAAATTTCACCGCGTTATCCCTGATTTTATGATTCAAGGAGGATGTCCGCAAGGACAAGGAACGGGTGGTCCAGGGTATAACTTTGACGATGAATTTCATCCCAGTTTAAAACATGATAAACCAGGAGTGTTGTCTATGGCAAATGCAGGACCAGGCACAAATGGTTCTCAATTTTTTATTACTCACGTACCTACCAATTGGTTGGATGGAAAACATACTGTTTTTGGACATGTAATTGAAGGACAAGATGTGGTAGATGCTGTTGAAGGAGATGATGCATTAGAAAGTATCGAAATTATTAGAGTGGGTGAGGCGGCAGAAAAATGGAATGCTATTGAAGCGTTCAGAACTTTTGAAGGGTCTCGTGCCAAACGTATCGAAGAACAAAAAAGAATGGCAGAAGAAGCGTTAGAAAAATTAGCAGCTGGTTTTCAAAAAACCGAAAGTGGATTACGTTACCAAATCATTCAAAAAGGGAATGGAACTGCTGCAGAGAAAGGTAAAAAAGTATCGGTTCATTATCAAGGTGCTTTAGAGAACGGACAAGTTTTTGATTCTTCTTATAAAAGAAAGCAGCCTATTGATTTCACATTAGGTATTGGTCAGGTTATCGAAGGATGGGACGAAGGTATTGCCTTATTACAAGTAGGAGACAAAGCACGTTTTGTAATCCCTTCTTATTTAGGATACGGTTCTAGAGGAGCAGGTGGTGTAATTCCTCCAGATGCTACTTTAGTATTTGATGTCGAATTGATGGATGTTAAGTAAATAAAACAAAATAGTTAAAAAAAAATCCTGAGCTTTTGTCTTGGGATTTTTTTATATATTTAACCCAATAAACCAAAAGCCATGAAAATCAAATTATTCCTAGTAGTTCCATTCCTGAGTTTACTTTCTTGTGTGAGTAAAAAGCAAGTAACCGCAACAGCACAAACCACTGAGGTAGTAGCCTTAAACACAGAAGACCCTGGAAAGGGACTTTTTCAAAAGCAATGTGCAGCTTGTCATGATTTGTATGCGCCAAATGCATATACTGCCCAACAATGGGAACCGATTGTATTTGAAATGCAGAAAAAAGGGAATATCCCTAACGATGAAACGTATATCATTTTAGATTATTTGAAGAAAAATGCGAAACCGCAATAAATGAAAATACTTTCTTTTTTCTTTCTTTTTTTTACTTTGATCACAGTGGGGCAAGTGCCGCATTGTGGGTTTGATTTTACGTCCTATTTGGTCGTAAAAGCACATGAAGATGGAAAATCAGAAAATGTTGCGGATCTAAAAATTACACTGGTCAATGAAAAAGGGGTTGAAGTAATCAATGAAAACAATAAATACAGTTGGAAAAACGCGAATCAAGCGCTAATTTTTACCCGAAATTACCTCATTAGTAAATCCAACGAACCTGAAAAATGGTTTTTCCCCTATGCCGGAGACACCTATTTGTTGTCGGTCACCAATACCTTCCCTGCGGAAGATTTTTACCTTAAAATTCAAGATACTAAAGGGGTTTTTCAAGAGCAATTGGTGCAATTGCAGGCGTTCAATATGTATATTTTGTGTTCGAGTGAAAACGAACGCCAAGCCAGAACTTTTGGACCACGAACCAATAGTCCAATAGAAGTAGTGCTCCTGCCCAAAACAAAGTAGCCAACATAACGCCTCAATTCTTTTTTTTTGGAGGTCATTTTCTTACTTTTGCAAGACAACACTATCAATCATGTATAAATTAATCATACGACCATTATTTTTCTGTTTTGATCCAGAAAGAATACATTATTTTACTTTTTCAGCCATTCGATTTCTGAACAAAATTCCGGGTTTTTCGGGTTTATGTAAAGCACTCTGCGGAGTAAATGACCCGCGTTTAGAACGGGAAGTATTCGGGATAAAATTTAAAAATCCTGTCGGATTGGCCGCTGGATTTGATAAAGACGCAAAATTATATCATGAGTTATCCAATTTTGGTTTTGGTTTTATAGAAATAGGAACCCTAACACCAGTTGGGCAGGACGGAAATCCGAAAAAACGATTGTTTCGATTAAAAGAAGATAATGCGATCATCAACCGTATGGGTTTCAATAATGGTGGCGTGCAAGAAGCGGTTACTCGCTTGAAAAAAAATAATGGGGTATTAATTGGTGGAAACATCGGTAAAAACAAAGTGACACCCAACGAAGATGCAGTCAACGATTACGAAATTTGTTTTGAAGCGTTGTTTCCGTATGTTGATTATTTTGTAGTGAATGTAAGTTCTCCAAACACACCCAATTTGCGCGAATTGCAAGAAAAAGAGCCGCTAAAGAAATTGTTGCAAACTTTAGAAAACAATACACTACAAACTACAAACCATAAACCAATTCTGTTAAAAATCGCACCCGATTTGACCGATGACCAATTAATTGACATTATAGAAATTGTAAACGAAACGAAAATTGCAGGCGTAATTGCCACGAATACTACAATTTCTCGTGAAGGGTTAGAATCGGAAAACAAATCAGAAATGGGCGGTTTGTCGGGTAAACCATTGGCCAAACGCGCAACCGAAGTGATTCGTTTTCTTGCTGAAAAAAGCAATAATTCGTTTCCAATAATTGGAGTTGGCGGAATTCATTCGGCTGAGGATGCGATGGAAAAACTAAACGCTGGGGCTAGTTTGGTTCAGTTATACACAGGATTTATTTATGAAGGTCCAGCTTTGGTGAAAGCCATCAATAAAAAGATATTAGCACAATCCTAAAATGGCTATCTTTGAAGCAATGAACGAAATCAAAATCATAGAATGTCCGCGCGATGCCATGCAAGGCATTAAGTCTTTTATTCCTACAGCACAAAAGGTGAAGTACTTGCAAGCGCTTTTGCGAGTGGGATTTGATACGATAGATTTCGGTAGTTTTGTTTCGGCAAAAGCCATTCCACAAATGCAAGATACGGCTGAGGTATTGGCCCAATTGGATTTGTCGCAAACCCGTAGTAAATTATTGGCCATAGTTGCCAATACGCAAGGCGCTCAACAAGCAGCCTTACATCCTGAGATTCAGTATTTGGGCTTTCCCTTTTCGATTTCGGAAAATTTTCAAATGCGAAATACCCACAAAACCATTGCAGAAAGTTTGGTAACGCTGGAAGAAATTTTAGCCCTAGCCGCAGACAGTAACAAAGAAGTGGTAACCTATATTTCTATGGGATTTGGAAATCCATATGGCGATCCTTGGAATGTCGAAATTGTTGGTGAATGGACCGAAATACTAGCGCAAAAAGGGGTGAAGATTCTTTCGCTTTCGGATACGGTCGGGAGTTCAACACCAGAAGTTATCACCTATTTATTTTCCCATTTGATTCCTAAATATCCTTCAATTGAATTTGGAGCTCATTTGCATACCACGCCCGATAAGTGGTTTGAAAAAATAGATGCGGCTTATCATGCTGGTTGTCGACGCTTTGACGGCGCCATACAAGGTTTTGGTGGTTGTCCAATGGCAAAAGACGAACTGACAGGCAATATGCCGACCGAAAAGTTATTGTCGTATTTTACCACCCAAAGAGAAAATACCCAAACCAGCCCGATGAGTTTTGAAAGTGCTTACAACGAAGCAACGAAGCTGTTTGGGGAGTTTCATTAAGTCAAGTTGTTTTTCGGTTTGGATTTTAGCCTTCTTTTATTCAAATAAAACTATTCAATAAATACACAAACTATTCACTTTTTTTCGTATATTTGCATGCAATTTAACAGCTACAACAAATTGCACCATGAAAGCACATACTACTAAGATCGTTGGCGAAGGCCTTACCTATGACGATGTATTGTTGATCCCAAATTATTCAGAAGTATTACCGCGTGAAGTAAATATCCAATCGAAATTTTCGAGAAATATTACCTTGAATGTCCCTATTGTTTCGGCAGCTATGGATACGGTAACTGAAAGTGCTATGGCAATCGCTATGGCGCAAGAGGGTGGAATTGGAGTGTTGCACAAGAACATGACGATTGCCCAACAAGCAGCAAAAGTTAAAAAGGTAAAGCGTGCCGAAAGTGGCATGATCATCGATCCGGTAACCTTACCTTTGACAGCTACTGTTGGCGATGCTAAATCAGCCATGAAAGAATTCAGCATTGGAGGCATTCCGGTAGTGGATGAAAATGGTATTTTAAAAGGTATTGTAACCAACAGAGATTTACGTTTTGAGAAAGTGAATTCGCGTTCTATTTTAGAAGTAATGACTTCTGAAAAACTGGTTACAGCGGCTCAAGGCACTACACTACAAGAAGCCGAAGGTATTTTACAAGAAAATAAAATTGAGAAATTACCCGTAGTTGATAACCATAACAAATTAGTAGGTTTAATCACCTTTAGAGATATTACAAAACTGACGCAAAAGCCAATTGCCAACAAAGATCGTTTTGGTCGTCTTCGTGTTGCGGCTGCCTTAGGGGTAACTGCTGATGCGGTAGAACGTGCTTCCGCTTTAGTTAATGCCGGAGTAGATGCTGTGATTATTGATACGGCACACGGTCATACCAAAGGAGTAGTGGATGTATTGAAAGCCGTAAAAGCGAAATTTCCAGAATTAGACGTAGTAGTAGGCAATATTGCAACGCCAGAAGCAGCTTTGTATTTGGCTCAAAATGGAGCCGATGCGGTGAAGGTTGGTATTGGTCCAGGATCCATCTGTACGACTAGAGTTGTAGCGGGTGTTGGTTTTCCTCAATTTTCAGCCGTGTTAGAAGTGGCTGCGGCTTTAAAAGGTACCGGTGTGCCCGTTATTGCTGATGGTGGTATTCGTTACACAGGAGATATTCCTAAAGCCATTGCTGCCGGTGCCGATTGTGTAATGTTGGGTTCACTTTTAGCCGGAACAAAAGAATCACCGGGAGAAACCATTATTTTTGAAGGAAGAAAATTCAAATCGTACCGCGGAATGGGTTCCGTGGAAGCCATGCAAGAAGGGTCAAAAGACCGTTATTTCCAAGATGTAGAAGACGATGTGAAGAAATTAGTACCCGAAGGAATTGTAGGTCGTGTGCCTTATAAAGGTGAACTAAACGAAAGCATGCAACAATTCATAGGTGGGTTAAGAGCCGGAATGGGGTATTGTGGAGCAAAAGATATACAAACCTTACAAGAAAGCGGTCGTTTCATTCGAATTACAGCAAGTGGCATTGGCGAAAGTCACCCACATAATGTAACCATTACAAAAGAAGCTCCAAATTATTCGAGATGATTTTCGAACTATAGTATAAAAAAAATCCATTCTGATAAATCGGAATGGATTTTTTTATGTTTAAGATTTGAAATTAAATTCCCAAATAATTACTCGGTGTAATTTGCATCAATTCAGTTCTAACTTCTTCAGAAACTTTTAAGGTTCCAATGAAATTATGAATCGCCTCTTTGTTGATTACGGTATTGGTACGCGTTAAATCTTTCAAGGCTTCATAAGGATTAGGATAGCCTTCTCTGCGAAGAATGGTTTGAATGGCTTCCGCAACAACGGCCCAGTTTTTCTCCAAATCTTCCGCAAATTTTTCTTCGTTCAATAACAATTTATTCAATCCTTTGATTGTAGCTTCAAAGGCAATTAAGGTATGGCCCATTGGGACACCAATATTACGCAAAACCGTACTGTCCGTCAAATCACGTTGCAATCTCGATAGGGGTAATTTGGCAGAAAGGTGTTCGAAAATGGCATTGGCAATTCCTAAATTTCCTTCCGAATTTTCAAAATCAATGGGGTTTACTTTATGAGGCATCGCCGACGATCCAATTTCGCCCGCTTTGATTTTTTGTTTGAAATAATCCATAGACACATAGGTCCAAATATCTCTATCCAAGTCGATTAATATGGTGTTGATGCGTTTTAAAGCGTCAAAAAAGGCGGCAAAATGATCGTAATGTTCAATTTGTGTCGTAGGAAACGAATGGTGTAATCCCAAACTATTCTCAACGAACTCGGTACCAAATTTTTTCCAATCCGTAGTCGGATACGCTACTTTGTGTGCGTTGTAATTACCGGTTGCACCTCCAAATTTAGCGGCAAAGGGCACATTAAACAACAAACGCATTTGCTCTTCCAAACGTTCTACGAATACTAGAATTTCTTTTCCTAAACGAGTAGGGGAAGCTGGTTGTCCATGGGTTCGGGCAAGCATTGGTATGTCGGACCACTCCATGCCTAATTCTTTTAATTTTGCAATTACACTTACCAAACTCGGTAGGTATACTTTTTCAAACGCTTCTTTGGTAGACAATGGGATCGCCGTATTGTTGATGTCTTGTGATGTCAATCCAAAATGGATGAATTCTTTATAAGCTTGTAAACCCAATCCGTCAAATTTGGATTTGATGAAATATTCTACCGCTTTTACATCGTGGTTGGTTGTTTTTTCTGTTTCTTTAATCCAAAGGGCGTCTTCGGTAGAAAAGTTTTCATAGATGGCTCGTAACGAATTGTAAATGGATTTGTCTATTGCGGCCAATTGGGGTAAATCGGCTTCGCGTAGTGCAATAAAGTATTCAACTTCTACTAAAACACGGTATTTAATTAAGGCTTCTTCTGAAAAAAAAGGAGCTAATGATGCGGTTTTACTTCTATAACGACCATCGATTGGCGAAATAGCATTTAATTCGGTTAATTGCATGTTGTTGTGTGTTGTTTAACGAAGTGCAAATTTAGTAATTAGTGATTAGTTATGCGTCATTAGTTTGGAGTTTTTTACGTTAAAAGCAAAAGTTCTTCTTTCACTACTTTCATTCCTTCAACGGCTGTTAGCGGAATGACTTTCAACGGGTTGGCTAAATCATAAATGGAGGCAGGTTTGGGATCAATATAATAGACCGGAACATTGGGTTGGATGTAATGCATCAATCCCGCAGCGGGGTATACTTGTAAAGAAGTTCCAATGATAAGGAGTACTTCTGCAGTTCCCACAATTTCAATGGCTTTGTCTAATAAAGGAACCGCTTCGCCAAACCAAACAATATGCGGGCGCAATGGATGTCCTTGTGGATCTGTAGCGCCAATGTGCAAGTCGGTTTTCCAGTCCAATACACAGGCCTCATCAGCTACACTGCGCACTTTTAATAATTCGCCGTGCAAGTGCAATATATTCGAACTACCGGCTCTTTCGTGTAAATCATCTACGTTTTGTGTAATAATTTGAAGGGAAAAGTGTTGCTCTAATTCGGCTAAAATTTCGTGGGCTGAATTGGGTTGTACGGTCAGGAGTTGGGCCCTACGTTTGTTGTAAAAATCGAGCACTAATTCCGGATTTTTTTTCCATCCAGCAGGAGAAGCCACCTCCATTATATCATGTCCTTCCCACAAACCATCAGCATCTCGAAAGGTCTTAATGCCGCTTTCTGCACTGATGCCAGCACCCGTTAATACAACTATTTTTTTCATACCACAATTTTCATTTTCTTTGTAGTAAATTTATAAAAAATGGATGTAAAGGATCACGCTCTTTTAAATTATTTAGAAGGGTTCCTAACCGAAAACAGGAAAGAAGGATTTTTGCGGGTATTGCAAAACCGAACCAAGCATTTTACCATTGCGATGGAAGATGTGTATCAATTGCACAATACCAGTGCGGTGATGCGCAGCTGTGAAGTTTTTGGGATACAGGAATTGAACGTGATCGAACAAAAATTTGGCAAGCGTATCGATTCAGAAATTGCCATGGGCGCCCAAAAATGGGTCGATGTTTTCCGATACAATTCGGTACAGAGTTGTTTGGATACCATGCGGGAAAAAGGCTATCAAATCATTGCTACGACCCCACATGATGATTCTTGTTTCTTACACGAGTTTGATATAACTAAACCTTCAGCTTTATTTTTCGGAACCGAACGCGATGGTTTGTCGGAAGAGGTTATGCAACAAGCAGATGGTTTTTTGAAAATCCCGATGGTAGGGTATACCGAGAGTTTGAACATATCCGTTTCGGCAGCGATTATTATTCAAGATATTACGAATCGGTTGCGGCAATCCAAATTAAATTGGCAATTAACCCCTGATGAAGTGTTGGATAAGCGATTGGATTGGACTCGAAAATCAATCAAAGACATTGAGTTTATCGAGAGAAAATATTGGGAAGCACTACAAGAGCAGTAGTCTTATTTGTTTTTCTTTAAAATTTTATATTCTTCATAACACAGGCTAATAGCATCCATAATTTGGAGGTCGTTAGCGGTTTGTATAAAATATTCAGAATAATTGCAGTTTTCTAAGATTTGAGGGATATCATCTTTGTCGATTTCCAAAAGTGCGGCTAATGTTTCGCGATCAAATTTGGTAGCCAGTAGGTTGCGAACCGTGTCGTCTTTTTTCATTTCTTTCAGCTTCTTCATTTCATTCGGACGTTTTCCAAATACATTGTAGAGGAAATCAGCCGGATTGAAAATGGAACGCATTACTTTAGAAACGGCGCTCGGCGATTTATCACCTGCTTCATACCCAGCGTTTAATCCAGATATACTGTAACGATACCCGTCATTAGCTACAGGAATGAGTTGGGTATCAACTTCAACATAACCTGTTAATTGGTATTGCTGAATGACAACTTCGTCAAGCACATAGGCTTTTTCAGTCAGGTAAATTTTAGTGGGATTATTTTTGATCCAGTCGTTGGTTACTTTTACTTTAACGGTTTCATAACCAATATAGGAAAAGAGTAGGGTATCGTTTAGTTTGGTTGCAATTTCAAAAGTGCCACTCCCTGTAGTTGCAGTGCCCGTAACACGCGTTGCATTGATGACGTTTACATTGCTTAGGGGTAACTTAGTAGTATTATTAACAACAGTACCTTTGATATTTACTAAGGTGTCTTTTTGTGACCAAACGGAAGTGGTCATAAGTGCAAATAAAAAAACTACAAAATATCTCATTCTTTTTTATAATGATTCAAAAATACGAATCTAAAGATGATATTTTGTAGTTTTTGGTAATTTTATAAGAAAATTAACGAATTGGTGTTAACTTCTTCTTGGTCTTCTTGGTCTAGAAGTATCTCCAGAGCTTTCTGCACGTCGCGGTGCTCTGTCAGAAAATCCACCTTCTCTTCGAGGAGCAGCACTGCTTCTTTCTCCTCTAAATCCGCCTTCTCTTCTTGGAGCCGAACTGTTGCGATCGCTTCTGAATCCGCCGTCACGACTACCTTCTCTTCGAGGGGCACTTCCGCTTCTTTCTCCTCTAAAACCACCTTCACGTCTTCCGCCTCCGAAACCACCACCTGAATTTCTTCCGTTATGATCGCGTCTTCCACCGCCGTCGTTTTTAGAAATTTCCACGTTGATGCGTCTACCGTTCATGTCATAGCCGTTTAAAACAGACATTACTTTATCGGTATGTTCTCCGTCGGTATTGAAGAAAGAAAACCCTTCTTTAACGTCTACTTTAAATACATCATCTCTACCTAAATCTAAGGTTTCTTTGATGAAATCTTTCAATTGCATCCAATCAAAATCATCTCTTGTTCCAATGTTGATGAAATAACGTACAGGATCTCCTGCTCTAATTTCTCTTGGTTCAGCGCTTCTTTCACGATCATTACTTCTTTCGCCGGTAATGTCGCGTTTTGATTTATAGTAATTGATGAAACGGTTGAATTCAACCGAAACCATTTTTTTAATCAATTCTTCTTTTGATAAGCCGTCCAATACTTCATTGATTGCCGGTAAGTAGTTGTCAATTTCGTGATCTACTTCGGTATCTTTAATTTTATTGGCCAAGTGTAACAACTGAATTTCGCAAATTTCTATTCCGGATGGAATCGTTTTTTCTTGAAATTTTTGTTGGATAATACGTTCAATAGAATGTATTTTTCTGATTTCACTTTTGGTAATAATTACAATAGAAGTTCCTAATTTTCCAGCTCTACCAGTTCTTCCAGAACGGTGGTTGTAGGTTTCTATTTCGTCGGGCAATTGATAGTTTACAACGTGTGTGATGTTGTCTACGTCAATTCCACGGGCCGCTACGTCTGTGGCTACCAACATTTGAATTTGACGCCCTCTAAACGATTTCATTACGCCATCACGTTGTGCTTGCGATAAATCACCATGAAGTGCAGCTGCATTATAACCATCTTCGATTAATTTTTCAGCTACAGCTTGTGTGTCTCTTTTGGTTCTACAAAAAACCACTGAAAAAATATCAGGGTTAGCATCTGCCAAACGTTTCAAAGCTTCATAACGGTCACGCGCATTCACACAATAGTATTCGTGTGATACGGTTGCCGAACCTGAGTTTTTACTTCCTACGGTAATTTCTACAGGATCAGCCATAAATTTCTTTGCAATACGCGCTACTTCTGCAGGCATTGTGGCCGAAAATAGCCAAGTGTTTTTCTCATCGGGCGTATCCGATAGTATGGAACAAATATCTTCGTAGAATCCCATGTTTAACATTTCATCTGCCTCATCAAGGATACAAAAATCAATGTTTTTAATGTTTACAAGACCTCTGTTGATCATGTCTTGCATTCTACCAGGTGTAGCCACAATAATTTGTGCACCACGTTTTACTTCTCTAGCTTGTTCAGTAATGCTTGCACCACCATAAACAGCTACCGTATGTAACCCCTTTATGTATTTTGAGTATAATTTAATCTCATTTGTGATTTGTAAGCATAATTCTCGTGTTGGCGATAAAATTAAAGCTTGCGTATTTCTATTTTCAGCATCAATTTTTTGAATTAGTGGAAAACCAAAAGCGGCGGTTTTTCCTGTTCCTGTTTGCGCTAGGGCAACTAAATCTGTGTTTTGTTCCAATAGTACTGGAATCGCTTTTTCTTGCACTTCTGACGGATTCTCAAATCCTAGATCTTTAATCGCCAGCAGTAGCGACTCATTCAATCCTAATTGTTCAAATTTATTCATATAGTATTTTAAATTGGGTGCAAAGGTAGGGTTTAAATACTATATAAACTAATTTGTTAGTTATTGATTTACAATTAGTTAAATATTTTTTGAATTTGATTTTTGAGCAAAAAAGCACCAATAAAGGTAGTTAATGCTTATTTTTTTGATAGAAAGTCGATTAATTGACCAACTGCAATACCGCGGTGACTGATGCTTGCTTTTTCGTGCATGCTGAGTTCTGCAAAGGTCTTTTCGGTTCCATCGGCTATAAAAATAGGATCATAACCAAAGCCATTCGTGCCTATTTTTTCAGTAGTGATTGTACCGTTAATTATTCCTGTAAAGAGGTGTTGCAATCCGTTGTTATTCAAACAGATTACGGTTTTAAAATGGGCTTTTCTTGAAGTGGCAGTTCGCAATTCCAACAGTAGTTTGTTCATGTTGTCTTCGGCATTTTTTTGTTCGCCCGCATAACGTGCCGAATAAACACCGGGTGCTCCATTTAGGGCGTCTACTTCAAGACCGGTATCGTCGGCAAAACAAGGGTAGCCATAGTTTTGGGTCACATAATTGGCTTTTAGTATGGCATTGCCTTCAATGGTATCGGAGGTTTCTGGTATTTCTTCGAAACAACCAATGTCTTCCAAGCTGAGGATTTTAAAGTCTGATGGGACTAACGCTTGAATTTCTTGAATTTTATTTTTGTTGTTGGAAGCGAATACGAGTTGCATAGTGTATAAATTTTGATTTATAAAAAAGCAAAAAAGCCGAGGTGGAGCCCCCGACTTCTTAAATGAACGTGTAACCACATTGCTGTGCGTTCGGGTACAAATGTACAGCCAAATAATTAATTTGCAAGTAATTTCTAGGATTTCTTTTTCACGGTAATTTTTTCGTCCCGAATAATTATTATAAAAACTTTTTTCTTTATACTTTTGTCACGTTTTAACACCTATAAAATATCATGGTAAAAGATTTATTCGAAAGAATTCAGAACAATAAAGGACCGTTAGGAAAATGGGCTTCTCAGGCAGAAGGTTATTTTGTATTTCCTAAATTAGAGGGAGAATTAGGTCCGAGAATGCAATTTCAAGGAAAAAACATTTTAAACTGGAGCTTAAATGATTACTTAGGTTTGGCCAACCATCCGGAAGTACGTAAAGCTGATACTGACGCCGCCATTCAATATGGTGCAGCCTACCCAATGGGGGCTCGAATGATGAGTGGTCATACAAAATACCACGAACAATTAGAACAAGAATTAGCTGCTTTCGTGATGAAAGAATCAGCTTATTTGTTGAATTTTGGTTACCAAGGAATCATGTCAACTATTGATGCCTTAGTAACTAGAAATGATGTAATTGTTTATGATGTTGATGCACATGCTTGTATTATTGATGGGGTTCGTTTGCACAGTGGTAAACGTTTTACCTACAAGCACAATGACATCGAAAGTATGGAGAAAAACTTGCAACGTGCCACTAAATTGGCAACGGAAACAGGTGGGGGTATTTTGTTTATTACAGAAGGTGTTTTTGGGATGCGTGGGCAACAAGGAAAACTAAAAGAAGTTGTGGAAATGAAGAAAAAATACAATTTCCGTCTTTTAGTAGATGATGCACATGGATTTGGAACACTTGGTAAAACAGGAGCAGGAGCAGGAGAGGAGCAAGGGTGTCAAGACGGTATCGATGTGTATTTCTCAACTTTTGCGAAATCTATGGCAAATATTGGGGCATTTGTAGCCGGTGATAAAGACATCATTGATTATTTAAAATACAATTTACGTTCGCAAATGTTTGCCAAAGCATTACCAATGATTCAAACCATTGGTTCGTTAAAACGTTTGGAATTGTTGCGCAATTCTTCTGAAATTAAAGATAAATTGTGGGAAAATGTAAATGCACTACAAAACGGATTAAAAGATAGAGGGTTCAATATTGGGGATACCAATACCTGTATTACGCCGGTTTACTTGGAAGGATCTATTCCTGAAGCCATGATCATGGTTAACGATTTACGTGAAAATTATGGAATCTTCCTTTCTATTGTGGTCTATCCAGTGATTCCAAAAGGAATTATCTTATTGCGTATGATTCCAACAGCTTCTCATACGCTCGAAGACATCAATGAAACATTAACGGCTTTTGAAGCCATTCGCGACAAATTAGTAAACGGAACGTATGCTAAAATTGCAGAAGCTAGTGTGCAAAATGTAGACTAATTATCTAGAATACCATACAAAAAAAAGGGATTCCAATTGGAATCCCTTTTTTTATAGGTCTTTGCGATACGTTCGTCTTCGTTTGTTTACTTTGGTGTTAAAATTTTTCCATAAATTTTGAATGGCAACATTTTCTTTTAACTCTGGTGTTCTAATGCAAGTTTCAATGCCTTTGGCTTTGCAGACTTGATGGTATTCATCAAATAAGATGGCTGTAATTCCCTTGCTTTGGTATTCAGGTGCCACACCAATCAAATAAAAAACAACTTCTTTAGAACGCTTTCTGGCTTGCAATAAATGGTAAAATCCAAAAGGAAACAATTTGCCATTTGCTTTTTTTAGTGCCTCAGCAAATCCAGGCATAACAATGGCAAAGGCAATCATATTGTTGTCTTTGTCTAGAACGAATTTGATAAATTCTGGATTGATGAAACTGATGTATTTCTTTTTAAAATAGGCCTTTTGAATCTCGTTGATGGGGACAAAAGATTGTAATTTTGAATAAGAACTGTTGAACAAATCAAACATTTGGTCCACATAGGGCATTATATCTTTGGTCTTCAAAAAATTCAATGCTTTCAATTGATAACGCTCTTTAATGAGACCGCTAAATTTTTTGAATTGTTTGGGATCAATGTCGTTAAATGAAAAAATACTCTCCTGATATTCTTTTTCGATGCGTAACCCTAATTGTTCAAAATGCGAAATATAATAGGGCATGCTGTACCAAGTAATCATATTTCCCATTTGGTCAAAACCTTCGCTTAATACCCCTACTTTGTCTAAATTAGAAAATCCCATCGGACCTTCCATGTGGTCCATTTGGTGTTTTTTGCCTAGCAACACAACTTTGTCCAAAAGTGCTTTTGTAACTTCGAGGTCATCTATGGCATCAAACCAACCAAAACGTACTTTTCTTTTTTTCAATTGGTTGACTTCTTCCCAGTTAATAATGGCAGCAATTTTTCCAACGATTTTATTGTCCTTATAGGCCAAATAAAAATGGGCTTCGGCTGTTTGCAGCGCAGGATTTTTTGATTTGTCAAACGTCTCCAATTCTTCTGCAATTAGAGGCGGAATCCAATAGGGGTTGTTTTGATACAATTCGAAAGAAAACAGCACGAATTCTTTCATTTCTTTTTTAGTGATTGCTTCTTTTATGGTGATCATTTATTCTACAGCATCTTTACGTTTTTTGGCTTCTTTTTCGCCTTTCTTCTTCATTTTTTTATCCATTTTACTGCTGTTGTCTTTTTCCATTTTTATTTCTTGGTAGTTTCTTGAAAAGCGCCAAGAAAATCCAATTCCTCCGGAAATTAAATTGGGTGTATCTTTTATGTTTTTTCCAATAGACGCATCAATTTGCATGTCTTTGTGAAACAAAAAAGCAGCACCAGCACGAACAATACCATCGGCATAATAATCTCCCATGAATCCTTGGTTTTCAATGAATCCAGACCATTTTTTATTGAAACCACGCGTCAGTGTCAAAATGTAATCAATACTCGCGAAATCCGTTCCAATTTTATTATAAGCAATATTGGTTACTAAGACCCAACGCGATCCAAATTGATTTTGTGCAATGACCATGGCTTTCGGACTAATCGCCGCTTCTTCTACTGTTGAAGGTGCAAAAGTAAAAGGATTGTCGGTAAAGTTAAAGTTGCCCCCCGCATATACGGCTACAGCAGGTATGAATTGTCTCCATTTGAAACGGTGATTTGCTTTCCAACTGTATACATTGGGTTTGTCTTCATAATTTTTAAAGGGATCATACAACAAATATTTAGCACCAATAAGGGTTTTCTTTAATGCACTGCGCTCTTTTTCAAAATTTGCGCTTGTATACGTGTCTTTTTGATATTGTATTTCGGCAATGAATTCCAATTGTTCAAAAAATAAGCCCCAGCGTACATCAAATTCGCCCATCAATCCATTGGCTTTATAATCAAGTGCTTTATGATCTTCACTGACATAGTTGATGCCCGATTCGGCTTGAATAATTGTTTTTCCAACAGAGAACGCCATCATCGATCTCCCGGGTCGGTTGGAGTTGATTTCATCGGTGAATTGCGCAAAAGAAAATTGTACGGCTAATAATAACCCTATTTTAATAAATGATGGTAATGACTTCATAGCATAAATTTTATCCTCAAAAATAGTTATTTTATCATAATTTTAAGTAACAATATGGAAGTTTTACCAACTAATTGCTGTATTTTTGAATTTTAAAATTAGATCCTATGGAAATGGCTTCAGGCTCCAGCTTATTACGAACCTTAGCAATTATTATTTTATGTTATTATTTGTTCAAGTTTCTCATGCGAATATTTGCTCCGATTATCATGCAAAAAGCAGTTAATAAAATGCAAGAAAAAATGCAAGAGCAATACAATAAGCAACAACAACAGCAACAAAACACAACTACGCAATCCACTCAATTTCAATCAAAAGAAAAGGAAAAAGTGGGCGATTATATCGATTACGAAGAAATAAATTAATGGGTTTTACCATGCACCAAAGGATATTTTAACAATATCCTTTTTTTAATTACTTTAGCACCTTATTCTATTTTAATCACATTCATGAAAAATATTCAAAAAATAATTCCTCATTTACTTGTTATTATTGGATTTGCAATCGTTTCGTTGGTCTATTTCTATCCGATATTGCAAGGAAATAAAATTTTCCAATCCGATATCGTGCAATATACCGGAATGGCAAAAGAGCAAAATGACTTTAGGAAAGAAACCAATGAAGAACCCTACTGGACCAATAGCGCTTTTGGGGGTATGCCAACCTACCAATTGGGGGCAAAATATCCAAACGATGCCATCGGTGCTTTGGACGATGTCTTGCGTTTTTTACCGCGACCTGCTGATTATCTGTTCCTTTATTTTCTGGGGTTTTATGTATTGTTGATGGTGCTCAAAGTGGATCCGTTAAAAGCCTTTTTTGGAGCCTTAGCTTTTGGTTTATCAACCTATTTGATTATTATTCTAGGAGTCGGGCACAATGCAAAAGCTCATGCCATTGCCTATATGCCTATGGTGGTTGCTGGCGTTTTGTTGGTTTTTCAAAGGAAATACATTCTGGGAGGAATACTTACCATGATTGCAGCAGCTTTGGAAATCAATGCCAATCACTTTCAAATGACGTATTATTTATTGTTCTTATTGCTAATTATGGCACTATACTATGGGGTTTTAGCACTAAAAAATAAAGAGTATACCGAACTTGGAAAAACCCTTGGGGTATTTGTAATTGCTGGAATACTAGCTGTGGGTGTCAATGCTTCCAATTTAATGGCAACTTCCGAGTATACAGATTTTAGTATTCGAGGCAAAAGCGAACTTACATTCAAACCAGACGGTTCTATTAATACGACTAATTCGGCAATGGAGCATGATTACATAACCGAATACAGTTATGGAATTGCAGAAAGTTTTAATTTGATTGCGCCTCGTTTGTTTGGAGGGGGTAATAGCGAAACCCTAGGAGAAGACTCGGCATTGTATGCTTTTCTATTGAATTACGGCGCCACACCTGCAGAGGCATTACAAACGGTTAAATATTATGGTAAAACTTATTGGGGTGATCAACCCATTGTTGCTGCACCAGCTTACATTGGTGCTATAGTTTTCTTTTTGGCAGTTTTAGCATTGTTTCATGATCAACGCAAAATAAAATATGTTTTTTTAGCAGGAGCGCTACTTTCATTAGTGCTTTCTTGGGGTAAGAATTTTGACGGTTTAACCCGATTTTTTATTGATTACGTTCCATTATATGATAAGTTTAGAGCAGTTTCTTCAATACAGGTGGTGTTGGAGTTGTGTCTTCCAGTCCTCGCAGTTATGGGATTGCAATCGTTCTTTACTGCTGATAAAGAAAAGCAATGGAACGGTTTGTGGAAAGCCGCAGCTACAAGTATCGGGATCATTATTGCCTTGTTTTTAGTTAAAGGTCTTTTTAATTTTTCTGGGGCAATGGACGAACAATTGATCCAACTTTTTAGCGAAAGTCAGGACAAATCATTTGGAATCAATTTCATCAAGGTGCTCAAAGAAGATCGTATGAGTTTCTATACGAGTGATCTTATGCGTTCGGGAATTTTAATAACAGTTGCTGCTGCCGCTCTTTGGTTGCACATCCAAAATAAGTTAGCCGCTACAACTGCAGTTATTGCCGTTGGGTTTTTTATGGTTGCCGATTTATTCATGGTTGATAAACGTTATGTATATAACAGCCCTGACCAATTTAAAAGTGCTCGAGAAGTAGATATGCCTTTTGAACCTACCGAAATTGACAATCACATAGCAAAAGACACAAGTATTTTTAGGGTGTATGAAATTCAAGGACGTATGCAAGCACGAACTTCTTATTTTCATAAATCTGTTGGTGGGTATAGTGCTGTAAGACCGCGTCGCTTTGATCAATTATTTGATTACAATGTGGAGAAAAATATTAGTGAATTAGGCAATACAATCGATTTTCAAACACTAAGTTTCACAAAAAGCAATCCGGTTTTGGATATGTTAAATGTGAAATATGTGATTGTACCAACAGGCCAAGGCGAGGTGCCAATTACCAATCCATTTGCTAATGGTAATGCTTGGTTTGTAGAGAAAGTTAAATTTGTTAGTTCTGCAGATCAAGAAATGAAAGCGTTGGATAATTTAGATACTAAAAAAGTTGTTGTTGTAAATACTTTAATAAATGAAGGTCAAGACTTTAAAGGTTCAGAAAGCATTAAAAAAGATTCAACGTCTTCCATTCAATTAACATCTTACAAGCCGAATCAATTAAAATACGTTTCAAACAATACTAGTGCTGGATTTGCAGTGTTTTCTGAAAACTATTACAAAAAAGGATGGATCGCAACAATAGACGGAAAAGAAGCAAAAATTTATCAGGTAAACTATGTGTTGAGAGGTTTACAAGTTCCAGCTGGAAAACATACGATCGAATTCAAATTTGAACCTCAAGTGGTAAAAACAGGAAGTACCATTGCGTTAATCAGTTCTATTGGAATGCTATTATTAATTGGAGCGGGAATTTATTTCGAGCGAAAGAAAAAAGCATAATTAGTTTGGAACACAGATTATCCAGATTTTCACTGTTTGCTATGTTAATTGAAACGCCTTTCTAAAAATCATTAAACTAGACCTATGTGTCTATGTGTTTTAAAAATAAATAAAGTTGCAACCACAAAAAAAAATACTGATCATATCGTATTACTGGCCACCCGCAGGAGGTCCGGGGGTACAGCGTTGGTTGAAGTTTGTGAAGTATTTGCCTGAGTTTGATGTTGAACCGCACGTCTATCTTCCGGAAAATCCAACGTATCCTTTGCTTGATGAAAAATTAGCAAGTGAAGTTTCCGATAAAGCGATTATCATCAAACAACCGATTTTCGAACCCTATGGTTTGGCTTCGGTTTTTTCAAAGAATAAGACAAAAAAAATCAGTTCAGGGATCATTCCAAATCAAAAAAAGCAATCGTTTGTAGAAAAAGCCATGATTTGGATTCGTGGTAATGTTTTTATACCGGATGCAAGAGTGTTTTGGGTAGCGCCATCGGTTACGTTTCTAAAAAAATACTTGAAAGCGCATCAAATCGATACGATAATCACCACAGGACCGCCCCACAGTTTGCATTTGATCGGTTTGCAGTTAAAGAAAGAAATGAATATTACTTGGTTGGCCGATTTTCGCGATCCATGGACTACTATTGGTTACCATAAGCAGCTTAAATTAAGTGCTTGGGCGGCTAACAAGCACAAGTTGTTAGAGAAAGAAGTCATGAATACATGTGACCAACTAATCGTAACTTCCCCAACTACAAAAACCGAGTTCGAAGCCATTACTTCTAAGCCTATCGCAGTCATTACAAATGGTTATGATGTGGAGAAAGTAGTAAAAAAACCCTTGGATGAAAAATTTACTTTAGCGCACATTGGGTCCTTTTTATCGGCTAGAAATCCGAGAATTTTATGGAAAGCCTTACAAGAATTAACGTCAGCGCATCCTGCATTCAAAGCGCAATTGGAATTGAAATTAATCGGAGCAGTTAGCGCTGAGGTATTGCAATCTATAAAAGAATTTGGATTGGAAAGTTACGTCAATCATTTAGGGTATTTACCTCATGATGAAGCGATTGTTGCACAACGTAGTTCGCAAGTTTTGCTGCTCATTGAAATTGATTCGGAAGAAACCAAATGTATTATTCCGGGTAAATTATTTGAATACATGGTTTCGGAACGCCCTATAATTGCTATTGGTCCAGCACAAGCTGATTTTGCTAACATCATCAAAGAAACCAATACAGGTACGTTTTTTACCTACGACGAATTGGAAGCGTTAAAATCGCAAATACAGTTGTGTTTTGAACAATTCCAACAAAATAATTTAAAAGTATATCCTGTGGGATTACAACAATACAGCCGAAAAGCTTTGACCGAAAAATTAGCCAAACTGCTCATCACTAAACACTAATTACTAGCCACTCAAACCATGGGAATCGTCATCAAACAATCAATCAAAAACACAATAATTACCTTTATAGGGTTTGGGATTGGTGCGGTTAATACCTTGTTTATGTATCCTTATTTTTTAGGAGAAGATTACTTTGGGTTGTCGGGTTACGTCTTATCAGCGGCCAATATCTTATATCCCATCATGTCATTTGGTATTCAGAACACGTTGATAAAATTCTTTAACGAAAACAATAAAACCGAACACGAATTAAACAGTTATATCACTTATATGTTGTTGATTCCTTTGGTGTTTATTCTGCCATTAGCGGGGCTTTTTTATTTTCATTACGATACCATTGCAGCATATGAATCTCAAAAGAATCCCGTGATTTATTCGTTTGTTTGGGTCATTCCTGTAATCGCTTTATTTATGGGGTATTTCGAAATTTTTTACGCATGGTTACGCGCCCATATGCAATCGGTTTTTGGTAGTTTTGTAAAAGAGGTTTTTGTACGTATCCTCATTTCACTATTGCTTTTTGGGGTGTATTTCAAATACATTACTCCCTTAGAATTTATTTATTCCTTGGTTTTTGTATACGGAATGAGTTTGCTGCTCATTGTCTTTTATGCGAATAAAGTCAAGCGAATCGTTTTGCATTTCAAAGTACCAAAACAAAGCAAAGCAATTTGGACCTATACGATTTTTATTATTTTGTCGGCCAGTATAGCCAATATGTTGTTGGATATTGATAAATACATGATAAAGCAATACATGGACATTGATAATATTGCTTTTTATTCCGTGGCGATTTTTATTGCGATGGTCATTTCGGTTCCGAGCAGGGCCATGCATCAAATAACGTATCCAATTACGGCTAAATTAATGAGCGAACAAAAGTGGGAGGAATTGAATGAATTGTATAAAAAAACATCGATAACCTTACAAGTGATTGGGGGATTAATATTGGTAGGGATTTTAGTCAACA
>JAGNZI010000024.1 GCA_017984495.1 Flavobacterium sp.
ATGTTGCTTTGAATCCAAATTATTTTATTTTTAAACTATGTCAAATTTAGTTGATTTCGTTAATAACGAATTTGTAACCAGAAAAGATTTCCCAGAATTTGGTGCAGGTGATACAATCACAGTGTACTATGAAATTAAAGAGGGTGAAAAAACAAGAACACAGTTCTTCAAAGGAGTTGTAATCCAAAGAAGAGGAACTGGAGCTACTGAAACTTTTACAATTCGTAAAATGTCAGGAGCAGTTGGAGTGGAGCGTATTTTTCCAGTAAACTTACCTGCATTACAAAAAATTGAAGTGAACCAAAGAGGTAAAGTTCGTAGAGCTCGTATCTACTACTTTAGAGAACTTACTGGTAAAAAAGCAAAAATCAAAGAAAGAAGATACAAAAACTAGTAGTTCCTTTCTCAAGTATAAAAAATCCCGCAATTGCGGGATTTTTTTTTTAGTATTACCACATAAAAAAAGCAGTGTCTACACACTGCTTTTTGATGTTATATTTGAGTTGCACTAAAAAACAAACATAGCGCGTTCGCCCATTAACTCGTTAACTTCCGCTGCAACTTGTTCTAGAACGGCTTCATCAGTATAATTCATCAATACTTTATCAATTAAAGCAACTACAGTTTCCATATCCTCTTCTACTAAACCGCGAGTCGTAATCGCAGGAGTTCCTACACGAATTCCAGAAGTTACAAAAGGTGATTTGTCATCAAAAGGCACCATATTTTTGTTTACTGTAATTTCCGCTTTTACCAAAGCATTTTCAGCGTCTTTACCCGAAATGTTTTTGTTGCGCAAATCGATCAACATCATATGGTTATCGGTACCTCCAGAGATTAACTTATACCCTCTTTTATTAAAAGCTGCTGCCATTGCTTGCGCATTGCTTTTTACTTGCATCGCATAACGGAAAAACTCGTCAGTTAAACATTCGCCAAAAGCCACAGCTTTAGCCGCAATAATATGCATCAACGGTCCGCCTTGATTTCCAGGAAAAACCGACATATCCAAAATATGAGACATCATTCTGATTTCCCCTTTTGGTGTTGTCAATCCCCATGGATTTTCAAAATCTTTACCCATCATGATCATCCCTCCTCTAGGTCCGCGTAAAGTTTTATGGGTCGTAGTGGTTACAATATGACAATGCGGAATAGGATCATTTAACAATCCCTTTGCGATCAATCCCGCTGGATGCGAAATATCAGCTAATAATAAAGCCCCTACACTATCTGCAATTTCACGGAAACGTTTAAAATCCATATCTCTAGAATACGCAGAAGCACCCGCAATAATCATTTTGGGTTTGTTGGCCAAAGCAATTTCTTGAATTTTATCATAATTCAAAACCCCTGTTTCTTCCTCAACACCATAAAAAACAGGATTGTATAATTTACCCGAAAAATTTACCGGAGACCCGTGCGTCAAGTGTCCACCATGAGCCAAATCAAATCCTAAAATAGTATCACCTGGTTTCAAACATGCCGCAAAAACAGCCGTATTGGCTTGAGAACCCGAATGCGGTTGTACATTTACATAATCGGCACCAAATAAAGCTTTTGCTCTGTCGATAGCAATTTGCTCCACAATATCTACCACTTCACACCCACCATAGTATCGTTTACCAGGGTAGCCTTCGGCATATTTATTGGTTAAACAAGAACCTGCAGCTTCCATTACTTGGTCGCTGACAAAGTTTTCGGAAGCAATTAATTCAATTCCATGAATTTGTCTATCCTGTTCGTCTAAAATAAGGTCAAAAATTTGTTCGTCGCGTTGCATTGTGAAAGTTATTTCGTTAAAATTAGGTCAAAATTACAAAAAAGGTTTGTTAGATTGCGAGATAATTTTATATTTGATTCATAATTTTTCAACAACAAACTAACAATATAAATATGCCTAATATTGCCAATGATCCGAACAGAAAATCATGGATTACTGTTCCCGAAAATAGTGATTTCCCGATACAAAATATTCCGTTTGGAGTGTTCATCACCAAAGAAGATGTAATTACCATAGGCACGCGAATTGGAAACTGCGCTATTGATATGGGAGCTTTACAACAACTCGGCTATTTTGAAGGTATTGAATTGACCGACGATATGTTCATGCAAGATACCTTAAATGACTTCATCTCTGACGGAAAAAAAACATGGCGCTTAGTACGCAATCGATTGGCCGAACTTTTCGATGAAAACAATCCAAAGCTAAGAGACAACAAAACACATCGAGACACCATCATCTTCAAAGTGGAAGACATTGAAATGTTACTACCGGTTCAAATTGGAGATTATACCGATTTTTACAGTTCGAAAGAGCACGCTACAAACGTAGGTAAAATGTTCCGCGATCCTGAAAATGCATTGTTGCCCAACTGGCTTCACATTCCGGTGGGTTACCACGGCAGAAGTTCTACTATTGTTCCTTCAGGCATTCCCGTTCATAGACCTTACGGACAAACGTTACCTAATGGCGAATCAACCCCGGTTTTCGGTCCGTCTCGATTAGTAGACTTCGAATTGGAAACCGCATTTATTACGACTGATGCCAATTTAATGGGCGAACCCATTCCGGTAGAAGAAGCAGAAAATCATATTTTTGGAATGGTTTTATTCAACGACTGGAGTGCCCGTGATATTCAAAAATGGGAATATGTGCCGCTCGGACCTTTCTTAGCGAAAAACTTTGCTTCATCGATATCTCCGTGGATAGTAACCATGGATGCACTAGAACCTTTTAGAGTTAAAGGACCTGAGCAATCACCTACTCCTCTTCCGTATTTGCAACAAAAAGGAGCCAAAGCATTTGACATCAACCTAGAAGTTGCAATTAAACCCGAACACACAGAGGAAACGATAGTATCGCGTTCTAATTTTAAATACATGTATTGGTCAATGGCTCAGCAATTGGCACACCACACGATCAATGGTTGTAGGGTTAATTCAGGAGATATGATGGGAAGTGGCACCATTTCGGGAGCAACAGAAGATTCATACGGATCCATGCTTGAATTGACTTGGGGCGGACAAAAACCGATTTCTATGAAAGATGGCAGCGAACGCAAATTCATCAATGATAATGATACGGTGATTATACGAGGATTTTGCCAAAACGACAAAGTGAGAGTTGGGTTTGGAGAAGTAAGCAGCAAGTTATTACCCGCTGTAAATTTAAAGTTCTAACAAAATAGCCGATCAAATAGTATCAAATTAACAATTTTAAGGTTAAAAAATATCAAATTAATAATTCAAACGATTTCGCTTAGGTTTTACCAGCAATTGAAGTGAATTTATTATATTTGTGACCGCATTTTAACAAACAAAATAATACGCGTCGCGTCGTTGAATTCTTAGCACGAGACGAAACAAAAATTACAATATGGCAAAAATTAAAGTAGCTAATCCAGTTGTTGAATTGGATGGCGATGAAATGACTCGAATTATTTGGAGCTTTATTAAAGAACAATTAATTCTTCCTTATTTAGATTTGGATATCAAATATTATGATTTAGGTATCGAAAGCAGAGAAGCAACTAAAGATCAAATCACCATTGATTCTGCTGAAGCCATTAAAAAATACAATGTGGGTATCAAATGTGCCACCATTACACCCGATGAAGAACGTGTAAAAGAATTTGGACTTTCTGAAATGTGGAAATCGCCAAATGGCACCATTCGTAATATCGTAGGTGGAACGGTTTTCCGTGAACCAATCATCATGAGCAATGTACCCCGTTATGTTCAAGGCTGGACAAAACCAATCGTTATTGGCCGTCATGCATTTGGAGATCAATACAAAGCCACTGATAAAGTGATCAAAGGGAAAGGAACGTTAACCATGTCATTTACCAATGAGGCTGGCGAAACAACGACTTGGAATGTATATGATTTTAAAGGGGATGGTGTTGCCATGTCGATGTACAATACCGACGAAAGTATTTATGGTTTTGCGCACTCTTCTTTCCAAATGGCATTAACCAAAAAATGGCCTTTATACCTTTCTACAAAAAATACCATTTTAAAGGCCTATGATGGAAGATTTAAAGATATTTTTGAAGAAGTATATCAAGAACATTATAAAGCTGATTTTGAAGCGAACGGAATTATCTATGAGCACCGTTTGATTGACGATATGGTTGCTTCGTGTATGAAATGGAACGGTGGATTTGTATGGGCTTGTAAAAACTACGACGGTGATGTACAATCGGATACTGTTGCACAAGGATTTGGTTCGTTAGGTCTTATGACTTCTGTATTGGTTACTCCAGATGGAAAAACTGTAGAAGCCGAAGCAGCACACGGAACTGTAACCCGTCACTACCGCCAACACCAACAAGGTAAGAAAACATCTACCAATCCAATTGCATCGATTTTCGCTTGGACTAGAGGTTTAGAACATAGAGGTAAATTAGACGGTAACCAAGAATTAATTGATTTCTGTCACAAGTTAGAACAAGTATGTATCGAAACCGTGGAAAGTGGAAAAATGACAAAAGACTTAGCTATGTTAGTTAAACCAGAAGGATTAACCGATGCAGACTATTTAACTACAGAAGATTTCCTTCAAACTTTAAAAGTAAATTTAGATCAGCGATTAGCTTAATCCGTTCGATCTACCAAACTATAAAAAAGCGCTCCAATTGGAGCGCTTTTTAGTTATTTCTTATCTTCTTCTCTCACAACTACAATGGTTGCTTTAATACCTGTAGTTAAATTCCATTCGTTGGAAGTAATTAAATTACCAGAATCATCATACACACTAAAAGCCGCCGTATTAGGACCTGATGTGCCTTGATTTAGCGCTTCAAAATCCAATTTATTGAATCCGTTGGCAATGTCAATATAATACTCTTTGACCGTGGCTTCTAAAAGAATTTCATGAATAATTGTTCGGTCGTTTAGCATCAATTTTACACGATCACCATCGGGATATTCATGATCTCTACAAATGATTTTAACGTATTTGGCTTTGGTCTTGAACTCACCCAAAAATTGATTGCTACGGTACTCAGGTTGGATCGCCTTATCTTGATTGTTCAATTTGTTTTTTAAGTCTTCTCCCGGATTTTTAAACTTGTTCTTTTCAACCAAAACACTTTCTTGTCCTTTGTCTTTCTTTAAAATAGAATACCGTTTCAAATAGGAATCGTCTTTATCTAAAATACTCTTAAAAGGCAACGTAATTGTATTTGATTTGGTCTCACTCTTCGTTGGAACATCCCAATTTAATTTAAATTTTGGCGATTTAAAGGGTGAGTCTTTTTGCGACCATCCCAACGCAGAAATAAACATAGAAACCGTAAGTAGCACTTTAAAAATCATGGGCAATCATTCCTTTAAAGTGTAAATTTAAACTATAAATTGAGTATTAAACATAAATTAACATAAGTTTTAAAACTTTTGCCAACAATAATCCTCAAATTTGCACTCTAACATTCATGCCAACTTTATGAAAAAGCGACTGCTCGTTTTGTGGATTACCTTCTTTACCGTTTTGGGATTTTCTCAAGAAAAAGTTACCGTAAGCGGAAAGGTTATCGACAGCAACAACAATGAAACGCTCATCGGCGTACTAGTAGCAATTCCCCAATTAAATATCAGCACGTTTACAAATGAATACGGGTTTTTTTCCCTTACGGTTCCAACCGGTTCCTATGAAATACAAGCCAGTACAATTGGGTATGTAACTACAACTACAAGAATTTCATTACTAGAAAACAGTAAAATCACACTGGAAATTTCTGCCAATGCAAAAGAATTGGAAGCCGTTGTAGTTTCCAAAAATCCATACCGTATGAACATTCATAAACCCGAAATGAGTGTCAATAAAATTGCATTAAGTACCATAAAAAAAATGCCGGCGATTTTAGGAGAAATCGACATTTTAAAATCCATTACCACGCTACCGGGTGTTACCAATGCGGGTGAAGGCCAATCCGGTTTTAATGTTCGCGGTGGTGCAGCCGATCAAAATCTCATCTTGCTAGACGAAGCTACCGTTTTCAATTCGTCTCACTTATTCGGATTCTTTTCCATATTTAATGCGGATGCCATCAAGGATTTGAAATTATACAAAGGCGGTATTCCGGCCCGATTTGGCGGAAGAGTAGCCTCCGTTCTTGATATTTATCAAAAGGAAGGAAACAGTAAATCTTTTAATGTAACGGGAGGCATCGGACTCATCTCCAGTAGATTAATGGCCGAAGGACCACTTGTAAAAGACAAAGGATCATTTTTAGTAGCAGGCCGTAGTTCGTATGCCCATTTATTTCTAAAATTAACCGACAATAAAAATTCGGCTTATTTTTATGACCTCAACACCAAATTGAGCTACAAATTAAACGACAACAACAACCTATATCTTTCGGGTTATTTTGGACGGGATGTATTTAGCCTAAACAATAACTTCATCAATACCTATGGAAATACCGTTTTCAATCTGCGTTGGAATCATTTATTTTCGGATAAACTCTTTTCGAACACATCCTTAATTTATAGTGATTATTATTACGGATTGACGCTTGACTTTGTAGGATTTAACTGGGACAGCGGAATTAAAAACTACAATTTCAAATACGACTTGAAACACTATATTAATGATCGAACCAAATTGTTTTATGGTGTAAATACCGTTTATTATGATTTTAACCCCGGAAAAATAGTCCCTTCAAATACAAATTCTGGGATCAATCCGGATCAATTGGATAAAAAATACGCTTTTGAACCTGCCGTATATCTTGATGTAGAACAACAACTTTCCGATAAATTATCCATCAATTATGGGTTACGTTACAGTCTTTTTTACCGCTTGGGCGAACAAAAAATCAATACCTATGCGAATAATCAAGCCGTCGTTTTTAATTCGGAACAACAGATCTACGAAAAAGCAACGCCAACAGGAAGCACGTACTACGGATCAAATGAAACCATTGCAAAATTTAACAATTTGGAACCTCGTATAGCCCTTGCTTACCTATTGAACGACAACCAATCGATAAAAATGAGCTACAACCGAATGTCACAATACCTGCATTTAATTTCGAATACGCAATCGCCAACCCCCCTAGATGTTTGGGCACCGAGTGACAACTTTTTAAAACCTCAAATCCTAGATCAAATGGCTGTTGGTTATTTTGCCGAACTCAAAAATGGAAAATACAGCTTAGAAATTGAATCCTTTTATAAAAAAATAAAAAACCGTTTGGATTATATTGATGGCGCCGATTTAATCGCCAATAATGCGATCGAACAAGTGGTTTTAAATGGGAACGCTAGAGCCTATGGTCTGGAAGTTTTGGTTCGAAAAAATGAAGGAAAATTTAACGGCTGGCTTTCGTACACCGTTTCACGTTCTGAACAACAAACACCTGGCAGAACTTCTTTAGAATCTGGAATTAACAATGGGGCTTGGTACAAAACAGGTTGGGATAAATTGCACAACTTATCAGTAACAAGCATGTACAAATGGAATGAAAAATGGAGTTTTAGTAGTATTTTCACCTTACAATCGGGGCAACCTGTAACCTATCCAAATGGTCAATACCAATACCAAGGCATTACTATTCCAACGTATGGATTGCGCAATGAAAACCGCCTACCAACCTACCACCGATTGGATATTTCGGCTTCATTACTTCCCAATAAAAATAAAAACAGAAATTGGCAAGGCGAATGGGTGTTTGGAATTTATAATGTATACAGCCGTAAAAATGCAGCCTCTATTAGCTTTAGACAAAACCAAGATTCGGGGAACAATGAGGCGGTTCGTTTGTCTATTTTTGGAATGGTTCCCAGTGTAACGTATAACTTTAAATTTTAATCTCATGAAAACTACATTAAAATTAATAACCTTATTGTGTGTTGTATTTTTTAGCTCTTGCGAAGATGTTGTTGAGATCGATTTAGATACAGCTCCTGCAAAACTCGTTATAGATGCCCCACTGAAATGGAAAAAAGGCACGCCTGGAAACCAGCAAACCATAACCTTAACCACCACCACCGATTTCTACGCATCGGCAGTACCACCAGCATCAGGGGCGACAGTCTTTGTAACCAATGGCAATAACGTGCGATTTGATTTTATAGAAACTCCCGGCACCGGAAATTATAGTTGCTCTAATTTTATTCCCGAAATCGGACAAACATATGTTTTAACTGTAATCTATGAAGGACAAACCTATACTGCAAGCGAACAGTTAAAAGCTGTTCCACAGATCGACACCGTAGAACAAAACAATAATGGCGGTTTGACTGGAAATGAAATCGAGGTTAAATTCTTATTTCAGGACCCTGCAAATACCCCCAACTTCTACTTGATTCAATTTCAAACACCCTACAGTGTGATGCCGGAATATGACGTAATTGATGATGCTTTTTTTCAAGGCAATCAAATATTTGGGTTGTATGCCAGTGACCGATTAAAAGTAGCTGATGAGATCCAATTTACCTTACACGGTATTTCCCAACGCTATTATAATTATTTGAATATTCTATTAAGCGTGGCAGGAACCAATAGCGGGAGTCCGTTTCAAACGCCACCTGCAACGGTTAGAGGAAACATTATCAACCAAACAAATTTTAATAACTTTGCACTTGGCTTTTTTAGTGTTTCAGAAATCGATCAACAAACATATATCATTCAATAGTTTAAACCCAAGTCCATGTCCTCTCATCACATTGTTCGCGACGACCAAGAACCGGCATTAATCATTGCTAATGGTGCGGCTTGTAGCCAAGAACTCATGGGGCAATTACTGGAATGGTCTCCTCGCATAATTGCATTGGATTCAGCTATTGAACGTGTGGCGGATTTAGGCATTAAAGTAGATGTCGTTTTGGGCGATTTTGACCGAGATTTTGATCCCCAATTCTATTTAGAAAAACAATATCCTTTGGAGATCATACATGCGCCAGATCAAGACAAAACCGATTTAGAAAAAGCGTTTGAGTACCTCATCGAGAAAGGACATAAAGCCGTTAATGTCATTTGGGCCACAGGCAAACGTGCGGACCACACATTTACGAATATGACAACAATTGTTCAATACCGCAACCAACTCAAGATTGTGGTCTTAGACGATCACTCAAAAGTATTTTTACTCCCCAAAAAATTTGATAAATGGTATACTGCTAAGACTACCCTCTCCTTAATTCCAGTAGGAAAAGTAAGCGGTATTAGCACCCAAAATCTCATGTATGCCCTACACAATGAAACACTTGAATTGGGGTACCGAACAGGAACAAGCAATCAAGTACTCGCTGATGGTATTGTTACCATCGAACATCAATCTGGTGATTTATTACTCATGGAATGTTGGGACTAACAACCCATTTGACCTTGTACACCTCTCCAAAAAATACTACATTTGGCTAGCCAATTATTTTCATGAAAAGTAAAACTGTTCTCACCGAAAAAAGCAACCTGCATCCTAGAAATCCGCATCGATTTAGATATGATTTTCAGCAACTAATCACGGTCTTACCCGAGCTAGAAGTTCATGTGGTAACCCATGCGTTAACAAATGACACCACCATCGATTTTAGTAACGCTGAAGCTGTAAAGACTTTGAACAAAGCCTTACTCCTCTCAGAATATGGAATTGACAATTGGGACCTACCTCCCAATTATTTATGCCCCCCTATTCCAGGAAGAGCCGATTACATTCACTATTTGGCCGATTTACTAACCGAATCCAATGAAGGAATACTCCCAAGAGGAGAACATATCGTAGGTTTAGACATTGGTGTGGGTGCCAATTGCATTTATCCAATACTTGGTCATTCGAGTTATGATTGGAGCTTTGTAGGAGTTGACATCGACGAAAATGCGCTTCAAAATTGTAAAAAAATAATTGCACAAAATCCCCAAATAAGCGAAGCGATCAGTTTGCAATTACAAACCGAATCGCGTTATATCTTTAAAAACATCATTTTACCCGAAGATAAATTTAGCTTTACGCTTTGCAATCCGCCGTTTCATGCCTCCGAAACAGCCGCTTCCAAGGCCAATTCAAGAAAAGTAAACCAATTGAAGTCGGCCGAAAAAAAATTGAATTTTGGCGGACATGACGCCGAATTATGGTGTGTTGGTGGCGAAATCGGATTCATCACCCAGATGATTTATGAAAGTGTCAAATACCCCTTTCAATGTTTTTGGTTTACGACCTTGGTGTCTAAAAAAGATAATTTAAAAACCATATACAGAACCCTCAATAAAGTGGGAGCTGTAACAATAAAAACAACTGAAATGGCACAAGGCCAAAAAAGAAGTAGGTTTGTAGCTTGGACCTTTCTTAGCGAAAAGCAACAAAAGGAATGGCGTTTTTCTAACGAATAAACCCTAACTTTGTACCTTTACATTTTTTCAAATTTTGCCTAACGCTTCATGAAATTCCAAGTCGTCTCTGAATATAAACCTACTGGTGACCAACCACAAGCTATTGAAAAACTTTCAAAAGGGATTAGCAATGGGGAAAAATACCAAACTTTATTAGGAGTTACAGGTTCTGGAAAAACATTTACCGTGGCAAATGTGGTGCAAGAAGTGCAAAAACCAACCTTAGTTTTAGCACACAACAAAACATTAGCAGCTCAGTTGTATTCAGAATTCAAACAATTTTTTCCGAATAATTCGGTGCAATATTTTGTTTCGTATTATGATTATTACCAACCCGAAGCCTTTATTCCTGTTACAGGAACTTATATTGAAAAAGATTTATCGATCAATGAAGAACTTGAAAAATTACGACTTAGCACAACTTCTGCCCTACTTTCCGGACGAAGAGATATCATTGTAATTTCGTCGGTTTCCTGTTTGTATGGAATTGGAAATCCGGTTGAATTTCAAAAAAATGTCATCAATTTAGCAACCGGACAAATCATTTCCCGTACGAAAGTAATGCACAGCTTGGTACAAAGTTTATATTCGCGAACCGAAGCCGAATTTACTCCCGGAAATTTCCGTATCAAAGGAGATATCCTCGAGATTTTTCCAAGCTACGGCGATGAACCTTTTCGCGTTCACTTTTTTGGAGATGAAATCGAAGAGATTGAAGCGTTTGATGCCCGCACCGCTCAAGTGATTGAACGCTATGAAAAACTGACCATTTACCCGGCAAATATGTTTGTGACCTCACCTGATGTCCTGCAAAATGCCATTTGGGAAATCCAACAAGATTTGGTAAAACAAGTCGATTATTTCAAAGAAATCGGCAAACATTTAGAAGCCAAACGCTTGGAAGAACGCACCAATTTTGATTTAGAAATGATTCGCGAATTGGGTTACTGTTCCGGAATTGAAAACTATTCTCGTTATCTTGACGGCAGAGAACCCGGCACACGTCCGTTCTGTTTGTTAGATTATTTCCCAGATGATTATTTAATGGTGGTCGATGAAAGTCACGTCACAATATCCCAAGTACATGCCATGTATGGTGGCGATCGTAGTCGGAAAGAAAATTTGGTCGAATACGGTTTTCGATTACCGGCAGCCATGGACAATAGACCGTTGAAGTTTGAAGAATTTGAAGGGCTACAAAACCAAGTCATTTATGTCTCGGCTACACCCGCGGATTATGAATTACAAAAAACCGAAGGGGTTTATGTGGAACAAGTCATTCGCCCAACAGGATTATTAGATCCAATTATCGAAGTGCGTCCGAGTGCCAATCAAATTGACGACTTGATCGAAGAAATTCAATTGCGTTGCGAGGCAGACGAACGAGTTTTAGTGACCACTTTAACCAAACGTATGGCAGAAGAATTGGCCAAATATTTGACGAAAGTAGCCATTCGCTGTCGCTATATTCATTCTGATGTTGATACACTCGAACGGGTGGAAATCATGCAAGATTTACGAAAAGGCATTTTTGACGTTTTGATTGGAGTAAATTTATTACGAGAAGGTTTGGATTTGCCCGAAGTTTCGTTAGTCGCAATTTTGGATGCCGATAAAGAAGGTTTTTTACGAAGCCATCGCTCGCTGACACAAACGGTAGGAAGAGCCGCGCGAAACGTCAACGGAAAGGCTATCATGTATGCCGATAAAATCACGGCTTCCATGCAAAAAACCATTGACGAAACTACGTATCGACGCGAAAAACAAATTCGGTACAATACCGAAAACAACTTGGAACCCAAAGCCTTGAATAAAAGTTTGGGCAGTGCTTTAAGTGGTAATTCGGTATCGACCGGCTATTTTGAAAGAGAAGCCTTAAAAGCAGCTGAGCCTGAAAGCTTGTATTTATCCAAACCCGAAATCGAGAAAAAAATACGAGAATACCGAAAACAAATGGAAAAAGCGGCCAAAGAATTGGACTTTATGCAAGCCGCAAAATTAAGAGACGAAATCAAAGCATTACAAGATAAGTTATAAGTTGGGAGTTAAGAGTATTGCTGTTAAGCGGCTCTTGGTTACGTGAATTTAGACTACTGTGATAATAAAAATAATTTAAAGAAAAACGAATGAAAACGATTAACAACATATTACGACTTGAAGACGAAGTAGCCATTATTGAAGCGATTGGCACATTAATTTGGGAAAAGAAAGAAGCTACAGAAGATTTCTCTGAACTTACGGATGAAGAACAAGTATTTGTATTCATCGATATTTTTGAAGGAGCTATGGGAGACGGTGGATTCCAACTCTTTTTTACTTCGGAAGCCGGAAACTTTGTAGAGGAAATCATTACCTCATATCAAGAAATAAAAGCTCCTAAAACTGCCGAAATCATCGCAAATGCAGTAAAGATATTTCCAAAAAAATACACCACAGATTTAACCGAACGCCAAGCATTAATTGCGAAAGCCGATGAAGAAGTACTGTCGGGTTGGGAAGATTTGGACGAAATTTTCTTTACCAATGAAAGTGAAGAAGATGTTGTGAGTTTAATTGTTACTTACATTAAAGACAACGAATCGCAGTTTGGGAATTAATTGTGCTGCTCGCTAAAAATAGCCAACAATACTTCTGCCGAAACCATTTGATTGGGCGAAGTTTTCATCAAGTGTAATACGCGTTTCATGGCATAGGGATTCAATCCCATGTTGATGCCCAATTCATTAATTTTCACTTGTTCTCTTTCGTGGAGTACCCCATCACTATGCATCAATAAGGCCAATCGATAAAATTGACATATTCTATTGAATTCATCTTTGATGACCTTACTTTGTCCGCGATTGGCAAATAGTTTCAGGAATGTGGCTTTGTCAATTTGCAGTTCTTGAGCAACGATTTCTAGAAAATCGTACTCTCTATCGTGCAATGCGCCATCAACAAGGGCAAAGTCGATCATTTCTTGCAACAAACTGATTTTTTCTTGGTAAGTCTCCATCAAAATAGTATTTTTATAACACAATTGGTCTATCAAATATAAAAAATGAAAAAACAATTCCTCTTTTTTTTGCTCTTTTTTTCAACAGCTGTTAGTTGCCTTTGGGCGCAAAAAAATGTAACCACCTTTCTTTTAGAAGCCCCACAACTCCAAACCACCAAAAAAATCTGGCTGTATTTGCCTGAAAATTATGCGCAAACCACCAAAAAATATCCGGTATTGTATTTGCACGACGGCCAAAATTTATTTGATGCAGCGACATCCTATGCTGGAGAATGGCGCATTGATGAAACTCTTGACAGTTTAAAAGCAGAAATCATTGTAGTAGGAATCGCTCACGGTAATGAAAAACGCATCGATGAACTAACGCCCTTTAAAAACGAACAATATGGCGGCGGTAAAGGAACGCTTTATATCGACTTCATTGTATCCCAACTCAAACCTTACATCGACACGAATTACCGAACAAAAACCGGTTGCTACCATACCGGAATTGGAGGCAGTTCACTAGGGGGATTACTCTCCTATTATGCGACCATTACCTATCCAAAAGTATTTGGCAAAGCCCTGGTTTTTTCCCCCGCATTTTGGATCAATCCCGAAGTCTATGCACGCACCGAACAAATTAAAACACTGAAATCAAAAATTTATTTCATGTGTGGCGACAGTGAAAGCGAGACCATGGTATCCGATATGGACCGCATGGCTTCGTCACTAAACACAACACGTTGCTCTTGCTTACACTTGACAACGAAACGGGTTGTTCCACAAGGAAAACATAACGAAAAATTATGGGCAAAAGAATTCGCAAAAGCGTATCTTTGGCTGTTTTAATTTATAAAAGTACCTTTAAAGTACCTACTTTACTACTATGAACAATAACGATGTTTTTAAAAAGTTGCGTGTAGCCTTGCAATTGCGTGACGATCAAATAATTGAAATCTTAAACTTGGTCAATTTTAGGGTCTCTAAAGGAGAATTAGGCAATGTCTTTCGCAGCGAAGATCATCCCAATTTTATGGAATGTGGCGACCAATTGTTGCGTAATTTTTTAAACGGTTTGGTTATTTATTTGCGCGGCACCAAAGAAGATCCGAAACAACCAATGGAAGTACTGCAACAGATTAAAACCTCAAAAATACCTTTAAAAGAAGTGTACGCTAAAGAAGGTGATGCAAAACCATCGTATAAAAAAACCGAAGCAAAAAAACCGTTTACACCTAAAACAACCGGTCCTAAAAAACCCTTTGGCAAAGGAAAACCTGCTGCTAAAAACCAAAAACCAGAGAGCCCGGTCGAACGCTTTACATTCAATTCGGGAAAAAATAAAAAATAATTCCTAACCTGATTTCATGGCACAAATTAATCCATACATCAATTTTAATGGCAATGCCGAGGAAGCATTTCTTTTTTACCAATCGGTATTTGGTGGCGAATTTGCTCAAGTTACTCGCTTTAAAGAAATGGAAACTCCTGAATTCCCCATCGAAGAAAGTGAAGCTCATAAAATTATGCACATTACGCTACCAATTGGTCAAAATATTTTAATGGGTAACGATGTTCCTGCCTTCATGGGTAAAGTAAATGAAAACGAAAATAGAAGTAAAATTGCGGTAAGTGCTGCAAGCAAAGAAGAAGCCGATCATATCTTTAACGGCCTTTCTGCCGGTGGAACGATTGAATTTCCAATAGACGATAGTCCGTGGGGATCCTATTTCGGAATGTTTAGAGATAAATATGGTATCGAATGGACGGTAGATTTTGATCCCAAACACAACGATCTAATAAAGTAAAAAAAATCCCGAGCTAACACTCGGGATTTTTTATTGAATAACCAGTTGCTATTATTTGTTTTCTAAGTAATGTAATACATTTTTCGCAATACGTTCTTGTATATTAGAAATATCCGCTTTTACAAAAGAATCCCCTATAATATTTTCAAACAATTCGATATAACGCTCGGAAACCGTTTCGATGTATTCATCCGTCATGTTTGGAATTTGTTGCCCTTCTTTTCCTTGAAATCCGTTTTCAATTAACCAACGACGCACGAATTCTTTTGACAATTGCTTTTGTTCTTCGTTGTTGTTTTGTCTTTCTTGGTAGCCTTCTGCGTAGAAATAACGCGATGAATCTGGTGTGTGGATTTCGTCGATTAATACGATTTGTCCGTCTTTGGTTTTCCCAAATTCGTATTTGGTATCCACTAAGATTAAACCACGAGATGCTGCAATTTCAGTTCCTCGTTGGTATAACGCTCGGGTATATTTCTCTAAAATTAAGTAATCTTCTTCGGTTACAATTCCGTTGGCTAAAATAGCTTCACGCGAAATGTCTTCGTCGTGCGATCCGTTATCAGCTTTAGTTGTTGGGGTGATGATGGGTGTTGGAAATTTATCATTTTCTTTCAATCCCTCTGGCATTTCCACACCGCAAAGTAGTCTTCTTCCCGCTGCATATTCACGTGCTGCATGACCCGATAAATAACCACGAATAACCATTTCTACTTTAAAAGGTTCACACAAATGTCCTACAGCCACATTTGGATCGGGAGTAGCCACTAACCAATTGGGAACAATATCAGCGGTTAATTCCATGAATTTTGTAGCAATTTGGTTTAAAATTTGCCCTTTATACGGAATTCCTTTGGGTAAAACCACATCAAAAGCTGAAAGTCGATCGGTAGCCACCATGACCAATAATTCGTCATTGATGTTGTACACTTCTCTAACTTTTCCTCTGTATACTGATTTCTGACCCGGAAAATTAAAATTTGTAGTGGTAATTGTATTCATTGTTGTGTTGTTGTTTGTCTGGTACAAAAGTAAAAAAAAGACACTAATAATAGTGCCTGTTTTAATGAATTATTTAATCGTTATTTTCAATGCTTTTATAGGCATCAATAATTTTCTTGACCAATCTGTGACGCACGATGTCTTTGTCGTCTAAATAGATAATTCCCACACCTTCTACATCTTTCAAAATTAGAATCGCTTCTTTTAATCCCGAGATGGTGCGTCTTGGTAAATCTACCTGGCCGGGATCACCCGTAATCATAAATTTAGCATTTTTACCCATACGCGTTAGAAACATCTTCATTTGGGAATGCGTGGTATTTTGCGCTTCATCTAAAATAACAAACGCATTATCCAAGGTACGTCCCCGCATAAAGGCTAACGGAGCAATTTGAATAATCCCTTTTAGAATATAATCTTCTAGAGTTTGTGGCGGCAACATATCGCGCAATGCATCATAAAGTGGCTGCATGTAGGGATCTAATTTTTCTTTCATATCTCCCGGTAAAAATCCTAAATTCTCACCTGCTTCTACCGCCGGACGTGTTAATATAATACGCTTGACTTGTTTTTCCTTTAAGGCTTTTACAGCCATAGCGACTCCCGTGTAGGTTTTACCAGTACCAGCCGGACCAATCGCAAACACCATATCGTTTTTATAAATGGTATCGACCAATTTTTGTTGGTTGGGTGTCATGGCTTTAATCAGCTTACCACCTATTCCATGGACTAAAATTTTATCCCGATCGTTCATATGATGTGCCTCATCGTGTTGGTGCGTTGTTTCCAGCACCCGAAGAATCACATTATCATCTATACTGTTGTAACGCGAAAAATGCTGCATCAATCGTCTAAAACGGGTTTCAAATTCGTCTAGAATTTCCGCCTCGCCAAACGCTTTTAAGGTTGTCCCTCGAGCCACAATTTTTAACTTCGGATAATATTTCTTAATGCTTTCAAGATGAGCATCTTGCGTTCCCCAAAATTCTTTTGGTGCAATATCGATTAATTCTATGACTCTTTCGTTCAAAGGCGTTGTTTTTTTAATTATTTTTGAAGCGCTAAATTTATAGTAGCTTTGCAATCAAATTTAGTAAAAACAACTGTTGTTTTTAAAATAAGTTATAAACAAATAAATGTCAATAATTACGTTAACTACCGACTTTGGGCACAAAGACTATTTTGTAGGCGCTTTGAAAGGAAAAATACTGTCTGAACTCAAAGTGGCAACGCTTATTGATATTTCGCATTCCATAGATTTATTCAACACCTTAGAGGCCAGTTATTGTATTGAAGCAGCCTATTCGAGTTTTCCAAAAGGCACCATACATATTATTGGTGTGGATAGCGAACGCGTGGGCGATACCCAACACATAGCGCTGCAATGGGACGATCATTTTTTCATTTGTGCCGATAACGGTATCTTAAATGCCTTGCTACAAAAAAAAGTAGTACAAAAAATGGTCGCCATTAACATTCACGAACGCTTGCAAAGTAATGCGAGTGATATGGATGTTTTTGTAGCCGTGGCATGCCATATTGCCCGTGGTGGATTATTGAACGTTATTGGGAAAGAGATAAGTGAATTAAAACCGGTGAATGCTGTCCACACAAGCGTTTCCAATGACTTAAAAACACTTAAAGGTCAGATCATTTATATCGACTCCTTTGGAAATTGTGTGACCAATGTATCGCAAAAACAGTTTATTGAAGTAGCTCGCAATCGAAAATTTGAGATACAGATAAAAAACAAAAAACTATCCCGAATTCATAAAAACTACTCTGATTTCCCAGTAGCAGAAAACAAACAATTGAAAGATTTTGAAGGTGATTTTTTAGCCTTATTCAACGAAAATGGCTTTTTGGAAATTGCCATTTACAAGAGTAACCCAAAAACTGTGGGCTCAGCGTCTACTTTATTGGGCATTAAATTTAGAGACACTATAACCATCGAATTTAAAAATTAATCATGTTCATACGAATCGTAAAAATGCGTTTTCACGAAGACAAAATTGCTGCATTTTTGGCCAATTTTGAAACCGTTAAGCATCATATCCGAAGTTTTGAAGGCAATCAGTTTCTCGAACTTTATCAGGACAAAAACGACCCACGCATCTTTTTTACATATAGTTATTGGGAAAACGAAGCAGCCTTAGAAAAGTATCGCAACTCCATACTATTTAATGAAGTTTGGAGTTATACTAAAGCCTTATTCAGTGACAAACCCGAAGCTTGGAGTGTGGATCGATTGGTAACTTTGAGTTAGGAGATGGAAGTTGGGAGATGGATGATGGACAATTGGAAGAAACTTGAAACCTGAAACCTTAAACCTTAAATCAAAACTTGAAACCTGACCCGAGGCGAAGCTAAACCTGACCCGAGGCGAAGCCGAATAGACAGAAGCTAAACATGAAACAAAAAATAATATAAAATGAAAGCATTATTATTACGCGAAATTAAATCCTTTTTTGGCTCGCCAATAGGGTATTTAGTTATCGCTATTTTTCTTTTACTCAACGGCTTGTTCCTTTGGGTTTTTGAAGGCGAATTCAACATCTTAAATTCCGGATTTGCCGATTTAGGTCCGTATTTTAAATTGGCCCCATGGATTTTAATTTTCTTAATTCCTGCGGTAACCATGCGCAGTTTTTCCGATGAAAAAAAACAAGGCACTATCGAATTGTTGTTTACCAAACCCCTTTCCAATTGGGACATCGTAAACGGGAAATTCTTAGGCGCTTTTATATTAATTGTTTTGGCTATTGTTCCTACCCTAATTTATGTTGTCACCATTTCGCATTTTGGCAATCCGCAAGGAAACATCGACATGGGAAGTACATTGGGTTCTTATTTTGGTTTGTTGTTTTTAATAGCAGCCTATACAGCCATCGGTATTTTTACCTCTACCCTTTCAGACAATCAAATCGTTGCTTTTATCGTGGCCGTTTTTTGTTGTTTCTTTTTCTATTTTGGATTTGATGGCATTGCTTCACTTCTCGGGAATTACAGTTCGCTAGTTGCTGTTTTAGGTATGGATTTTCATTTTAAAAGTATGAGTCGCGGTGTTATAGATACGCGTGATATCGTATATTTTGTAAGTATTACGTTTCTGTTTTTATCGGCAACGGTTTATCAACTTAAATCTTTGAAATGGTAATGAAAGTAGCAAAAAAAACAGCCGTAAAGCAACTAGGAAGTATATTGGTCGTTTTGGTCGTACTCAATTTACTGAGCCATTTCTTTTTCAAACGCTTTGACTTAACACAGGACCAACGCTATACGTTGTCGGAAACGACTTTGAGAATTATTGAAGAGGTGGATAGTCCTTTGTATATTGATGTATACTTAGAAGGTAATTTTCCGCCCGAATTCAAACGCTTACAAAACGAGACCAAGCAATTATTAGAAGAATTTTCGGCCTACAATTCAAACATTGTATTCCAATTTAAAAACCCGATTGAAAAAGAAAGCATGCGGGTGGAAGTCATGAAAGAATTTTATGAACGCGGCATGCAACCGTTGAGCATTACTGTTGAAGACAAAGGAAAACAGTCGCAAGAAGTGGTTTTTCCTTGGGCACAAGCAACCTATGGCGATAAATTCACCAAAGTAAGCCTGTTAAAAAACCTCATGGGTGCCTCAACTGAGGAAAAAGTTATTAGTTCGGTTCAGCATTTGGAATTTGGATTTGCAGAAGCCATCACTAAAATTTCGAAAGAAAAACAAAAGAAAATTGCCGTTATCAAAGGGAATGGTGAATTAATCGAACCCTTAATTGCTGATTTTCTAACCACCGTTAAAGAAAGTTATTACATTGGACCGTTTACACTCGATTCGGTCGCGAATCAACCCGGCCCAAGCTTAGCTGCCTTAAAAAAATACGATTTAGCTATTATTGCTAAACCCACGGAAGCCTTCACGGAAGCTGAAAAACAAGTGTTAGACCAATTCATTATGAACGGCGGAAAAACACTTTGGCTAATGGATGCCGTTGCAGCAGATATGGACAGCTTGTATAATGAAACAGGGACTATTTTAGCCTATCCACGCGACTTGAATTTAACTGATTTATTCTTCAAATATGGTATTCGTATGAATCCCTTATTGATCAAAGATGAATATGCTACACCCATAAAAATTGCAACGGGCAGTCAAGGAAGCGAAACCCAATTGCAACAATACAATTGGAAATATGCTCCTTTTATTTATCCAACTTCCACCCATCCCATCGTAAAAAATATGGAGGGAATTAAGTTCGAATTTACGAGTCCGATTGAATTGTTAACAAATGACTTGAAAAAAACGGTGTTACTGAGTTCGTCTGAATATTCAAAAACAATTGGAACACCAACTCCAATTTCGCTAGCTTCAATTAGCGAAGAAACCACACCCGAAGAATATGCCGGAAAAGGATTGCTACCCGTAGCAGTTATGATGGAAGGCAAATTCAAATCGGCCTACCAAAACAGGGTATTACCTTTTGCTGATTCACAATTTAAAGCCATTGGAAAAGACAATAAAATGATTGTCATAGCGGATGGAGATGTAATCAAAAACCAATTAGATAAAGGGATGCCATTGGAATTGGGATTTGACAAATGGACTAATCAACTCTATGGCAATAAAGAGTTCTTATTGAATTGTGTAAATTATTTATTAGACGATAACGGACTTATTAACATACGAAGTAAAGACGTTGATTTACCGTTGTTGAACAAAGAAGCGGTTTATGCCAATTATACCAAGGCACAGCTGATAACTGTTGGGATACCATTGATCATTTTAGCCTTATTTGGATTTTTATTTACCTACCTACGCAAAAAAAGATACAGCCGTTAGTTGTTGATAATTTGTTTTTGCATTTGAATAGATTTAGAATATATTTGTGAAATATAAAATCAATAACGATTTTAAAATACATGATGATGAAGTTTATAGTATCAAGTTCGTATTTATTAAAACAATTACAAGTTTTAGGAAGTGTTATCAACAGTAGTAACACCTTACCTATTCTTGATAATTTCTTATTTGAATTAGACAATAACGCATTAAAAGTTTCGGCTTCCGATTTAGAAACCACCATGACGGCGACTTTAGAAATTGATTCTAAAAGCCAAGGAAGTGTTGCGATTCCAGCCAAACTCTTATTGGATATTTTAAAAACCTTTCCTGAACAACCGCTTACTTTTACCGTTGAAGACAATTCAACCGTAGAAATTAGTTCTAATTCGGGTAAATATGCAATTGCTTATGCTCCGGGAGAAGAATTTCCAAAAGCAGTCGTTTTAGACGATCCTTCCAAAACGATTGTACCTGCTGAGGTATTAGCAACTGCTGTTAGCAAAACCATTTTTGCTGCTGGAAACGATGATTTACGCCCAGTAATGAGCGGTGTGTTTTTTCAATTTTCACCAGAAGGCTTGATTTTTGTAGCCACCGATGCTCACAAATTAGTAAAATATGCCCGTACCGATGTCAAAGCATCGCAAGTAGCCGATTTTATTATGCCTAAAAAACCTTTGAACATTTTAAAAGGAATTTTAGGGGCTTCTGATGCGGAAGTAGCGATTGAATATAACGATGCTAACGCAACATTTTCATTTGAAAATTATGTATTAACGTGTCGCTTAATTGATGGAAAATATCCCAATTACGAAGCAGTTATTCCAAAAGAAAATCCAAATAAATTATTAATCAATAGAGTACAATTTTTAAACTCGGTAAGACGTGTAGCTATTTTTGCAAACAAAACCACGCACCAAATCCGTTTAAAAATCGCTGGAACTGAATTGAATATTTCGGCAGAAGATATTGATTATTCTAACAAAGCTGATGAGCGTTTAACCTGTGATTACCAAGGAGATGACATGCAAATTGGTTTCAACTCTCGTTTCTTAACCGAAATGTTGAACAATTTATCGAGCGACGAAATCCAATTGGAAATGTCGATGCCAAACCGTGCAGGAATTTTAACTCCAGTAGATGGCCTAGATGAGGGTGAAACCGTAACCATGTTAGTAATGCCAGTTATGCTGAGCAATTAATAAAAATCTAAACCAACCTTAACTTAAAAACCACTGAGCTGTAAAGCGAAAGTGGTTTTTTAATATGGTCTAACCACAAAGAGCACAAGGAAAGCATTAAGAACTCAAAGATTTTTTAAAACGCGGATGAAACGGATTTGACTGATGCTTGCAGATTTATTTAAATGTAAAGTAAAACGCTGTGAAACTTCGTGCGAGACTTTGCGAGACTTTGTGTAACTACAAAAAAACTTCTAACTTCCAACTTCTAACTTCTAACTTTAATTTATCTTTGCACATTAAAGTAAAAAGATGATTCCACAAGAAACCATAGTTGCACTAGCTACGCCATCGGGCGCAGGCGCTATTGCTATTATTCGATTATCTGGTAAAGAGGCTATAACTATAGCGTCTCAGGTATTTGATTCGGTTTCTGGAAAAGACATTACCCAGCAAAAAACGCATACAATACATTTGGGTCACATTGTTGATGATACCAAAGTGCTGGATCAAGTTTTGCTCTCTATTTTTAAAGGACCTAACTCATATACGGGCGAACATGTGGTTGAGATTTCGTGTCACGGCTCGGTATTCATCCAACAACAAATCATTCAGTTATTGCTTCGAAAAGGAGCAAAAATGGCGCAAGCCGGAGAGTTTACCTTACGTGCTTTTTTAAACGGAAAACTAGATTTATCACAAGCCGAAGCAGTGGCCGATTTAATTGCTTCCGATAACGAAGCAAGTCATCAAATTGCCATGCAACAAATGCGCGGTGGATTCAGTAATGAAATTGCAAAATTGCGTGAAGAACTGCTAAATTTTGCTTCCTTAATCGAATTGGAATTAGACTTCGCCGAAGAAGATGTTGAATTTGCCGATCGAACCGCTTTTCATGAATTGATTAGCCGCATTGAATTCGTACTGAAACGATTAATTGACTCATTTGCCGTTGGAAACGTAATTAAAAATGGAATTCCGGTGGCCATTGTTGGCGAACCAAACGTTGGAAAATCAACTCTATTAAATGCATTATTGAACGAAGAACGCGCCATAGTTTCTGATATTGCGGGAACTACTCGAGATACGATTGAAGATGAATTGGTCATTAACGGCATTGGTTTCCGATTTATTGATACCGCAGGAATACGCGAAACAAAAGATGTGGTAGAAAGCATCGGAATTCAAAAGACATTTGAGAAAATTGAGCAAGCACAGGTTGTAATTCTTTTGCTAGACGCAAAAGAATTACAAGTTTCAGGTTTAAAGTTTCAGGTTGAAATCGAGAAAATTAAAAACAAATTTCCTCAAAAACCACTTGTAGTTATCCTAAACAAAGTTGATTTGCTTTCTATAAATGAAGTTGAAACAATTCGCCAAGAACTTGAAACTTTAAACCTGAAACTTGAAACTATTTCAGCCAAACAGAAAATTGGTATTGACGAACTTAAAAACACCTTACTTTCTTTTGTAAATACAGGTGCTTTACGCAATAATGAAACCATTGTAACCAATACGCGTCATTATGATTCATTGCTCAAAGCCTTAGAAGAAATTCAGAAAGTGAAATGGGGCTTAGATGCTGGAATTTCATCTGATTTAATGGCAATTGATATTCGAAGTGCTTTATTTTTCTTTGGCGAAATTACAGGTGAAGTAACCAACGATGAGTTACTTGGCAATATTTTTGC